>CALXDR010000011.1 GCA_944387115.1 uncultured Oscillospiraceae bacterium
CCGGGCACCGGCAAGACCCTGCTGGCCAAGGCGGTGGCGGGGGAGGCCAACGTGCCCTTCTTCTCCATCTCCGGCTCTGACTTTGTGGAGATGTTTGTGGGCGTGGGCGCCTCCCGTGTCCGTGACCTGTTCAAGGAGGCCAACAAGGTGGCCCCCTGCATCGTCTTTATCGACGAGATTGACACCATCGGAAAGTCCCGGGACAACCGGATGGGGGGCAATGACGAGCGGGAGCAGACCCTCAACCAGCTGCTGGCGGAGATGGACGGCTTTGACCCCTCTAAGGGCGTCATTCTGCTGGCCGCCACCAACCGCCCTGAGGTGCTCGATCAGGCGCTGCTCCGCCCCGGCCGCTTTGACCGCCGCATCACTGTGGACCGGCCCAACCTGGCAGGCCGTCTTGCCACCCTCCAGGTACACACCCGCAACATCAAGCTGGCGGAGGATGTGAACCTGAAGAAGGTGGCGCTGGCCACCGCCGGCTGCGTGGGCGCTGATTTGGCCAACCTGGTCAACGAGGCCGCCCTCCGGGCGGTGCGCAAGGGCCGCCGCCTGGTCACCCAGGAGGATTTGCTGGCCGCCTTTGAACTGGTTATCGCCGGAACCGAGAAGAAGGGCAGCGTGCTCACCGAGTTTGAAAAGCGCCTGGTTGCCTACCACGAGGTGGGCCACGCCATGGTGGCCTATAAGCAGAAGAACAGCGAGCCGGTACAGAAAATCACCATCGTGCCCCACACCCAGGGGTCGCTGGGCTATACCCTGCTGATGCCCGAGGAGGATAAAACCGAGCTGCGCACCCGGGATGAGCTGATGGCGAAAATCACCGTGTCCATGGGCGGCCGCGCCGCCGAGGAAGTGGTGCTCAACACCATGACCAACGGGGCCTCCCAGGACATTCAGGACGCCACCAACATCGCCCGCAACATGGTGGCCATGTTCGGCATGAGCGATGAGTTCGGCATGATGGCCCTGGCCTCCCGCCGCAACCAGTACCTGGACGGCGGCTATGGCCTGGAGTGCGCCGACGACACCGCCGCCCGCATGGACCATGCGGTGAAGTCCATTTTGGACAGCTGTTACCAGGCTGCGGTGCGCATCCTCCGGGAGAATCGGGAGGATATGGACAAGGTGGTGGCCTATCTGCTGGAGAAGGAGACCATCACCGGTGGGGAGATGGTAGCCATCATTGAGGGTCGGGACCCTGCGCTGGTGGACGATCCCTATGCCTCCACCCAGCACCGCCCCCAGGGGGACATTGAGCCGCCCGCCCGCTCCATCCGCATGACCAGTCAGCCGGTGCCTGCGCCCCTCCCCCAGGCGGATGGGGACGGTCAGGGTGCGGAGACAGAGCGCCCCGACCAGGACGGGGCGCACAACCCCGACCAGCCCGCTGACGCCGCCCCGGCGGAGGGGGAGCAGCCCCCCAGCCCGCAGGGCTGACGCAGCGCATTGCCGTGCAAGAAAAATCGCCCGGAACCGCAAGGTTCCGGGCGATTTTTTGCTGGCTGCATCACTGCAAGCTCTGGATGGCGTCCAGTACGCCGGTGGGCTCGCCCACTGCCAGCAGCACAGTGTTGCCGGTGCGCTGGATAATGGCCCCCTCCAGATGGGGGATGGCGGCGGGGCAGTAGGACTGGGATACGGTGATTTGGCTGTCCACCCGCTGTTCCAGGGCGGTCTGGGCAGTCTGAGCGGCCTGCTCGTCCTTGCAGACCAGGATTGCCAGCTCATCGGCGCTCACAGAGGTGTTGGCAGCCAGGTAACACACCCCGTCTACAAGCTGGTCAGGCTCTAGGCCGTAGAGCAGGGCGGCAGTCTCCAAATCCACAGGCTCCAAAGAGGGGTCGAACGCCCCCGACGCCAGCAGGACCTCCCCGTGGGCAGGGGAAAAGGACACGCCGTCCCGGGCGGTGCAGCCGCCCAGAAGGAGTGCCAGCAAAGTGAGGGCGCACAGCGGGCGCAGTATGCTAGACTTCATCAGTTTACCTCCTCATTGATGGTGATGTCCGGTTCCACAAACACGTCCGGCTCGATGATTTCGTCTGGAATGTCCCGGGCGGCCTGGTACCGTGCGGCATCCATGGTGTGGCAGCGCAAAAAGTCCGCCCAAATCTGATAGCCCTTGACGGTAAGGTGCGCCCCGTCGGAGGACAGTTCAGCGGGGAGCTGGCCGTTGGCATCCCGAAAGGCCGCTGCGGTATCCAGCAAAACCACCTGGGTTTCCTCAGCCACCTGCACAATGGCTTGGTTGAACAGCTCCACCTGATGGTTGTTGATGTAGGAGGCCAGGTTATTGGCCCGGGCCTCGCCCTCGTTGACCGGGGGGAGGGTCTGGAGATAGACCACAGCCTGGGGCTGGCGGGCAATGATCTCCATCACCAGGTTGTACAGGCTGTCCTGATAGGCCTGGGGGGAATAGCCCAGCTCGTTGATGCCAATCATCAGGTAGACTGCATCGTAGGTTTGAAAATCCAGGGTTTCCACCAGGTTGCAGGAGATATCGTTTACGGTAAAGATACGGTGTTGCTCGCTGGTGGCCTGGAACACGCTCATCCCCCTGGCCCAGTAAAAATCCCCATGGCGCAGGCCGCTGAACATTTGCAGCCCCTCGGTGCGGGAGTCCCCCAGAAACACAGCGTGGTCGAAGGCGCTGTCATCTGCCACAGGGGCGCTCTCCTCCAGGGGCTGCCCAAAGGTGTAGGGCACAGGGGTGGGCGTAGGTTCCGGAGTAGGTTCCGGAGTAGGCTCCGGGGTGGGCTCGGGTGTGGCAGGGGGAGGGGTGGTTGCCGGAGCGAGGGGAACGGTCTGCTGGGGGGCGGGCAGGGAATGGGTGGCGGCGGCAGCGGGGGACTGGCCCGGCCCACTGTGGGAGCACCCCGCCAGCAGCAGTGCGCAACAGCACAGCGCAGGGAACAGGCAGTGGTTGTACTTCATGGTTGTGACCTCGTATTCTCTCGTACTCGCTAGGATTCGACACAGTTGTTTGCGAAATCCATCATATCACCGGAAGAAAACAGGGTCAATAACAAAAAGGTTACAATGGAATAGAAAACCTCCCCCTTTTGCCGGGAGAGGTTTCTATTATTATACAATTCGGAGGGATTGCCCGTGGGCGGGCAGTGTTGTCCCGGCGCATCTGGGGGGAGTGTACAGCGCCCGGTCAGCGCACCCGCCGCCGCTGGGCAATGCGCAGCAGGGTGGAGATAAACAGCGTGCCCAGGGCGATGCACCCGGCAATGCCAAAGGTGCGCAGGAAGGTCTCGATGAATGCGCTGATATTCCCCCGTATGCCATAATCCATGGCCTGATAGATGGTAAAGCCGGGCACTAGGGGGAAGTAGGAGATGAGCAGGTAGGAGGTGGCAGGGCACTTGCGCACCCGGGCCATCAACTCGGAGTAGACTGCCACCACCATGGAGGCCAGCAGATAGGGGACGTACACGCCCAGCCCGGCGGCGCTGCCGGAGAGGTACACCGCCCACCCCAGGGCGCCGCCCAGACAGCACAAAATGGCCCCCAGCCCCTGGACGTTGTAGGGGAAGCAGAAGCCAAGGCAGGCGAAAAAGGAGAGCACGCAGCACAGCACGGGGGAATAGGCAATCAAATCTGCATTGCCTGCGGTGAGGTTCCACATTCCCTCGCACACTGCAATGGCAGCGCCGGTGCCCAGGGCAATGGCCCCGGCGGTGAGCACTGCCCGCACAAAGGTACTCAGACCAGCCACAATTTCCCCGGTGAGCAGGTTGCTCATAAAATTGGTGAACACCAGTCCGGGCACCAGGGTCATAATGGAGCCGGTGATGACCACTTGTATATTGACAGGCACCCGGAGGGCCAGCAGGCCATAGGCGGTAAAGGCCAGCACAAACCCGGCCAGCATAGTGTTGATAAAGAAGTTGGAGCGGGTGTGGCTGAGCAGGAGCACGCAGGCGCCGGCTGTCAGGCCGGACAGACCTGCCGCCACCGCCTCCACCCAGCCGCCGGAGAAGAAGAATCCGAAGAAAAATGCGCCGAGAAAGTACCCCAGCAGCTGTACGGCAATGGGATAGCACGCCACCTGCCGCCCCACCCTTTGGGCGCAGGAGACAATTTCCCGGGGGTCCTGGGGCGGGTTGGCGCACACCCGGCGGGACAGGGCGTTATACTGCTCCAGGGCCTCGATGTTGGTGCTTTGCACCTCTGCCCGGCGCATACGGGTATAAATGCGGCCCTGGGGGTCGGTGACGCTGACAATCAGGCAGTTGGGAATGGCAAAGACCTCGCTGTCCACGCCGTAGGCGGCGCAGACACGGCGCACGGTGTCTTCCACTCGGTAAATTTCTCCCCCGCAGGAGAGCAGACGGCAGCCCAGTTCGCAGCAGCCGTGGAGAAGGGCGTTGTAGTCCATGTTCATCTCCTATTCCTGGGCAGCCAGCCATTGTGTGCGGTAGAGGACGGTGTACACCACCGACTCTTTGGCCCCGCTGCGGGTTGTAAAGTCGTCAATCCGGGTGTGAAAGCGGAAGCCGCACTTCTCCTGTACCCGGGCGGACTGACGGTTCCAGGGAAAGCTGCCGCACAAAACGGCGTATAGGCCCACCTCATCAAAGAGATAGCGCACCACGGCGTGTACCGCCTCGCACATCAGACCCTTCCCCCAGCAGTCCTTGGCCAGTACAAAGCCAATTTCCCGGCAGGGCTGGAAGAGGAAGGCGGGCAGGTGGGCCTCGTCATAGGTGTGTACCCCCAGGGAGCCCACCACACGGCCTTCATACTCCAGAGCCAGTACCTCGCCGCCGGAGATGAAGTCCTCTAAAATACGCCTGGAGGTCTCACGGCTGTCGTGGGGGAGCCAGCCTGCCATTTGTCCCACGCCGTCCACCGAGGCATAGGCATAAAGGTCCTCCAAATCGTCCATGGTCCATGGCCGCAGGGTGAGCCTGGGGGTGTGCAGGATACAGCTTGATAAATCAATGGGTGGATTCATCGGTTTTCCTCATTTCGTGGTGATGCTACCCTATGGGATAGATAAGATAGTCGTTACAGTATACCACAGGGCGGAGTGGTTGGAAAGAGTGAATCCGCCCCAAACGCCCCCTCTGCCTGCACCCTTGCAATGGCGGTGGAAACAAGGTATACTAAAATGGAATAGATATGGACTCTGATCCTGCGTCTTCCGCAGGCTCAGAGGAGAAAGGCGCAGAGGAGTGGATGGGGTGAAGTGGGAACAGCTGCAGACGGCAGAGAGACAGGGCGAGGGGTATCACACCCTCACGGCGGGACAGCGGCGCTACCTGGTGGTCAAGCGGATACTGGGGTGGCTCATTGCGGCGGGGGCCTGCCTGGTGTTCTCCCCCGTGCTTGCGGCGGTGGCAGTGGCGGTGAAGGTGGACTCCCCTGGGCCGGTGCTCTTTCGGCAGAAGCGGGTGGGAAAGGATAAACGGCTGTTTGAAATCTACAAGTTCCGCACCATGCGCACCGACACCCCGAAGAATCAGCCCACCCACCTGCTGGCCGACCCCGAGGCTTATATCACCAGAGTGGGACGGGTGCTGCGCAAGACCAGCCTGGATGAGCTTCCCCAGCTGTTCAACATTTTAAAAGGGGAGATGTATCTGGTGGGGCCTCGCCCCGCCCTGTGGAATCAGGAGGATTTGATTGCCCAGCGGGACAGATACGGAGTACATCAGATTGCGCCGGGGCTTACGGGCTGGGCGCAGATCAACGGGCGGGATGAGCTGGAAATCCCCGTGAAGGCGGCGCTGGATGGGGAATATCTGCGCCGGATGGGCCTGGCCATGGATGTGCGGTGCCTGCTGGGCACGGTGGTGGCTGTGCTCCGCCGGGACGGCGTGGTGGAGGGCGGAACCGGGCGCATCCAGAGCCGGGAAACGCCCCGCCTGCTGCTGGTGGCCAACGTGGCCAAAGAGCATGTGTGTAAATTCCACCGCCCCACCCTGCGGGCGCTGCGTGAGGCGGGGTGGGTGGCAGATGTGGCCTGCCATATGGACGCCCCTGTGGAGGAGGCCAGCTGCTGCTACCCCATGCCCTGGCGGCGCAACCCCTTTCATCCGGGCACAGTGGCAGGGGTGGTAAAGCTGCGGCGGCTGCTGCGGCAGGGGGCGTATGATGTGCTGTACTGCCACACCCCCACGGGGGCGCTTGTGGCCCGGCTGGCGGTGGTGGGGTGCAAGCCCCGCCCGCAGATGGTATACATGGCCCACGGCTTTCATTTTTATAAGGGTGGGCCCCTGCGCAACTGGCTGCTCTACTACCCGGTGGAGCGCATTCTGGCCCGGCAGACCGATGTGCTGGTGACCATCAATGAAGAGGACTACCGGCGTGCCCAGCGCCGCCATATGTACCGCAGGGCGCTGGTGCGCCTGCCCGGTGTGGGGGCGGATTTGGAGCGCCTGGAGGCGCACCTCACCCCCCGCTCCCAGCTGCGTGCCCAGCTGGGGCTGGAGGAGGGGGACTGGGTGCTGATTTATGTGGCAGAGCTCATTGCCAACAAGAACCAGGGCAAGCTGCTGGAGCTGGTGGCTCGCCTTGCCCCTGCCCATCCCGGCGTCAAGCTGCTGCTGGTGGGGCCGGATCATGCCCGGGGGGCTTATCAGGCGCAGGCAAGGCGGCTGGGGGTGGACAGCCGGGTGGTGTTTACCGGCTGGCGCAGCGACATTGGCGATTTGCTCCGTGCCAGCGACCTGTGCGTGGCCTCCAGCAAGCGGGAAGGGTTCGGGCTGAATTTGATTGAGGCCATGGCCTGCGGCCTGCCGGTGGTGGCCTTTGATAACCGGGGCCACCGGGAGGTGGTGCGCTCTGGAGAAAACGGCTTTCTCGTCCCCCAGGGGGATGTGGAGGAGATGGCCCGCTGTGTGGAGGGGCTGATGGGCGCCGAGTACGCCCGCTTTTCTGCCTCCGCCCGTGCCTTTGCCCAGGAGCGGGGGCAGCAGGTGGTGACGGGGGAGATTGTGGATATTCTGCACCAGACCCGTCTGGGGGCGCTGCCCCGGCGTACTGGGGCAGACAAGTGAGGGCGCTGTATGGGATATATAAACAACTGGCTGCTCCTGGTCTGGATGGTAGTGGGGGGCGCATTTCTCTTCCGCGCCTTCCCGCCCCGGCGGGAGCTGGTAGACGGGGTAGCGGTGGAGCGGTGGGGGGCGGCCGCCGCCATTTTGCTGGTACTGCCCTACATCATCCTGGCGGGGGTGCGCAGCGACGGTATTGCGGATACCGGCTCCTACCGCTGGAGATTTCTAGCCATGCCCACCCAGCTGGGGGAATGGGGGGACACCCTGGCAAAGGTGACCAAGGACCCCGGATTTACGGTGGTCTCCCTGGCGCTGAAATTCCTCCTGGGAAACCGGGATGTACTGTATTTTATGGTCATTGCGGCCTTCCAGCTGGTGGTGCTGGCGCTGCTCTACCGGCGCTACTCGTGCAACTATTGGCTGAGCATCTTTATCTTTGTGGCCTCCACCGACTACATCTCCTGGTGTACCAACGGTATGCGGCAGTTTCTGGCGGTGACCATCATTCTGGCGGGCACGAAGTTTATGCTGGAGCGGCGGTGGCCCCCCCTTGTGGTGCTCATCCTGCTGGCCTCCACCATCCACGCCACAGCGCTGATGATGCTGCCGGTGGTGTGGATGATACAGGGCCAGGCGTGGAACCGCAAGATGATGGTGACCCTGGTATGCAGCGTGCTGGCCCTGGTGGCGGTGGATCAGTTTACGCAGATGCTCAGTGTTGTGCTGGAGGACACCCAGTATACCACGGTGGTGAGCGACTGGCAGAGCATGAACGACGACGGGACCAGCCCCATCCGGGTGCTGGTGTACGCCATGCCCACCATACTCTCGCTGGTGGGGCTGCGCAGCATCCGCTATGTCAACGACCCGGTCATCAATCTGGCCGCCAATGCAAGCATTGTGTCCACGGCGCTGTACATGGTGTCTATGGTCACCTCGGGCATTTACATCGGGCGGCTGCCCATCTACGTCAGCCTGTACGCCACGGGGATTTTGCTCCCCTGGGAGCTGAAGTTCCTCTTCGAGGAGCTGTCGGGCAAGCTGGCCACCATGGCGGCGGTGGTGCTGTACACGGCATTCTTTTACTACCAAATGCACGGCTGGGGCCTGCTATCGTGAGGAGGAATTGGGATGGAGGAGTGTATCAGCGTCATCATTCCGGTGTACAACGGGGCGCAGCAGCTGCCCCGGTGTCTGGACAGCGTGTGTGCCCAGACCCACGCTGCACTGGAGATTTTGCTGGTTGACGACGGCAGTACCGACGGTACAGCGGAGGTCTGCGCCCGGTATGCCCGGCGGGATGGGCGCATTCGGGTCATTCGCCAGGAAAATCAGGGGCCATCTGGGGCGCGCAATCGGGGGCTGGAGGAGGCCGCCGGAGAGCTGGTCGCCTTTGTGGACAGCGACGACTGGCTGGAGCCGGACGCCCTCGCCTGCGCCCTGGCGCAGCTGAAGCAGGCGCAGGCAGATGTGGTGCTGTGGTGCTACTGCCGGGAATATCCCAGCGGGAGCAGGCCGGTGCAGCCCCTGGGCGCCCAGGGGCAGATTTGGCGGGGCGGGCAGACGGCCCAGCTGTTTCAGCGGCTGCTGGGGCCTGTGGGGGCGCAGCTCCGCCGCCCCCAGGAGGTAGATAGTCTGGCTGCGGTGTGGGGCAAGCTGTACCGCAGGCAGGCGGTGGACGGGGTGCGTTTTGTGGACACCCGGCTGATTGGCACGGAGGACGCCCTGTTCAACCTGGAGGTGTTCCGGGGGATTGACTGCGCCGTCTACCTCCCCCAGACCTTTTATCACTATGAAAAAGGGGGCGCAGACTCATTTACCCACCGGTACAAGCCGGAGCTGGTGGAGCGGTGGGGGGAGCTGTACCGCCGCATGGCGGCGCTGGCGGCGCAGGCTGGCGGCGGGGCAGAGCTGGAGCAGGCGCTGCAAAACCGCATTGCCCTGGGGCTGATTGGTCTGGGGCTGAATCTGGCAGAGGACGACGGGATGTCCTGGGGCGAAAAAGGGCAGGCGCTGAAGGGCATCCTGGCGCTTCCCCGCTACCGCAAGGCGCTGGCGCAGCTGCCCTTGGGGCAGCTGCCTGTGCCCTGGTGGGTGTTCTTTGTCCTGGGGCGGCTGCGCTGGCGCTGGAGTATGCTGGCCATGCTCCAGCTGATGAATTTGTTGCGGAGGTGACGGGGATGACACAGGGCGAGGGGACGCCGAAGGTGTCCATCATCATGGGGATTTACCAGTGCGGGGATACCCTGGCAGAGGCGCTGGACTCCATCTGGGGCCAGAGCTTTCAGGATTGGGAGCTGATTTTGTGCGACGACGGCTCCACAGACAACACCTATGCCGTGGCGGAGGGCTACCGCCAGCGGGACCCCCAGCGGGTCACCCTTTTGCGCAATGAAACCAATCAGGGGCTGAACATCACCCTCAACCGCTGTCTGGAGCGCTCCCGGGGGGTGTATGTGGCCCGGATGGATGGGGATGACCGCTCGGTGCCCACCCGGCTGGAGGTGGAGGCGGCTTTTCTGGACAGCCACCCGGAGTACGCCATTGTGAGCAGCGCCATGCGCTATTTTGACGGAACGTGTGTCTGGGGGCCGAGGGAGGTCATCCCCTGCCCCCAGATACGGGATTTTGTCTTTCATGCCCCGGTGCACTGCCACGCCCCCTGTATGATTCGGCGGGAGGCCTATCTGGCGGTGGGCGGGTATACGGTGGATCGGCGGCTGCTCCGATTTGAGGACTGCAACCTCTGGTATAAGCTGTATGCCGCCGGTTATCGGGGGTACAACCTGCAGCAGCCGCTGTATGAAATGCGGGACGACCGCAACGCCTACCGCCGCCGCACCCTCTCCTCCCGCCTGCGGGCAGTGTATGTCCAGTGGAGCGGGTTTCGCCTGGTGGGGATGCCCCTGCGGTACTACCCCTATCTATTGGTGGAATTGGGGAAAAACCTGGCGCTGGGGCTGATGCCTGCGGCGCTGTACCAGCGACTGCATCGGGGAGGGAAGGGCGCATGATTCCAAAGGTGATACATTACTGCTGGTTTGGCAGGGGGGAAAAGCCCCGGCAGGTGCAGGCGTGCATCCGCAGCTGGCGGAGGTTTTGCCCCGATTACAAAATCGTGGAGTGGAACGAGGACAATTTTGATGTGTCCCGACACCCCTATACCGCCTATTGCCACAGGGAAAAGAAGTGGGCATACCTCAGCGACTTTGTGCGCCTGGCGGTGGTGGAGGCCCATGGGGGGCTGTACTTTGACACCGATGTGGAGGCGGTGGCCAGCTTTGACGACCTGCTGGACAATCCCGCCTTCTATTGCTTTGAAACCCCCCGCTATGTGGCCACGGGGCTGGGGTTTGGCAGTGTGGCCCACCACCCCACGGTGGCGGCCATGCTCCGCCAATATGACGGGCAGGTGGCGGAAGACGGCAGTGTGAGCCTCACAGCCTGTCCCGCCCTCAATACGCAGCCGCTGCTGGCGCTGGGGCTGGAGCAGACGGGGGCGCTGCAGCGGGTGGGGGGCGCCCTCATCCTCCCCAGCGAGTATCTCAACCCCTATGAGGACTGCACCGGCCGGATGCGCCGCACCGCCAACACCCACTCCATCCACTGGTACTCCAAAAGCGCCCTGCCCTGGTGGGCCAAGGTGCGCAGCGCCTTGACCCGCCCCTTCCACCGCCTGTTCGGGGAGGATTGCTTCCGCTGGCTCAAGGGGAGGGGGGTGAGGGAGTGAAGCGCATTCTGATTCTCTCCCACTGCATGGAGCTGGGGGGCGCTGAACGGGCGCTGCTGGGGCTGCTGGAGGGGCTTTCCCCGGCGGAATATCAGGTGGACCTGTTCCTCCTTAGCCATACCGGGGCGCTGCTGGGCCACATTCCCCCCTACATCAATCTGCTGCCCGAGATTCCGGCCTATGCCAGCCTGCTGGCGCCCATGGCCAGCCTGCCCCGGCAGGGACAGTGGCGGGTGCTGCTGGGACGGCTGTACGGGAAATGGCGGGCAGAGCGCAGGCGCAGGCAGTTGGGCATCACCGGGGAGCATGGCATTGCCCTGGAGTACAGCCACAAGTACACCGCCTTTGCCATGCCCCCCATTTCACAGGTGTGCTACGACATGGTCATCAGCTTCCTCACCCCACACTACTTTGCCCAGTGCAAAGCGGAGGGGCGGTACAAGGTGGCCTGGATTCACACCGATTACGCCGCCCTGCCGGTGGACGCCGCCTCAGAGCTGGCCATGTGGGCGGCCTATGACGCCATTGTGTCCATCTCCCCGGCGGTGACGGAGGGGTTTTTGCAGCGCTTTCCCTCCCTGAAATCCAAGGTGGTGGAGCTGGAAAACCCCCTGCCTGTGCAGGCCATGATTCGCTGGAGCCAGGGGGATGTCTCCTCGGAACTGCCGCCGGGGGCGGGGCCAAGGCTGCTGTCCATCGGGCGGTTTACTTATCAAAAGAACTTCGACCAGGTGCCCGCCATCTGTAAGGCCCTGCACCAGCAGGGGGTGCCTGCCACCTGGTATCTCATCGGCTATGGCGGGGACGAAGCGCTGATCCGCCAGCGCATTCACCAGGCGGGGATGGAGGAGTATGTGCGCATTCTGGGCAAGCGGGACAACCCCTATCCCTACCTGTGCGCCTGCGACCTGTACGTACAGCCCAGCCGGTATGAGGGCAAGTGCGTGGCGGTGCAGGAGGCGCAGATTCTGGGGCGGCCTGTGGCCATCACCGGCTATCCCACCGCCTCCAGCCAGCTGGAGGACGGGGTGGATGGGGTGATTGTCCCCCAGGATGTGCCCGGGTGCGCCGCCGGCCTTGCCGCACTGCTCAAAGACCCCCAGCGCATGGCCCGGCTGGCCTGCAACTGCCGCCAGCGGGACTATGCCCACCGCAGCACGGTGGAGGCCCTGATGGGCCTGATGGAGCACAACCCCGTCCCGCTGGGACGAGAGAGGATGGAAGTATGAACATCGCCACCATAACCTGTCATGATGTATACAATGTGGGGGCCAGCCTTCAGGCCTATGCGCTGGCGGAGTACCTGCGCCGGCAGGGGCACACCCCCGCCATCATTGACTATAAGCCGCCCTATCTCAGCACCCACTACCGCCTGTGGGGGTGCAGCAGCCCCGCCTTTGACCGGCCGGTGCTGCGCCAGCTGTACAGCCTGTGCAAGCTGCCCGGCCGGATACGGGACTATTTCAGCCCCAGAAAGCGGGCTTTTGACCAGTTTCGGGCACAATACCTCCCCCTGACGCCCCAGCGCTATGCCAGCGCCGCCCAGCTGGAGCAGTGCCCGCCCCAGGCGCAGGTATATCTGGCGGGGAGCGACCAGATCTGGAACACCCGCTTCCCAAACGGGAAGGACCCCGCCTTTTACCTCACTTTTGCCCCCTCCGCAGGGGTGCGGGCCTCCTATGCCGCCAGCTTTGCCACAAAAGAGGTGGAGCCGGAGCAGCGGGAGCAGGTGCGCACATGGCTCAGGCAGCTGGACTTCATCTCTGTGCGGGAGCGGTCCGGGGTGGACATTTTGACCCGACTGGGGGTGGCCGGGGGCATACAGGTGTGCGACCCGGTATTTCTCCTGCCCCGCAGCCACTGGGAATCCATCGCCCCGGCGCAGCCGGAGGGGGACTACCTGCTGGTGTACGACTTTGACCGCAACCCTAAAGTTGCGGAGATTTCCCGGCAATTGGCCCGGGAGCGGGGGTGGAAGATTTACACCATATTCCCCAGTGACTATGGGGACAGGTGCTGCTGGGACTGCGGGCCGCTGGAGTTTATCTCCCTGGTGCGCAATGCCCAGTGCGTGCTGAGCAATTCCTTCCACGGCACCGCCTTCGCCCTCATATTCCAGCGGCCCTTTTTGGTGCTCCCCCGTGGGGAGCAAATCAACACCCGCATGGAGGATTTGCTGGCGGAGCTGGGGCTGTCCCGGTACTACCTCACCGGCGGGAGCAAGGCAGAGCAGCTGGACTGGGCGGGGCTGGACTGGGCGGATTGCCAGCGCCGGCTGTCCGAGATGGTGGAGCGCTCCCAGGGATACCTGGATACAGTGCTCCGGGAAGGGGCGCGGCGCAGCGGCCGCAGAGAGGGGTGAGGAGCATGGCGCTGGTTTCGGTGGTCATTCCCGTCTACGGCGTGGAGGCGTACCTGTCCCGCTGTGTGGACAGTGTGCTGGCCCAGACCCTGGAGGACATCGAGATTATTCTGGTGGACGACGGCTCCCCCGACCGCTGCCCCCAGCTGTGCGATCAGTACGCCGCCGTCCACCCCCATATCCAGGTGGTGCACAAGGAAAACGGGGGGCTGGCCTCTGCCCGCAATGGGGGCATGGCTGTGGCCCGGGGCAAGTACCTGTTCTTTCTGGACAGCGACGATTGGATTGACCCCAATGCGCTCCAGGAACTGGTGGAGGTGGCCGAGGCGGAGGGGGTGGACTTTGTGCGTTTCCGCCCCATGTATGCCGGCTGGCCGGGGATTGCCGACGGCACGCTGTGCGACTTTGGCACCGAGGAGGGGATGACCCAGGGGCTGTACTCCCGCCAGCGTATGGAGCGGGAGCTGTACCCCCGCCTGCTGGGCACCCGGCAGCTCACCCTGGGGCCGGTGGTGGCGGCGTGGCGCTCCCTCTACCGCCGTGCCTTTCTGGAGGAGCACGGGCTGCGCTTTGACCAGCAGGTGCGCTACTGCGAGGACACGGTGTTCAGCGCCCGTGTGGTGCGGGCGGCACAGTCCTTTTACTATCTGGACGGCCCCCGTTACTACCACTACTGGTACAACGGCGGGTCCATCACCAAGTCCTTCCGTGCCGACCGCTGGCAGGCGTTTCAGCGGCTGATGGATGCCTTTGAGCATTACTTTGGGGAGGATGTGCGCTTTGCCCCCCAGCTGCCCCTGCAAAAGCTCTACTGCGTGATGTCCGCCTTGTCTGAGCGGCGGCGGATTTCCGGCGTGGGGGCGAGGTGGAAATGGTGCAGGGAGATTTGCCGTGACCCCAGAACCAGGGCGGCCATGGCGGCGCTGGGACAGGTGGAGGGCTCGTGGAAGCTGAAGCTGACCCTGCGCCTGGCGGCGCTGCGCTGGAGCGCACTGCTGGCAGTGCTGTAGACAATGAGAGGAGGGCGCACAGGTGGAGCAGGTGAGCGTCATTGTGCCGGTGTACAACCTACAAGATGAGCTGGAGGGGTGCCTGACCTCCCTGCGGGCCCAGAGCTACCCGGCGCTGGAGATCGTGCTGGTGGACGACGGCTCCCAGGACGGCACCCTGGAGCTGTGCCGCCGCTGGGCGCAGCGGGATGGGCGCATCCGGGTGCTGCACCATGACAACCGGGGGGTGTCCTATACCCGCAACCGGGGCTTGGCGGCGGCCACGGGCGCCTATGTGATGTTCGTGGATGGGGACGACCGGGTGGAGCCGGACTGGGTGGAGCAATATGTCCATGCCGCCCGGCGCAGCGGGGCGCAGGTGGTGCTGGGCGGGCTGACCATCCACCGGGGCCAGGGGGAGGAAATCCTCTCTCCGCCCTGCACCGGGGGGAGGAGCGCCCTGCAAATCCTCTCTGCCCTGTGTACCGACCCCCACCCCCTGTACGGCTATGTACCCAACAAGCTCTACCGGCGGCAGTTCCTCCTCCGCCACGGCCTGCGCTTTCCCGAGCACATGGCCGCCCAGGAGGATTTGCGCTTTGCCCTGGAGTGCTATGCAAGGGCAGAGCAGGTCTATTGCCTGCCCTGTGCCGGCTACCACTATCACTGCGCCCCCCGGCGGCGGCAGGTGCCCCTGGAGCATCTCTGGGACAATCAGTATACCCTGCTGTGTCTGGCGCAGGCCGCCCAGGTGCCCCCTCAGGGGGTGCAGGCCCAGCGGCAGCGCCTGGCGGATATGCTCTATACGGCGCTGTTTTGGGCAAAGGACGCCCGGCAGGTCTCGGCGCTGAAGCGGCTGCCCGGCGCACAGCAGCTGCTGGCCTGTCCCCAGCTCTGGCATGGGCTGGGACGGATTGCGGCGGCCTGCCTGCGGGGCGGGCACGATGGGGCGGCCTATGCTCTGCTGCGGGGACGGCGGGAGGCCGGGCAGCTGTGGGGCCGTCTGCGGGGCAGACAGGGAGGAGGAACGGCGTGAGCAAGCGCATTGCCATTGTCACAAGGCAGATGATTATGGGGGGCGTGGAGCGGGCGCTCATTGCCATGCTGGAGGGCATGGTGGCCTGCCAGCTGGATGTGACCCTCTATGTGCAGTTTCCCGGCGGGGCGCTGATGGACCAGGTGCCGCCCCAGGTAAAGGTGCAGGTGCTCGCCCCCGTCACCTGGCGGGACGGGCTGACCCAGCCCCGCTGGGGGGTGGAAAAGGCGGTGGCGGCGGCCCGCCTGCTGGGGGGCAAGGGGCCCTATACGCAGCAATGCCGCTGGTCGGCCAGCCTGCTGCGCCCTGTGGAGGCGTGGTATGACATTGCCATTGCCTACCACGCACCCAACACAGTGCCCGCATACTTTGTGGCCCAGCGGATGCAGGCGGGGGAAAAGGTGCTGTGGCTGCACGGGGATTTGGACACCAACAGCGGGGACGATCCCGCCCTGATGGCCTGCCACGCCCGCTATGACCGCATCTACGGGGTGTCCCGGCAGGTGGTGGACTCCTTTGTCCGCCGCCACCCCCACCTGGCCCCCCGCGCCCAGGTGTTTTATAACTTTGTGGATGTGCAGGGGCTGCGGCGTAGGGCGGAGGAGGGCCCCGCTCTGCCCCCCGGCGCCCATGCCCATACCCTGCTCACCATCGCCCGCCTTACCCCCCAAAAGGGGCTGCCCATGGCGGTGGAGTGCTGCAAGAGGCTGGTGGAGCAGGGACTGGATGTGGTGTGGTACGTGTGCGGCGAGGGGGAGCAGCGGGGGGAGCTGGAGCGGCAGATTGCCGCCTTGGGGCTCACCAGGCGGTTCATTCTGCTGGGCAATGTGGATAACCCCCTGCACTATCTGCGCCAGTGTACGCTCTATGTGCAGCCCTCCTATACTGAGGGCTACTGCACCACCACCAACGAGGCCCGGCTGCTGGGCTGCCCTGTGGTGACCACCCAGGTGTCGGGGGCGCAGGAGCAGTTTGTAAGCGGGGAGACGGGGTGGATTGTCCCCATTGATGTGGATGAGCTGACCCGGCAGGTGGCCTGGTGCCTGCGCCACCCCCAGGCCTGCCAGGCGGTGCGCCGCCGTCTGGCGCAGCTGGCGCAGCAGGATGAGCAGCAGGGCATGGCGGTGCTGAAGGAGTGGGCGAAGGATGGATAAGGTGGACATCAGCGTGATTGTACCGGTATACAATGCCCGGCGGCGGCTGGAGCAGTGCCTGGCCAGTCTGGCCGGGCAGGACTACCCCAGCTTTGAGGTGTTGCTGGTGGAGGACGGCTCCACCGATGGCAGCGGGGCAATCTGCCGGCAGTGGGCAGAGCGGGACCCCCGCTTCCGCCTGCTCCACCAGCCCCGCAATGGGGGGGTTTCTGCCGCGCGCAATGCGGGCCTGGCGGCGGCCCAGGGGCGGTACATCACCTTTTGCGACAGCGATGACCAGGTGGAGCCGGGCTATCTCTCCGCCCTGATGGCGGCGGGGGAGGAATCCCTGGTGGTCACCGGTATCTACAACCTCTGGCAGGACGGCGCCCGCACCCCCCGCCAGCAGTATCCGGCCCAGGTGCGCCCCATGGACGGGGCGGGGGTGTGCGCCATGCTGGAGCAGGGGGCGTTCAACTATGTCTATGCCAAGCGCTATGAGCGGGCCCGGCTGGTGGCCGGGGGGATTGCCTTTGCCCCCGACCTGTCTTTGGGGGAGGACACGCTGTTTGTGGCCGAGTATGCCCGCCTGTGCCCCCAGGTGTGCTTTGTACCCGGCCTGCACTATGGCTACCACCAGGGGGCGGAGGGGACGCTGAGCGGCTTTCGCCGGGGGTATGTGTCCCAGCTGGAGCAGGCCAATGCCCGGGTGCTGGCCGCCCTCACCCCCTGCTGTCCCAATTTGGAGCAGTCGGAGGCGTGGCAGAGGCGGATGTGGAGCCTGTTCTACTACGCCCTGTTTGCCGCCGCCAGCAGTGACTGGAGCGTGGGGGAGAAGCTGGAGCAGATACGCCATGTGATGGGCAGGGAGGACTACCGGCAGATGGTACGCCAGAGGGACGGGGTGCTGGCTGGGTACGCCCCTGCCGAGCGGGCTGTGCTGCGCATGGGCAGCGGGTGGCTGCTGCTGGCGCTGACGGCGTGGACCGACCGGAGAAAGACGAGGGAGCATCAGAGATGAATCGCACCAAAAGCATCAAAAATCTTGTATACGGTCTGGTGAGCTTTGCCGTCACCACCCTGCTGGGCATTGTCATCCCCCGGCTGGTGCTGGTCAGCTATGGCTCGGAGACAAACGGCCTGCTCAACTCCGTGCGCCAGATTTTCGCCTATTTTGCCCTGTTGGAGGCGGGGGTGGGTGCGGCGGCGCTGCAGGCGCTGTACGGCCCTGTGGGGCGGGGCGAGCGGGAGGAGGTCTGTGCCATCCTCGCCGCCGCCCAGCGGTTTTTCCGCCGCACAGGGGTGCTGTATGCCCTTGGGGTGGGGCTGCTGGCCCTGGTCTATCCGCTGCTGGTGCGCACCCAGCTGCCGGGCTATCTGGTGGTGGGGGTGATTTTGTTCCAGGGGCTGTCCAGCGTGGTAAAGTACTTCACCACCGCCTCGGTGCAGCTGCTGCTGCGGGTGGACGGAAAAAACTACGTGCTGGGGAACATCAGCATGGTGTTCACAGTGCTGAGCAATGTGGCCCGCATCTGGCTGATGAGCCGGGGCTTTGGCGTGCTGTGGGTGCAGGGGGCGTTCTGCCTGGTGGATTTGTGTCAGGCGGCGCTGGTGGCCGGATATGCCCGGCGGCACTATCCTTGGCTCACCTTCCGGGCAAAGCCCAATGAGCAGGCGGTGGCCCAGCGGGGGGATGTGCTGGTGCATCAGCTGTCGGCGCTGGTGTTCAACAACACCGATACCATCCTCATCACCGGCTTTTGCGGGCTGAAGCTGGTGAGTGTGTACGGGATGTACGCCATGCTCTACGGCATGGTGGCCTCCATGGTGACGCTGGTGTCCAGCAGCCTCAACTTTGCGCTGGGCCAGCTGTTCCACCGGGACAGGGAGCGGTACCGCCAGGTACAGGGGGTGTATGAGACCTACTACCTGGCCCTGAGCTTTGCCCTGTTTTATGTGGCCTTCCTCTTCATCCGTCCCTTCCTGGCGCTGTATACCGCCGGGGTAGAGGACATCTCCTATCAGGATCACTGGCTTCCGGGGCTGTTTCTGCTGATGCAGCTGCTCAACTATGGGCGCAATCCCTCCAACAACAGCATTGATTATGCCGGGCACTACCGGCAGACCAAGTGGCGCTCAGTGCTGGAGAGCGCAATCAATCTGGTGGTATCCCTGGTGTGTATCCCGGCTCTGGGGATTTACGGCGCTGTATTGGGCACCATTGCGGCGCTGTTCTACCGCACCAACGACATCATCGTCTATGCCCACCGGGTGGTGCTGGGGGACAGCCCGTGGCTGACCTACCGCCGGTGGCTGCGCAATGGGGTGGTGCTGGCGGTGCTGCTGTGGGCGGGGCGGCTGCTGCCCCGGCAGTACAGCGGCTATGTCCCCCTCATTGCCACTGCCGCCCTCACCACGGTGGTGGTTTTGGCGGCATTTGCAGGGGTGAATACCCTGCTGGAGCCGGAGGCCCGCAGGGCGGCCTGGGCGTATTTCAGGGAATGGAAAGGACGACCGAAGCGTAAAAATGGCTGAAACACGTGAATTGACACAGGAGCGCAGCGGCGGGCTGGATGCTCTGCGTATGCTTGCCATGGGGATGGTGGTCTGCTACCACCTGCTGCTCCACGGCGGGGTGCTCAACGGCGCACAGCCGCTGAGCGGCCACTATTGGATGGGCCATGGCCTGATGGTGATGGTCAATGTGGGCGTGGATGTATACGCCCTGCTCACCGGCTATGTGATGGCGGGGAGGAGGGCCAAGCTGGGCAGTCTCCTCAGCCGGTGGACCCAGGTGTGGTTTTGGAGCGTGGTGCTCACGGCGGTAATGCTGCTGGCAGTGCCCAGCCTGGCCGGCGAGCCGGGGCTATGGGCGGTGCTGTTCCCCATCACCACCAGCCAGTACTGGTATGTCACCGCCTATTTTGGGGTGTATCTGCTCAGCCCGCTGTTGAATGCCGCCATGGACAGCATGAGCCGGGGGCAGCTGCGGCAGGTGCTGCTGTGCCTGCTGGTGGCTATGAGCATCCTGCCCACCCTGCTGCGTATGCCCAGCGCCTACAATCTGGGCGGCGGGTACAGCATGGCGTGGCTGATCTTGCTCTATCTGGCAGGGGGATGGCTGGCCCGGTACGGCCTGCCCTGGAAGCTGCGGGCGGGGCAGTGGCTGGGGTTGTACCTGCTGTGCAGCGCCGTCACCTTTTTGAGCAAGGTGTGGGTGGAATATGTCACCCTGTGGTGGCTGGGTGAGTGCAAGCTGGGCAACCTGCTGACGGGGTACACCTCGCCCACTGTGGTGCTGGGGGCGGTGTGCCTGGTGATGGCGGGGGCCACATTCCGCCCCTCCCAGCGGGCAAGCCGGGTGTTTACCCTGCTGGCAGGCCCTTCTCTGGGGGTGTATCTCATCCACGAGCAAAACCTGGTGCGCACGGCGCTGGTGAAACAGCGTTGGGCCTGGCTGCTGGAGCTCTCCCCTCTGGGTATGGCCGCGGCGACGGTGGCGTGCGCGGCAGGGATTTACCTGCTGTGCGCCCTGCTGGAAGGGGGACGCATGGCCCTGTTTCAGGCGCTGGGGATTCCCCAGCGATGCCGACGGCTGGGTGAGCGCCTGGAGCGTTGGCTGGAACAAAGGGAGGAATAATCCCCGGGGAGACAAAGCCCCCCATGGAATTGAGCCAATTCCATGGGGGGCTTTCTTTATGTATGCGGTTGTTCTTGTTCTTCCTGCTGATCCAGCAGGGCCTGGAACTCCTCCAGGGGCATGGGCTTGTAGTAGTAAAAGCCCTGCACCACCGTGCCGCCGATCTCCCGCAGATAGTCGATGTACACCTGGTCCTCTACGCCCTCTGCAATGACGTCCACGCCCACATTGCGCCCGATTTCAAACAGCTGGCGCAGCAGCACCTTGCGCTTGGGGGTCAGCTCGCCCCGGAAGAAAATCCGGTCCAGCTTGATGGCGTCGATGTCACCGTTGAGGAGGAAGGCAAAGGAGGAGTTGCCGGTGCCAAAGTCGTCCAGAGAGCAGCGCACATGCTTCTCCTTGAAGTACCGCAGAATTTCCGGAATGCGCTCGTTATCCTGGAAGGTCACATCCTCCAGAACCTCCATCTCAATGTACTGGCTGGGCACCCCGATTTCCTCCATAACGGAGACGTACTCCTGGTGGGAGTTGCGCAGGAGCAGGGCCAAATTGGTGATGTTGAAGCTCAGGGGCACCCGGGGCCGGTTCTGGTCCAGGCCCTCCTTGAGGTACTTGCAGGCCGTGCGGAAGAGTATCTTGTCCACCACATAGATTTCCTCAAACTCCACCAGAAGGGCCAGATACTCCCGCAGAGGCACGTCTCCGCTCTGGCTCCAGCGCATGAGCACCTCTCCGCCCACAATTTTGTTGGTGCGGATGTCCACCTTGGGCTGGACGTAGAGCTGGAACTCGTTGTTCACACGGGCAAAGGTGAGGCGCTTGGCCAAATCCAGCTTGCGGATGTACCCGGCATACTTCTCATCGGTGTAGATCTCATAGCTGTTCACCCGGCTGTGGATGTGGGGGCAGCTTTTGCGGGTGACGCCCAGCTTAAAGATCAGCTGCTCGAAGTCACCGTGGAGAAACCGGGGCAAAATCACGCCCACCGACAAAAATATGTTCTTGTAGAGGGTGGGGTGGTCGTAGAGGAACACAGTTTGCAGCAAATCCATCAGGAAGGAATCCAGCAGGCAATCGTCATCCGTCTTTCCGGGAAGCTCCTCATATTCAATGAAGAAGTGGAAGGTATCGGCATAGGTGTGGTTGACAAAGCCGCGCCCTTCCACAAGCCGCTCAATGACCTGGTAGACCAGCTCTAGAATGAAGTCCCCGAATTCTTTGCCGTACTTGGCGTTGTAGTATTGGAAGTTCTTCAGGTTGACTTCCACCAGGGCGTACTTCCCCCGTTCTTCGTCAGACCACTGATTGTATAGATTTCTCACGGCGTTTAGTCCCTGGCCGGTCATTTTATCTCGTTCTTCTGAGGTCGAAAAAGCCATAGTGAGCCACCTTTCTTGGGGTCAAGCCTCTGTCTGAGATGCAAAATGACAATCCCAGGGCTGTACCAATGTATGGGGGAGGAGCTCCCCCATCATCATCCATGGGAAAGTTCCAGCGCAAATTTGATAAAAAACGCAGGGAAACCACCTTGAAGAACTGCAAATCCAGCACATCCCAAGGTGTACGAAATAAATCACTTTAATTATACCACAAAATCAGCCGTTAGCAAAGGATAAATTGGACAATCGAGGACCGGTTGTGGCAGAGGGTTCTGTCAAGTATGCCATAGCACCGCCCTGGGCTGCACTTCCCGCTGGGAATCGGATGGGGACAGGCGGCTGTCAGGCGGAATGAAACCCCCGGGTATCTGCCCAGAGGGGAGAGATACCCGGGGGAAAGGGTAGAGCACAATGGTTTTACAGCGGCAGGCCCACCGGGAAAGGGTGTGCCCCACACGCCGGAGCAGCCATTAGGTGCGGAACTGGGGGGGCACCTGGTCGATGGTGACATAGGTGCGCATAGCCTCCTCCGTGCTCATGCCCTTGGAGATGGCGTCCTTACGGGCGGTGTTGACGGCACGGATTTCCTTCATGCGCTCACCGGTGAGGGTGTAGCCCTTCATGGCGATGAGGGTGGCAATCCAGGCAATCATGGGCACCACGCAGAAGAGCACGGTGACCACAACATTCATCCCCTCCACATAGGGAGTGGACTTGGTGGGCAGGGTGTCCAGGCCGATGAAGCTCACGGCGATACCCACAACGGTGGCGGACAGGGAGGACACCAGCTTATCCACCAGGGAGAACAGGGTGCCCATGATGCCGGGCACGAAGCTGCCGGTGCGGTAAGTCTCGTAGTCGGAGCAGTCGGCCACCATGGGGATGGGCATATCTGCAGTGGCGTAGTAGGCGCCGTAGCCCACGCCGAAGAAGAGGATAAAGAGAATGGTGTACAGGTTGATGGTCAGGTGGAAGCCGCCCTCATTGGAGTAGAGGCTGAGCTGGAAGGCAGCGTCAGAGGGATTCCACAGCAGCAGCAGCGCCAGCACCACCACATAGCAGCACAGGGCCACAGCCACATAGCGCATCAGAGAGGTGCGCTGACCATGCTTCTGAGAGGTGCGCACCGTCAGGCCGAAGAAGGGCACAGCGAACACATAGCCCACAATCATCATGGGCAGGTAGAGCACGTCGTAGTTGCCCATCATGCAGGAGTAGAGCATTGCCAGCACGGTGAGGTTGGTGGCAATGGACAGGGCCAGCTTGCAGCCGCCGCCGGCGATCATCAGGCGCTGGAGGGGCTTGTTGGCCTTGATAATGGCAGCATACTCGGAGATTTTCACCTTCTGAGGCTCGGAGCTGCCCAGACCGAAGTACTTGGCATTGTCCTTCTCCCAAATGCCGATGACAGCCAGAATGGTGAGCACAACAGACACCACAATGCCGATGGGGGTCATGACGGCAAACCAGGACTGGTTGTAGTCGCCAAAGAACTCGTCACGGGCCAGGATGGGGGCGATGAACTGCATCACGCCCATGCCGGCCAGGGAGCCGATGGTGTTGAAGATGGTGAACAGGGGGCGCTGCTTGGGGTCGTCGGTGAGGACGGCCTGGGCAGCACGGGTCACAGAGGTCTGGCAGGTATAGCCCAGCACCCACACCGCATAGAGCACAATGAAGGCCAGGTAACGCAGCCACATCATGCGCTCCGGGATGTAGGGGGTGAGCACATACAGCAGGATGACGGACACCGCCATGGTGGCAGAGCCGATGACCATGAAGGGCCGGAATTTTCCGAATTTACCGTTTGTCCGGTCCATGATGGCGCCGATGATGGGGTCGGTAAAGGCGTCAAAAACACGCATACCGGTGACCATGAAGGAGGCAAACACCATGCCCAGACCCAGCACCACGTTGCCGAAGGTGGCAATGTAGGTCAGAATGAGCACGTAGTAGACGTTGGTAGCGCCGTTGTTCAGGGGGAAGAGCACCAGCTGATAGGGCTTCGCCCGGTTCAGGGTGGTGGCGCTTGCAGGCTGTTGATTCATAAGCCGCTCCTTTCAAAGAAGTGTCGAGCCCCCGCAGCCGCCCGGATGGACTGGAGGGAAGGGCAAAGAGAACTGTACAAGGCCCCCCTGCCGGGCGGCCTTGTACAGCCCTGTGCCCCGGACAATGCCGGGGCACAGAGGATGTTACACAATGGATTAAGCGGACTGAGCCACCTTGACGGACTTGACAAAGCTGCTCACAACCAGCACCACCATGGCCACAATCAGGCACACCCAGGCGACGATGGACATACGGAAGACCTGCCAACCGGCCACGTTGCCGGCGTTGAAGGAGAACAGACCGGCGATGAGGGTGACGCGCTGGCCCACGCTGGAGCCAAAGAGATAGGCGTACAGGGCGATGGAGCCCAGCACGGAGACAGCGGAGACAATGTTGTGGTTGCCCAGGCTGACGGAGGCCGCAGAGGCCACCACAGCCAGGAGGACGCCGACCACACCGGCCAGAATCAGGGTGGAGATGTTGCCCAGCGCGTTGTCAGGGCTGGCGTTGTTGCCCAGCACGGTGAAAACCACACCGGCAGCGCCCAGCACAGCAGCCAGAGCGCTCAGATAAAAGCCGATAGCACGCTTTTTGGTGTTCATATTAGACCTCCTCTTCCTTCTTGCCCTTGGAGGACAGGATGTACATGGCGGCAGAGGCCACCATCACCACGGCGGAGACACCGATGGCGCCGTAGTAAGCGCCACGCCACCAGGTCATGCGGCTCTCCACACGGGTGGTGGAGTTGTAGCGGTTCATCAGGTGGCTCACGCTCCAGGCGTAGATGTTCTTGTGGACAGCGTCCTTCAGCTTGAGCTGGAGGTTGCGGTCGCCGTCAATGAAGTTGGCGCTCAGCCCCTTGCCCTCGATGAGGTTGCGGAACAGGGAAGAGCTCTCCAGGGTGGTGGTGCTGTAGAAGCCGGACTGACCACGGGTGTCAAAGCAGGTGGTGCCGGCGTTGAGCACAGCGCTCCACAGGTCCACGTCGTCGTAGATGTCGGTGACAGCGTAGCCGATGAAGCCCCACTCGTTGATCAGAATCTCGGTCATCAGGCCCTCGCTGGTGGTGCACTCGATGGAGCCGATCTTGGAGAAGGAGGTCATCAGGCCGCGCATACCGGCGTCATAGTCCTCGGTGTCGTACTTGGTGGCCTCGAAGGCAAGCTGGTAAGCACGCAGCTCGATTTCACGGGCGCGCTGCTCGGTCATGTAGGGGGACACGCCGCCGCGCTCAGACTCCTGGTCGTTGAAGGCGAAGTGCTTGGGAGCGGCAACCAGGCCGTAATCCAGAGCGCCGATGGCAAACTCCATAGCGGCCACACCGGACAGAACGGGATCCTCGGAGTAATACTCGCCGTTACGGCCGTTGTAGGCGTGACGGTGGGTGTTCAGACCGGGGCCCCACAGAATGTTGATGCCGGTGAACAGGGACTCAATGCCGGTGAACTCACCCAGCTCGTACATCAGCTCGGGGCTGAAGGTGGAAGCGCCGATGGGGGCGTTGGCAAACACCTCGGGGTGCCAGTTGCTGTTGGGGTCGGTGGCGGGGATGGCCCAGGGGGCATCGGGGTCCTTGGTGGCGTTCAGGCTCACAGCCACGCCGTTACCGGCGTTCTCAATCATGTAGGTCTCCACAGTGCCGATGGACTCCACACCGGGGATGGAGGGGCCGCCGAAGGTGAAGATGTACATGGCCTCTTCCAGGGTCATCTGGTCGAGCAGCTTGTCCCACTTGGGATCATCGTAGGCCACGCCGAACATCTCGTGGAACTTGATGCCGTTGTCCACACCCCACAGGATGTCGGAGGTGTCGTCGTCGGTCTTGAGCTCATAGGTCTGACCGTTCAGGTTCTTGATCAGCTGCTCGTTGGTCAGGGTCAGAGCGTCGTAGGTCTTGGGGAAGGTGCCAGCCCAGTCGCTGCGGGTCAGGTAGGTCACCTCGCCGGGCTGATAGTAGTTCCAGTCAGCGTAGGGCAGCTGGTTGGAAATCTTGTAGCCGGTCTTGGACACGGAGAACATGGTCAGGGAGATGAAGTCCTCGTTGATGTCCTTCTTGTAGGCCTGGTCGGCGTTGCCGGTGCCGGACATCTTGGAGGCGTCCATGCCCTGGGCGGCCATGATGTGGTTCAAAGCGTCATGAGCGCCGTTGCCCACGGAGAAGTAGTAGCTGCCGGGATCCATGATGTAAGCGCCGTTGGTGCCGTCGCCGTTGTCATAGGTCTCGTCGTAGCTGGCAATGTACTGCAGGTCCACAACCACGCTGACAACCTCGGACTGGCCGGGCTCAATCAGGCCGGTCTTCTCAAAGTTGAGCAGCTGGATGGCGGACTTCTCCACACCGCCGGCAATGTAGGGGGCCTGGCCGTAAATCTGGACAGGGGTCTTGCCAGCCACATTGCCCACGTTGGTGACCTTCACGTTGAAGGTGGCGAAGGCGCTGGGAGCGCCGGTCTCGCTGTCCACGGAGATGTTGAACTGGGGCTCGCCGGCAAACTCATAGGTGAAGTCGGTGTAGCTCAGACCGTAGCCGAAGCTGTAGGTGACCTCGTTGTCGTAGTTCCACTCGGTGGTGGAGCCGTAAGCGCCGGTGGGATCGGTGGCGTTGCCCTTGCCGGCCACAGCATCGTAGTAACGGGTCTCGTAGTAGCGGTAGCCCACATAGATGCTCTCAGCCTCGATGGTGTAGGCGCCGGGGGTAAAGCCCAGCACGCCGCCGCTGCGGGTGATGACTTCCTCGGTGTTGGTGTAGTACATCTTGCCCATGTTCTGCATGGCAGGAGCAGACATATTGTAGGCAGTGAAGATGTCAAACAGGCCGCCGGAGGGGCTGACACGGCCGGACAGGATGTCCGCCACGCCCAGCATACCGTAGCAGCCGGGAGCGCCAATCCACAAAATGGCGTCCACGTCGGGATCGTTCTTCAGGGAGCCAATCTCCACAGAGGCGGAGCTGGAGATGATCACGATCACCTTGTCAGAGGCCTCCTTGGCCAGCTCGATGGCGTCACGCTCGTTCTTGGTCAGGGAGAGGGGCTCGCCGTTCTCAAAGTCCAGGCCCTCAGCCACGCCGCCGGGCAGATAGTCCACCTGCTCGCAGCTGGGACGGGCAATGACCACGATGGCGGCGTCGCCGTACTGGGCAAAGCTGTCCTTGTAGCTGGCGTTCACGCCGGCAATCTCGTCCACGGAGGGCTCGCCGGGATTGTACACCTCAGCGGCGGGCTCGTTCTCGTAGTGGATATAGGTCTCGCCCAGCTTCTCGTAGATGTCAATCATGGTGGGGTTCAGGTTGAAGCCTGCACCCTCGAAGTCGAACTCATCGCCCTTCCACTCGGAAATGGTGGCGGCGGGGGCAGCGCCCCGGGAGCCGACGGACCAGGCAATGGTGTTGGCAAAGTCGGTGCGGTTCTGGCTCAGCGCCTGCTCCAGGCTGATGTAGGGGCCCTGGGCCTTCACGCCAAAGCTGGAGCCCAGCAGGTTGGAGTGAGAGCGGATGCCCAGCAGGGTCACGTTGGAGCCGCTGTCCAGGGGCAGGGCGTTGTTCTCGTTCTTGAGCAGAACGCTGCCCTCGCCCACCTCGCGGCGGTTCAGGTCAATGGCCGCAGAGATCAGGGCGTTGGAGTTGCCGGTGCCGTCAGCGTTGAGCAGCTCGGCAGGGGGGGTAAACTTGTTGTACAGGGGGTTGTCAGTGGTGTTCTCAGACACGAACACCTCGCTGGTGGTACCCAGGTAGGTGTCAATGGTGCCGGCGTTGGCCTCCAAGACATTACCCAGAACCATGGACAGGGACAGGGTAAAGCAGGTAGCGCTGGTCAGACCACGCCACAAGCCTTTACGGTTGCTCTTTTTCATGACGTATAGATCCTCCTTTGGTCTCAGGTGTATCGGGCTGTGCAAGAGTCACCTATCAGCTCCTTTCCCAAGGGTGCAGGGCGCATTGCTGCGCCCTGATCTTACACCCAGTTCTGGCTCTTATTCATCCCTTTGCGAAGCTTATACTCGGGATTGGGTACGTCCACCTTGCGGATGCTGCAGCTGTCACGGCACTGGCCGGCAACAGCCTCCAGCTTGACTTCTCCCTCCAGGGGAATCTGGAAAGTAAAGATATGGTCCTGACCGCTGGACTCACCCACCAGCTTGCCGTTGGCGTACAGGGACACCTTGGGCTGGTTGGAGTAAATCTTCACGGTGGTCGTCGATTCAGGGCGGTCCACATAGCGGCGGGAGCAGATGTGGACGAAGGGGTCACGGCTCCAGTGGGCCTTGTAGATGTAGAAGCTGTCCTTCTTAATCTTGCGGTCAAAGGTGACCAGGCCCTTGTGGTTCATGCCGGGCTCGCCGCCCTGGTCACGGGCGTCGGCGGCAAAGTCAAACATATTCCACACGTGGGTAGCCCACAGATAGGGGTGGCGCTGGAAGCACTTGAGCATATACTCGTGGTAGAGGGCCTGGTACTCCTCGGTGTGATCCTCACGGCGGGGCTTGGAGGAGTGCAGGTTGGGCATACCCTCCGCACCGTACTCAGAGAAGCCCAGGCAGCGGTTGGGGTAGACCATGTGGAAGAAGGACATCCACAAATCGTTGAGGAACAGACCGGGCACATACCAGCCCAGGTACAGGTTCCAGCTCACCAGGTCGGAGATGTGGGCCGAACGGTTGAAGGGGCCGCACATGGCATAGCAGGCCAGGGTGGTGGGACGGGTGGCGTCCAGCTGGTGGCACAGGTCGTTGAGCACCCGGTGGTTGTCCAGCATATCCTTCTTCTGCTTGGTGGAGATGGTAATCTCGTTGGACAGACCCCATGTGACGATGCAGGGGTGGTTGTAGTTCTGGATGATGAGCTCCTTCATCTGGCTGATGGAGTTCTCACGGCCGTTGGGCAAGTGCTCGGAGATGTAGGGAATCTCCGCCCACACAACCATACCGTACTCATCGCACAAATCGTAGAAGTACTGGTCGTGCTGATAGTGGGCCAGGCGCACGGTGTTGGCGCCAATCTCACGAATCAGCTCCATGTCCTCCCGGTGATGCTCCCGGGTGAGGGCGTTGCCCAGACCCTTGCGGTCCTGGTGGCGGGATACGCCGTGGAGGGGGTAGTGGCGGCCGTTGAGGAAGAAGCCCTTCTTGGGGTCCACGCTAAAGGTGCGCACGCCAAAGCGGCTGGAAATCTGGTCCACAGCCTTGCCGCCCTCCAGCAGCTGCAAGGTGGCGGTGTAGAGGTAGGGATCCTCCACACCGTCCCACAGATGGACGTTGGGGATGTCCAGGGTCACATCGGTGCCACGGCCCTGGGCGACGGTGTTGCCCTCGGCGTCGGTGATGGTCACAGCGACCTGGGGGCAATCCACGTTGGCCCAGCTCTGCACCTGCACCTTGCCGGTCTTGCCCTCCACCGTGGGAGTGATGCGCAGGCCGGGGCCGCCGAAGTGGTCCAGGTCAAAGTGTGCGCGGGAGACGATGATCAGGGACACATCCCGGTAAATGCCGCCGTAGAAGGTGAAGTCCGCCTTCTGGGGATACACCCGGTCGTTGACGCTGTTGTCCACCTTCACCTCCAGGTGGTTGTTCTCCTGGAGCAGGGCGGTGATCTCCGCACGGAAGGTGGAGTAGCCGCCGTCGTGGTGGACCACGGGCTGGCCGTTGAGGGTGACGTCTGCGCTGGCGTTGACACCCTGGAACTCCAGATAGACCACATGGGTCTCCGGGTTAAAAGCGGGAAGGGGGAACTGCTTTTCATAGGTGCAGGTTCCGCGCCAGTAGTCGTTGCCGCCGTCCTGGCCGTCAATGGCGTTCCAGGTGTGGGGGACATTGACCGTTTCCACGCCGCCGGTGGGGCCGTGGAAGGACCATTCCCGATTCAAGCTGATGCTCTGTCGCATTGGTACACTCCTCTTTCTTACGCTGCTCCTGAATCAGGGGCAGGGATATGGATTATCATCATGGTAACATCGTTAGGAATTCTACAAACTTTTCTTTGAAATCTCAAGATGCTTTTCATAAGTGGCGCAAAAGCGGACATAAGTGGTTGCTTGCCTGACAGAAATGACCCCGCTGTTTTTGTGGGTGTTGCATAAAAACAGCGGGAAAGTCACCAGAAAAAGAAAAATGCTCCAAATTGTCAAGGGGTGCCGCCCTGTATGGGCAGGAGAATTTGCAGGTAGAAGCAACCGTGCTCCACCTTGGTGGAGAGAAAGCCGCCATATCGCCTGACGGTGTGGCGAATGCTCTTGAGTCCGAAGCCGTGGTAGCCGTTTTTCACCTTGGTGCTCACCGGGAGGCCCTCGCTGTCAAACTCCAGGGCCTGGGAGACGGGGTTGATAATTTGGATGACCAGCATCTGCTTTTCCGAGTATACCAGCACATCAATGATGCGCTGTGCCCGGTTCTCAAAGCTGCGCACGCACTCAATGGCGTTGTCCAGGGCATTTCCGAAGATGGTGTACAGGTCCACCGGGTCCATAAAGGCCAGCAGGCGCCCATCTGCCACGCAGTTGGCCTGAATGCCGTTGGCCTCGCAGTAGAGGCTCTTTTCCGTCAGCACCGTATCCAGCACCTCGTTGCCGGTTTTTGCGAGAATCTCGTAGATGCGGATGGACTGCTCCATCTCCTGAAAATACTCCTCCCGCTGCTGGTCGGAGAACATCAGGCGCATGGCCTGGATTTGGTGCTTGAGGTCGTGGCATTTCTGGTTGATGAGGGAGATGTTTTCCTTGGCCAGGTCGTACTGGTTTTTCTGCTGTATCCACAGGTGGTTGAGCAGGGACAGCTCCTGGCGGATGGCGCTTTTTTGAAACAGCTCGTGCTGGAGATAGAGTACCGTGGCGCAGTGCAGCTGGATGAGGAGCATAATCACGCCCCCCACCCAGAGATCCGGGCCCAGCATGGAGCGCTCATACAGCCAGCCAATGCCCAGGAAGAGGCACAGAATCAGACATGCGCTGGTCAGCTGCTTGGGGCCGGTGTGATAGCGCCTGTTGTCCGGCATCCATCGGGCCATGGTCAGCGCCACTGCGGTGAGCAGGCCGCCCCACACCAGCAGGGGGAGCAGCCAGGGCAGGGGCATACGACCCAGTAGGAGGCGATAGAGCAGGTCGCTGACGGCGGCGGATAAATCCCGCACGATGACCGTCCAAATCCCGCAGTACAGCGCAGCGTTCTTGGATACATCTCCGCAGTGCCAGAACAGTGCCACAGCCAGGATATAGCGCAGGGTGGGGCCTGCCCACATCAGCACATCCAGCTGGACGCAGAGCAGGCCCAGCACTACATAGAGGGCGGAGCCGAGGGAAATGCAGGCCGCCGCCCGCTGCCAAAAGGGCTCCTTCCGATACAGGGGGAGGAGGAATATCAGCGCAGTCACCCAAAGGCTGGGCAGGGGGAGCGCCAGGGAGAGCAGCAGGGGGAAAGACGGCGCACCCATCACCCATTCCCCCCCACATACTCTGTCAAAGCGGTGAGAAATGCAGTGCGGTTGCGCCGGCTGATTTCCAACTCTGCCCCTGCCACCAGTACCATCTCCCGGCGCACCTCGGTCACATGGCTTAAGTTCACCAGATACCAGTGGTTGCACCGCACAAAGTGGTAGCGGGACAGTTCTTTTTCTGCGCTCTGCATGGTGCCTCGCAAAACGAATTCGCCCAGCTCGGTGTGGTAGTGAAGCATTCGGTTCTGAACCTCCACATAGTAGATTTGCTGGGTATCTATGCGCCGCACACAGTCGGGCAGGTTGAGCAGGATTTGACCGCTTCTGCGCTGCTTGGCCCGCTGAATAGCCCGGGCGAACCGGACGGAGAAGGTGTAGTAATTCACCGGCTTGAGTACAAAGTCCAGTGCGCCCACTGCGTAGCCGTGAATGGCGTACTGGGCCATATTGGTCACAAACATGAGCACCACATCCGCATCCAGTGTGCGCAGGCGCTCGGCGGCCTCCATGCCGTTGATGCCGGGCAGCTCAATGTCCAGCAGGATGATGTCGTACTGAGGTGTGTAGTCGTCCAGTAAGTCCAGTGCGCTTGAAAATGTTGCAACTTCAAACGGCTGGCCGATTTCCTCAGCGTATTGCTGGATATAGGACTGCAGTTGTTCGCGCTGTGCCTCTTCATCCTCTACGACTGCAATACGCACAGGTGCACCCTCTTTCCTTTGCAATTTGCACGGCCTTTCCCCGGTGGGGAGTGGGGCTTTTTCACTCTAAGTATATGACATCGTTACAGGAAAGTCAATTTCAAAGCACCGGTTTTCTGTGGAGAGGCGGCGTGCTTCCTTATATTATAGTGCGAAAGGGAGGAGAAATATGTATTGGGGAATGTTACTTATCTCAGCGCAATCTGATGGTATTATCCTCCGGGTTCAACAGGCATTCAAGGCTTTCGTGCCAGTTGCAAGTCTATTGTATCGTAAATTGTGATTGTGCCACCGTGATTATTGATAGCATCTTCAATTTTGGAAAAGAACTCCGTCCGAATTGCTTTTTCGATGGCAATGTGGTCAGAGTATGTTCCAAGTAATATGCCATACTCCTTGGCAGTAAATGTTCGTGTTCTTTGGAACAGGGCATATTGAATATCCGCGAAGCCGTACTTTTCTGCAATCAACGCACGATGTTTTGCCTGTTCTTCCGTATACTCCTGGGGTATTTCCTGTTTCCGCTTATGGTATGTGTAGTAATACTCTTTATAGATGCGGTCAATTTACTCTGAAAGTGCTGGATTTCCTTTGTCGCGGAAAGGATGATTAGCAAATCTTGCAAACACACCGCCACTTTTCAGCATGGAGAACACCTTCGGATACCCGATTTCTTCCGGTACCCAATGAAAGGCCGATGCCGAAAATACCAAGTTGTAGGCATTATTATCCAGTGTAGCATCTTCAAATTTGCTTGTGATGACTGAGAACTTTGGGTAATCCTTAAATTTTTCTCTGCACAGTTCGGAAAAATGCGCCCCATATTCAACAGCAGTCAGCTCACATCCCGTCTGTAAAATGGGCGGGGTGGCTTGCCCTCCACCGATACCAACCTCGATAACCTTACTTGCTTGATCGATAGGAATGTAGTCAAATATTGCTTGGTACAGTTCTTGCACATAACCGGGTCGAAATTTCTCATACGTGGAAGCTACGGTATCAAAAGTCCACTCTAATCCTTTCATAACTGCCATGGGAAACCTCCTTGTATTATGCCTGTTTGTTACGCCCTGGTGATGAAGTGCCGAGGCGGTGCGTCCCCGCACCGCCTGCCAGACTTTTTTACACTTTTACTCATGTGCTTTAGTCAACAGAACCACACTCTC
>CALXDR010000012.1 GCA_944387115.1 uncultured Oscillospiraceae bacterium
TCCCACGACGCCATGACCGAGACCTATCCGGGCACCTATCAATCCCTGCTCCAGATTATCCATACCTGCGGGGAGCGCATTGTGGGGGAGATGGATTCCCATAAGTCGTATACGCAACGGTAATCAAGAAGCGCCCGAGCCGTCGCGGCTTCAAAAAAGTCCAAGGACTTTTTTGAGGAAATGCAGGGGAAATGGGGCTTGATTCCTCTGGAATTGTCACCCCCTTTCCCCTGGACAGCGTGTTTTCCGAGGTGAATATCTTCGGGAATTACAAGATTAAACTTTCTCCCGCCGCCTGCAAACAGGCGAGGCGTAATCATACATTCCCTGCAAGGGATAAACAGCGGAGTGGCCCTGCGGGGCCATGTGACTTTATTAGAAGGAGGAGCGCTTTCTCTATGACCGACCAATCGAAAATTCGCAACTTTTCTATCATTGCCCATATCGACCACGGGAAATCCACCCTGTCTGACCGGATGATTGAAATCTGCGGGGCAGTGGCTCAGCGGCAGATGGAGTCCCAGCTGCTGGACAATATGGATTTGGAGCGGGAGCGCGGCATCACCATCAAGGCCCGTGCTGTGCGCATGGACTACCAGGCAGAGGACGGGCAGACCTACTGCCTTAACCTCATTGACACGCCGGGGCATGTGGACTTTAACTATGAGGTGTCCCGCTCTCTGGCGGCCTGTGAGGGGGCTGTGCTGGTGGTGGACGCCGCCCAGGGGGTGGAGGCCCAGACCCTGGCCAACACCTATTTGGCGCTGGAGCACGATTTGGAGATTCGCCCGGTGCTCAACAAGATTGACCTGCCTGCCGCCGACCCCAAGCGGGTCAAGCAGGAGGTGGAGGACATCATCGGCCTGCCCGCTTTGGACGCCCCCGAAATCTCCGCCAAAATGGGCATCAACATTCGTGCGGTGCTGGAGGACATTGTCCACCATGTGCCCGCCCCCACCGGGGATCCTGCCGCCCCCCTCAAGGCGCTTATCTTTGACAGTCAGTACGACCCCTATCTGGGGGTTGTGGTGTACTTCCGTGTGATGGAGGGCACCATCCGTCCGGGAATGCCTGTGAAGCTGATGGCCTCCGGCGCCCAGTACACGGTGCTGGACTGCGGTTATCTGCGGCCCCTGGGCATGGAGTCGGCCCCGGAGCTGTCCGCCGGCGAAGTGGGTTGGTTCACTGCCTCCATTAAAAATGTGAAGGATACCCGGGTGGGTGATACCATCACCGAGGCCCAACGGCTCACGCCCGAGGCCCTGCCCGGGTACCGACCGGTACAGCCTATGGTGTACTGCGGCGTCTATACAGAGGATGGGTCCAAGTACCCCGATTTGCGTGATGCGCTGGAAAAGCTCCAGCTCAACGACGCCTCCCTCTCCTTTGAGCCGGAGTCCTCCATTGCCCTGGGCTTTGGCTTCCGCTGCGGATTTTTGGGTATGCTCCACATGGAGATCATCCAGGAGCGGCTGGAGCGGGAGTTTGATTTGGATTTGGTGACCACCCTCCCCTCGGTCATCTATGAGGTGACCAAGACGGATGGCACGGTGGTGCGGGTGGATAACCCCCATAACTATCCCGACCCGGGCACCATCCAGCAGGCCAGAGAGCCCTATGTAAAGGTGTCCATCATTGCGCCGCCCGACTATGTGGGCAACATCATGCCCCTGTGCCAGGACCGCCGGGGTGAGTTTAAGGATATGCAGTACCTGGACACAAACCTGGTGGAAATCCACTATAAAATGCCGCTCAACGAAATTATCTACGACTTTTTTGATACCTTAAAGGCCAAGACCCGGGGGTACGCCTCTTTGGACTATGAGATGGACGGCTACCTGCCCTCCGACCTGGTGAAGGTGGACTTGCTCCTCAACGGCGACCAGGTGGACGCCCTGTCCTTTATTGCCCACCGGGAGAAGGCCTACAAGCGGGCCCGCCGTATCTGTGAAAAGCTCAAGGAGAATATCCCCCGCCAGATGTTTGAAGTGCCCATTCAGGCCGCCATTGGCGGCAAGGTGATTGCCCGTGAGACCATCAAGGCCCTGCGCAAGGACGTGCTGGCCAAGTGTTACGGCGGCGACATCACCCGAAAGAAGAAGCTGCTGGAAAAGCAGAAAGAGGGCAAGAAGAAGATGCGCAGCCTGGGCACGGTGCAAATGCCCACCGAGGCGTTTATGGCGGTGCTCAAGTTGGATGAAGAGTAAAAGCCAAAGCTGGCTGTGTTGTGCAAGCTTCCCACGGGGCATTGAAGGGGCACGAATGCCCCTTCAATGCCCCGTGGGAATGTAGTGTTGTCGTCAATTCCGCAACTGTACACCCTGCACAGGGGGCAGGGGGGGAGAGGCGGGGGAGTCTGTTGGAAAAAACGGCGGGAAAGTGAGAAAAAGACCTTGACGAAACCCCGTCGATGTTGTACAATAAGCAAGCGCCTGTGTGTAGGCGCAATGCGATGATGCAGGAGATTGCTCGCTTGCGAGGTAACTTCTGCGGAGTATGTCCGTAAAATCGGGCGGCTGAGAGGACTTGTCTGCGGCGTAGATCGCCGGGGACGAGGAAAACCGGCTGTGCTGTGCGCCGGTTTTATTCATGCCCCGGAATGATACGCACGGAAGCGTGGATGAAGTCCGCTCACCGTACGAAGGGACGCCAATCATCACTTCGTATGTTTAAGGAGGAAACCCAACATGGCAGCTCAGAAAGAAATGATTCGTATCCGCCTGAAGGCCTATGACCACCAGCTCATTGACCAGGCCGCTGAGAAGATTGTGGACACTGCCAAGCGCAGCGGCGCCACCGTCTCCGGTCCCATCCCCCTGCCCACCAAGAAGGAGGTTGTGACCATCCTGCGCGCCGTCCACAAGTACAAGGACAGCCGTGAGCAGTTCGAGCGCCGCACCCACAAGCGCCTGATCGACGTGGTGAAGCCCTCTGCCAAGACTGTGGAGGCCCTGATGAGCCTGGATCTCCCCGCTGGCGTGGACATCGAGATCAAGCTGTAAGCGAATCCTTTCGATGCAACCATAGGGGAAGGCTAGCCGTTCCCCAGGGGACCGACAGGGTCCCTCAGCTACTTTGTTAGTACCGCAGTCCGTCGCCTGATCGAGACGGACGGGTCATGTCGCGAGAGCAATGACAGCCCAAGGGTCACCTCTCCCGACCAATAACCTTTAAGGAGGAATACACATGGAAAAGGCCATTCTCGGCAAGAAGGTGGGTATGACCCAGATCTTCGATGAAGCCGGTAAGGTCATCCCGGTCACCGTCATTCAGGCGGGCCCCTGCACCGTGGTGCAGAAGAAGACCGAGGAGAAGGACGGCTACACCGCCGTTCAGCTGGGCTTTGAGGAAGTGCCCGAGCGCAAGCTGTCCAAGCCCGAGCTGGGCCACAGCAAGAAGGCTGGCAAGGCTCTGCGCATTCTCAAGGAGTTCAAGCTCGATAACGCCGCCGAACTGAATGTGGGCGACGAAATCAACGCCACTGTGTTCGCCGCTGGTGACCGCGTGGACGTGACCGGCATCAGCAAGGGTCACGGTTATCAGGGCGTCGTCAAGCGCTGCGGCGCCGGCGTCCAGAAGAAGAGCCACGGCGGCGGCCCTGTGCACCGTCACCCCGGCTCCAACGGCTCCAGCACCGATCCCTCCCGCGTGTTCAAGGGTCACATCGGTGCCGGTCAGATGGGCAATGAGCAGGTCACCGTCATGAACCTGGATGTTGTCCAGGTGGACGAGGAGCTGGGCGTCATCGCCGTGCGCGGCGCCATCCCCGGCCCCAAGGGCGGCGTGGTTGCTCTGCGCTCCAGTGTGAAGAAGGTCGCTGAGAAGAAGGTTACCGAGAGCGGCCGCGTCAACCCCCAGAAGGCTTCTGCTCGTGTCAACCCCCAGAAGGCCTCTGCGCGTAACAAGTAAGAAAGGAGAGAATGACAAATGCCTAAAGCTAACCTTTTTGATATGGCCGGTAAGCAGATCGGCGAGGTCGAGCTCTCCGAGGCCATCTTCGGTATCGAGCCCAACCAGTATGTTGTCCACGATGTGGTCAAAAATCACCTGGCCAACTGCCGTCAGGGCACTCAGTCCGCTCTGACCCGTGCCGAGGTGTCCGGCGGCGGCCGCAAGCCCTGGCGTCAGAAGGGCACCGGTCGTGCCCGTCAGGGCTCCATCCGTGCGCCCCAGTGGACCCACGGCGGTATCGTGTTCGCTCCCAAGCCCCGGGACTACAGCTACACCCTCAATAAGAAGGTGAAGCGCCTGGCCCTCAAGTCCGTCCTGTCCGCTAAGGCTGCTGCCGGCAACGTGCTGGTGGTGGACGGACTGTCCATGGGCGAGATTAAGACCAAGACCTTCCAGAGCTTCCTCAACACTGTGGGCTCCAAGAAGGCTGTTGTGGTGACCAGCTGCGCCAATGTGGTGAAGTCTGCCCGCAACATCCCCGGTGTGGTGACCAGCCCCGCCAACCTGATCAATGTCTATGACATTGTCAACGCCAACCAGCTGATCATCGACAAGGCTGCGCTGGCTACCATCGAGGAGGTGTTCGCATAATGAAGACCGCTTACGATATCATTAAGCGCCCCATCATCACGGAGAAGTCCATGATGTCCGCTGCCGACAAGAAGTACACCTTCGAGGTGGCCAAGGACGCCAACAAGATCGAGATTGCTAAGGCCATCGAGGAGATCTTCGGTGTCAAGGTGTCCAAGGTGAACACCATGAACATGCAGGGCAAGGCCAAGCGTCTGGGCCGCTATCCCGAGGGCCGTCGTGCCAGCTGGAAGAAGGCCATGGTCACCCTGACTGCTGATTCCAAGTCCATCGAGTTCTTCGAGGGCATGGTGTAAGGAGGTAACGAGAAATGGCTATTAAAACTTATAAGCCCACGACGCCCTCCCGCCGTCACATGACTGTGTCCGCCTTCGAGGGCATCGATAAGAAGGCCAAGCCTGAGCGCTCTCTCACCGAGACCCTGCAGAAGAGCGCCGGCCGCAACAGCTACGGCCGCATCACCGTCCGCCACCGCGGCGGCGGCAACAAGCGCAAGTACCGTATCATCGACTTCAAGCGTGATAAGGACGGCAAGGCCACTGTCATCAACCTGCAGTACGACCCCAACCGCTCCGCCAACATCGCTCTGGTTGAGTACGAAGACGGCGAGCGCCGCTATATCCTGGCTCCCGTTGGTCTGAAGGCTGGTCACAGCGTGATGACCGGCGTTGACGCCGACATCCTGCCCGGCAACTGCCTGCCCATCTCCCACATCCCCGTGGGTGAGATGATCCACTGCATCGAGCTCTACCCCGGCAAGGGCGCTCAGCTGGTGCGTTCCGCCGGTGTGGCCGCTCAGCTGATGGCCAAGGAGAACGGCATGGCTCAGGTGCGTCTGCCCTCCGGCGAGGTGCGCCTCATCCGTGAGGAGTGCAAGGCCACCATCGGCCAGGTTGGCAACACCGATTGGGCAAACATCCACATCGGTAAGGCCGGCCGCAAGCGTCACATGGGCTGGCGTCCCACCGTGCGCGGCTCCGTGATGAACCCCAATGACCACCCCCACGGCGGTGGTGAGGGTAAGAGCCCTGTTGGCCGTCCCGGCCCTGTCACCCCCTGGGGCAAGCCTGCGATGGGTTACAAGACCCGCAAGAAGAAGAACCCCACTGACAAGTTTATTGTCAAGCGCCGCAACGCGAAGTAAGGAGGCAGTAAGAGATGAGCAGAAGTATCAAGAAAGGCCCCTTTTGCGCTCCTGAGCTGCTCAAGCGGGTGGACGAGATGAACAAGAAGAATGAGAAGAAGGTCCTGAAGACCTGGAGCCGCGCCTCCACCATCTTCCCCTCCTTCGTCGGTCACACCTTCGCCGTGCACGATGGCCGCAAGCACGTTCCCGTCTATGTCACCGAGGACATGGTGGGCCACAAGCTGGGCGAGTTCGCCCCCACCCGCACCTTCAAGGGCCATGCGGGCAGCAAGACTGGTAAGTAAGGAGGAGAGAGAACATGGAAGCGAAAGCCACTCTGAGATATATCCGCATCTCTCCCCGCAAGGTGGGCATCCTGTGTGACCTGATCCGCGGCAAGAGCATCGCTCAGGCCAACGCCATCCTTGCCCTGACCCCCAAGGCCGCCGCTGAGCCTCTGGCCAAGCTGGTTAAGAGTGCGGCTGCCAACGCCGAGAACAACCACGGCATGGACCCCGAGAAGCTCTATGTTGCGGAGACCTTCGCCACCCCCGGCCCCATCATCAAGCGCTTTATGCCCCGGGCCCAGGGTCGCGCCTACCGCATCAATAAGAGAACTTCTCACGTGACCGTTGTGGTCAAAGAGCGCTAAGAAGGAGGTCAAGAGAAATGGGACAGAAAGTGAACCCCCACGGTCTGCGCGTGGGCGTCATTAAGGACTGGGACTCCCGTTGGTATGCTCGCAATGAGAAAGTGGGCGACCTCCTGGTTGAGGACTACAATCTCCGCAAGGAGCTGAAGAAGCGCCTGTACTCCGCCGGCGTGCCCAAGATCGAGATCGAGCGCGACAACGCCAAGATCCGCATCTATGTGCACTGCGCCCGCCCCGGCAAGATCATCGGCAAGGGCGGCGAGGAGATCGAGAAGCTGCGCGCTGAGCTGGAGCAGAAGCTGGGCAAGAGCGTGGTGCTCAACATCGTCGAGGTCAAGGACGTTGACGTGAACGCTCAGCTGGTGGCTGAGAGCATCGCCGAGCAGCTGGAGAAGCGCATTGCGTTCCGCCGCGCCATGAAGAACGCCATGGGTCGCGCCATGCGCATGGGCGCCCTGGGCATCAAGGTGCAGGCCTCCGGCCGTCTCAACGGCGCTGAGATTGCCCGCACCGAGCAGTACCACGACGGCACCATCCCCCTGCAGACCCTGCGTGCCGACATCGAGTACGGCTTTGCCGAGGCTGCCACCACCTACGGCCGCATCGGCATCAAGGTGTGGATTTACAAGGGTGAGGTGCTCACTCAGACCCTGCGCACCACCCCCCGCACCATTGACACCAAGAACTACAAAGAGCGTGAGCAGCGTCCCCGCCGGGATCGCCGTGACGGCAACCGTCAGGGCGGCTTCCGTCGCGACGGCAACCGTCAGGGCGGTTCCCGCCAGGGCGGCCGTCCCGCTGGCAACCGTACCGCTGCTCCTAAGGAAGGAGGCGCTCAGTAATGCTGCTGCCCAAGAGAGTTAAGTATCGCCGCGTGCACCGCGGCCGCATGACCGGCGTCGCCACCCGCGGCAACACCGTTGCCTACGGCGATTGGGGCCTGGTGACCACCGAGCCCGCCTGGATTACCGGCAACCAGATTGAGGCCGCCCGTGTGGCCATGACCCGTTACACCAAGCGTGGCGGTAAGGTCTGGATTAAGATTTTCCCCGACAAGCCCGTTACCAAGAAGGCCCTGGGCACCCGCATGGGTTCCGGTAAGGGCGCTCCCGAGTACTGGGTGGCCGTGGTTAAGCCCGGCCGTGTGATGTTTGAGATCGCCGGCGTGTCCGAAGAGGTCGCCCGCGAGGCTCTGCGACTGGCCAGCCACAAGCTGCCCGTCAAGTGCAAGATCGTCAAGAAAGAGACTGTTGAGAACGGTGGTGAATGAAGATGAAAGCGAACGAAGTCCGTAGCATGAGTGCCGACGAGCTGAACAGCAAGCTGGTTGAGCTGAAGAAGGACCTGTTTAACCTCCGTCTTCAGCACGCCACCAATCAGCTCGAGAATCCCATCCGCATCGCGGAAGTCAAGAAGGACATTGCCCGCGTGAAGACCATCCTGCGTGAGCAGCAGGGCCGATAAGGAGGATTAGACGATGAGCGAAGTGAGAACCTCTTCTCGTAAAACCAGAGTCGGCCTGGTGGTTTCGGACAAGATGGATAAGACCGTTGTGGTCGCCATCGCCGACCGTGTGGCCCATCCTCTGTACAAGAAGATTGTCAAGAGAACCTACAAGCTGAAGGCTCATGACGAGCTGAATCAGTGCGGCGTGGGCGACCGCGTCCGCGTGATGGAGACCCGCCCCCTGTCCAAGGACAAGCGTTGGCGCGTGGTCGAGATCATCGAGAAGGCGAAGTAAGAAGGAGGTGCCAGTATGATTCAGGAAGAAAGCTATCTGAAGGTTGCCGACAACACCGGCGCCAAGGAGATTAAGACCATCCGCGTACTGGGCGGCTCCAAGCGCAAGTTTGGTAACATCGGCGATGTGATTGTCGCCTCCGTGCGCAAGGCTGCCCCCGGCGGCCAGGTTAAGAAGGGCGATGTGGTGAAGGCCGTGATCGTCCGTTCCACCCGCGGCGTCCGCCGCGCCGACGGCAGCTATGTGCGTTTCGACGACAACGCCGCCGTCCTCATCCGTGATGACAAGAACCCCCGTGGCACCCGTATCTTTGGCCCGGTGGCCCGCGAGCTGCGTGACAAGGACTACATGAAGATCCTGTCCCTGGCTCCCGAAGTCCTGTAAGGGGGTAACGAGGTATGAGTATGAACGTGAAGAAGAACGATACCGTCGTTGTCCTGTCCGGCAAGGACAAGGGCAAGCAGGGCAAGGTCCTGTCTGTTGACCCCAAGGCCGGCAAGGTCGTGGTGGAGGGCATCAACGTGGCTACCCGCCACCAGAAGCCCCGCCGCCAGGGTGAGGAGGGTGGCATCATCCGCAAGGAGACCCCCCTCTACGCCTGCAAGGTTATGACTGTGTGCCCCAAGTGCAGCAAGGCCACCCGTGTCGCCCACAAGATTGAGGGCGACAAGAAGGTGCGCGTGTGCAAGCACTGCGGCGCTGAAATCTGAGAAGGAGGAGGAGTAAAACATGGCTAACCCCAATCTGAAGGCTAAGTACAATGCCGAGATCGCTCCTGCTCTGATGCAGAAGTTCGGCTATAAGTCCACCATGCAGATTCCCCGTCTGCACAAGATCGTGGTGAACGTGGGCTGCGGCGAGGCCCGTGACAACTCCAAGGTTCTGGAGTCCGTGGTGAACGACCTGGCCACCATCACCGGCCAGAAGCCCATCATCACCAAGGCCAAGAAGTCTGTGGCCAACTTCAAGCTCCGTGAGGGCATGCCCATCGGCGCCAAGGTCACCCTGCGTCAGGATAAGATGTGGGAGTTCCTGGACCGCCTGTTCAACGTGGCCCTGCCCCGCGTGCGTGACTTCCGCGGCATCAATCCCAACGCCTTTGACGGGCGCGGCAACTATGCCCTGGGACTGAAGGAGCAGCTGATTTTCCCCGAGATCGAGTACGATAAGATCGACAAGATCCGCGGCATGGATATCGTGATCTGCACCACTGCCAATACCGACGAGGAGGCCAAGGAGCTGCTCAAGCTGCTGGGCGCTCCCTTCAGCACCAACGGTTAAAGGAGGACACAGCAATGGCTAAGAAATCTATGATCCTGAAGGCTCAGCGTGAGCCCAAGTTCTCCAGCCGCCGCAACAACCGCTGCAAGATCTGCGGCCGCCCCCACGCCTACCTGCGTGACTACGGCATCTGCCGTATCTGCTTCCGTGAGCTGGCTTACAAGGGCCAGATTCCCGGCGTGAAGAAGGCCTCCTGGTAATCAGCGTTCCGGCGCTCTGCTCCGGCCAATACCAGGCAAGTGAATGCCTATCATCGGCTTCTGCCGGCGAGGAAACTCCCGGCAGAAGCTGATTTTCGGCTTTTTGTGCCCACGGTATCGTGTGTATCGGATAAAAAGCCCTTGCATTCGGCGGAGCAGTGATGTATAATAAAGTGATTTTGCGTTGGGGGAGAAAATGCAATCCCTCGCAACGAGTCCGGGAGTGTCGCAAAGGCGTAAACTGTGGGTTCCAGCCCATGGGTACGGCGTGACAACTTCTCCGGGTGTGCGCAAAATCCATGTACCCGGTCAATTCCGCTGCAAGGCGGTTTTGATAGATCCCGCGGAACGCGGAAAGACGGACAAAAGGTCGGGGGACTCTACCTGGCCCTCGATACCTTTCCGCCTGTACAGGCCCCAAGCCTGTAAATCAAAATAGGAGGTAAAACACTCATGCAAATCACCGATCCCATTGCGGATATGCTGACTCGCATCCGCAACGCGAACAACGCCAAGCATGACACCGTGGATGTTCCGGCTTCTAACATGAAGAAGTCCATCGCTCAGATCCTGCTGGACGAGGGCTACATTAAGAACTTCCAGATCATCAACGATGGTACCCAGGGCGTCATTCGCATCTCCCTGAAGTACCTGCAGCCCGGCAAGGAGAAGGTTATCTCCGGCCTGCGCCGCGTCTCCAAGCCCGGCCTGCGCGTCTACGCCGGCGCTGAGGAGCTGCCCAAGGTTCTGCGTGGCCTGGGTATCGCCATTGTTTCCACTTCTAAGGGCGTCATGACCGACAAGGCGGCTCGCGCTGCTCATGTCGGCGGTGAGGTCCTGGCATTCGTTTGGTAAGGAGGGTTATAGGAATGTCCCGAATTGGTAGAGCTCCTATCGCCGTCCCTGCCGGCGTGGAGATTCAGATTGCTGACAACAACGTTGTCACCGTGAAGGGCCCCAAGGGCACCCTCACCCAGCAGTTCCACCCCAACATGGCCATTGCCCTGGAGGGTGCTGAGCTGACTGTTACCCGTCCCAACGACCTGAAGGAGAACCGTGCGCTGCACGGCCTGACCCGCAGCCTGCTGCACAACATGGTCGTGGGCGTCACCGAGGGCTACAAGAAGACCCTGGAGGTCAACGGCGTTGGTTACCGTGTGGCCCTGGAGGGCCAGAAGCTGGTGATGAACCTGGGCTTCTCCCACCAGGTGATTATGGAGGCCCCCGCTGGCATCACCATCGAGGTCCCCAACCCCAACCAGATCATTGTCTCCGGCTTTGACAAGCAGCTGGTGGGCCAGTTTGCTGCCAACATCCGTGAGAAGCGTCCCCCCGAGCCTTATAAGGGCAAGGGCATCAAGTATTCCGACGAGGTCATCCGCCGCAAGGTCGGTAAGACTGGTGCGAAGAAGTAATAAGGAGGTGTGCCGATTATGATTAACAGACCTAATACCAAGGCTCAGCGCCTGCATCGTCATAAGCGTGTTCGCGGTAAGGTGTCCGGCACCTCCGAGCGTCCCCGCCTGAATGTGTTCCGCAGCCAGACCAACATCTATGCGCAGATCATCGACGACACCAAGGGTGTCACTCTGGTCTCCGCTTCCTCCCTGGAGAAGGGCTTTGAGGGTACCGGCAGCAACTGTGAGGCCGCCAACAAGGTGGGCCAGATGATTGCCGAGCGTGCCAAGGCCAAGGGCATTGAGACTGTTGTGTTTGACCGTGGTGGCTATGTGTACCACGGCCGCGTGAAGGCTCTGGCCGAGGGCGCCCGTGAGGGCGGCCTGCAGTTCTAAGGGAGGAGGAAGAAAGTATGGCTCGTTTTGAGAAAGAACCCAAGGAGTTCGTAGAGAAGGTTGTGTACCTCAACCGCGTCTCCAAGACCGTCAAGGGCGGCCGTGTGGCCAAGTTCTCCGCCCTGGTTGTTGTGGGCGACGAGAAGGGCAAGGTCGGCTACGGCCTGGGCAAGGCCGCTGAGGTGGCCGAGGCCATCCGCAAGGGCATCGAGGATGCCAAGAAGAACATGGTGACCATCACTCTGTCCGGCACCACCATCCCCCACGAGGTGATTGGTGAGTTCGGCGCCGGCCGCGTGCTGCTCAAGCCCGCTTCCAAGGGTACCGGTATCATCGCCGGCGGCCCTGTGCGTGCCGTGATGGAGGCCGCTGGTGTGTCCGACATCCGCGCCAAGTGCCTGCGTACCAACAACCCCCAGAACGTTGTGGCTGCTACCATGGAGGGCCTGAAGGCTCTGCGCAGCCCCGCTGAGGTTGCTCGTATCCGCGGCAAGAGCGTGGAAGAAATCATTGGTTAAGGAGGCTCATGACCATGGCGAACACGATTGAGATTAAGCTCGTCAAGAGCCTGAACGGCCGTCTGGCCAAGCACAAGGCCACTGCTGAGGCCCTGGGCCTGCGCCGCATTGGCGACGTGACTGTGCAGCCCGATAACGCTGCCACCCGTGGCAAGATTGCCAGCATCGGTTACCTGCTCCAGGTGACCGAGAACGCCTAAGGAGGTGCCAAGATGAATCTGCATGAACTCTCTCCCGCTCCCGGTTCCACTCAGGTGGGCAAGCGCAAGGGCCGTGGCCCCGGCACCGGTAACGGTAAGACTGCCGGCCGTGGCCACAAGGGCCAGAAGGCTCGCTCCGGCGGCGGTGTCCGCATTGGCTTCGAGGGTGGTCAGATGCCTCTGATCCGCCGTCTGCCCAAGCGCGGCTTCAACAACATTTTCGCTCAGCGCCTGGAGGCTGTGAATGTGGCAGCCCTCAACAAGTTTGAGGATGGCGCCACTGTGAACGTCTGCGACCTGCTGGAAAAGGGTATCCTCTCCAAGTGTGAGTACGGCGTCAAGATTCTCGGCAACGGCGAGCTGACCAAGAAGCTCACTGTTCGTGCTTCTGCGTTCTCCGCCTCTGCGAAGGAGAAGATTGAAAAGGCAGGCGGGACCGCGGAGGTGATCTGAAATGATTCAGACCATCCGCAACGCTTGGAAGGTGCAGGAGCTGCGCAATAAGCTGCTCTTCACCGTCTTCGCCCTGCTGATTTTCCGGGTGGGCTCCGCAATCCCGGTGCCCTTTATCGACACCCAGACCCTCAGCAACTATATGGACACTCAGTCGACCAGCATTTTCAGTCTGCTGAATGTCATGAGCGGCGATGCGTTTGCTCAGGCGACGATTTTTGCACTGTCCATCCAGCCCTACATCAACAGCTCCATCATTGTGCAGCTGCTGACCATCGCCATTCCCGCCCTGGAGGCTCTCCAGCGTGACGGCGGTGAGGAGGGCAAGAAGAAGCTTGCTGCCATTACCCGCTATGTCACTGTGGCCTTTGCGCTCATCCAGGCCTTTGGTTATTACACTTTCATCAATTACCAGGGCTTTGTGACCGAGGGTGTTTGGCCCGCCATTGTAATCATTGTGGCCTTTACCGCCGGCTCTGCCTTCGTCATGTGGCTGGGCGAGCAGATTACTGAGTTTGGCGTGGGCAATGGCATCTCCATCATTCTGTTCGGCGGCATCATTGCCCGCGGCCCCTCCATCGTGACCTCCATGGTCACCGGTGTGCGCAACTGGCTCAACGGCATCAGCTCCGACAGTGCGATGACTTTGCACCCCGTATTTGTCCCCCTGATTCTTATTGGTATGCTGCTGCTGGTGGTGCTGGTGGTGTTCATCACCAATGCCGAGCGCCGGGTGCCTGTGCAGTATGCCAAGCGGATGGTCGGCCGCAAGATGTACGGCGGTCAGTCCAGCCATATCCCCATCAAGGTGAATATGTCTGGCGTGATGCCCATTATCTTTGCCCAGGCCATCGCCTCGCTGCCTGCTACCATTGGTATGTTTGTGCCCTCCGCGCACACCGAGGGCAGCGCTTGGAACACCTTCCTCAAGATTTTTGACTCCAATGGTGTGTTCTACTGCATTGTCTACTTCCTGCTGATTGTGCTCTTCAGCTACTTCTACAACAGCATCCAGTTCAACACCGTTGAGGTGGCCAACAACCTGAAGAAGAACGGCGGATTTATCCCCGGCTTCCGGCCCGGCCGTCCCACGGCTGATTTCCTGCAAAAGGTGGTGGGCCGTCTGACCCTGTTCGGCGCCCTCTATCTGGCGGTTGTGGCCCTGCTGCCCGCCATCACCGGAAACATCATGCTGCTGTTCGGCTCCAGCGCTGGCCGTTACCTGGCCATCGGCGGCACCTCCATCATCATTGTGGTGGGCGTTGCCCTGGAGACTGTGAAGACCCTGGAGGCCCAGCTGATGATGCGTCACTACAAGGGGTTCCTTGAGTAATTGGAGAAGGTGAACCGTATGAAGATGATTCTGCTCGGCGCCCCCGGCGCCGGTAAAGGCACTCAGGCGGCGGTTCTCAGCGAAAAGCTGGGAATCCCCGCCATCTCCACCGGGAATATTCTCCGTGCCGCTGTGAAAAACGGCACCCCGGTGGGACTTCAGGCCAAGAGCTATATGGATGCCGGCAAGCTGGTGCCCGATGAGGTCATCATCGGCATTGTGGCCGAGCGTCTGGCTGAGGCTGACTGCCAGAAGGGCTATATCCTGGACGGCGTGCCCCGTACCATCGCCCAGGCTGAGGCACTGGAGCAGGCGGGTGTGGTGTTCGACAATGTGCTGTCCATTGAGATTTCCGATGAGGAGATTATCCAGCGCATGGAGGGCCGGCGGTTCTGCCAGGCCTGCGGCGCCACTTACCACGTCAAGAACGCTCCCCCCAAGGCGGAGGGCGTGTGCGACAAGTGCGGCGGCGCGCTGGAGCTGCGGGATGACGACAAGCCCGAGACCGTGAAGCGCCGCCTGGAGGTATACCACCAGGAGACTGAGCCCCTCAAGGACTTTTATGCCCAGCGGGGCGTGCTGCGCACGGTGGACAATCAGCCTACCATTGAGGCCACCACCCAGGTGGTTATGGCGGCACTCAAGCTCTGAGCTATGGAACTGATTACCCTCAAATCGTCCAGAGAACTGGACTGTATGCGCAAGGCCGGGCGAATTACCGCGGCAGCCCGCAAGCTGGCGGGAGAAATGGTGAAGCCCGGCGTCACAACCCTTGAGATAGATACCGCAGTGCGCAAGTTCATTGAGAGCCAGGGAGGGAAACCCTCCTTCCTGGGCTACCACGGGTTTCCCGGTTCGGCGTGCATCTCGGTGAATGACGTGGTCATCCACGGCATCCCCTCCAAGCGGGTGGTGCTGAAAGAGGGCGACCTGGTCAGCGTAGATGTGGGAGCCTACATCGACGGTTTCCACGGCGACTGCGCCGCTACCTTTGCCTGCGGCGAGGTGTCCGCTGAGGCCAAACGGCTGATCGAGGTCACCGAGCGCAGCTTCTGGGAGGGCATCCGGTTTGCCAGAGCCGGCCAACGTGTGTCTGACATCTCCCATGCTGTGCAGCAGTATGTGGAGCGCCATGGGTTCTCCGTGGTGCGGGACTTTGTTGGTCACGGTGTGGGTGCGAAGCTCCATGAAGCGCCGGAGGTGCCCAATTACGGGCCTGCCGGCCATGGGCCCCGGCTCCAGCCGGGCATGACTTTGGCGATTGAACCGATGGTGTGCCAGGGTGACTGGCAGGTCAAGGTGCTCCGGGACGGCTGGACCACCGTGACGGCGGACGGCTCACTGGCCGCCCACTACGAAAACACCATTCTCATCACCGACGGCGACCCCGAAATCCTCACCCGATGCGGGGAGGATTGAGATGAGTTTCGAGAAAGCCCAAATCGTCCGCTCCTGTCGGGGCCATGACAGCGGGCAGCTCTTCTGCATCCTGGATGTGGAGGAGGACCGCCTGCTCCTGGCAGATGGGAAGCGGCGGCGGGTGAACCACCCCAAGCATAAGAGCTGCAAGCATGTGGCTCTGGTGGGGGAGTGGTCCCATCCAGCCATGGAAAAAGTCCGTGCCGGACAGCCTGTCCGCGACCGAGAGCTGCGGGCGGCGCTGGCGGCCTTTCGAGACCAAATGGAGGTATGACGCTTTGGCGAAGGACGATATGATCGAATTGGAGGGCGTCGTCACCGAGGCCCTGCCCAACACCACATTCAATGTGGACATCGGAAAGGGCCACATCATTCAGGCCCACATTTCCGGTAAGCTGCGGATGAACTACATCCGCATTCTGCCCGGCGACAAGGTCACGGTGCAGATGTCTCCCTATGATTTGACCCGCGGGCGAATCACCTGGAGATCCAAGTAAGTCGGGCGCCCTGGCATCCGGGGCGCATAGTAAGCAATCACGACCGGTTTGCAGCCGGGGCCTTGCCTCCGCTGCAGCCGGGGCCATCAGGCATTTACAGGAGGTTAAGAACATGAAAGTCAGACCGTCTGTCAAGCCCATGTGCGAGAAGTGCAAGATCATCAAGCGCAAGGGCAAAGTTATGGTCATCTGCGAGAACCCCAAGCACAAGCAAAAACAAGGTTAAAGGAGGGGCAGGAGGAATATGGCACGTATTGCCGGCATTGATCTGCCGAAGGAAAAGCGAGTCGAGATCGGACTCACCTATATTTATGGCATTGGCCGCACCAGCGCCACCAAGATTCTGGAGCAGGCGGGCATCAACCCCGACACCCGCGTGAAGGACCTCACCGACGCCGACGAGGCCAAGCTGCGTGAGATCATCGGCCGTGAGTATGTGGTGGAGGGTGACCTGCGCCGTGACGTGGCGATGAACATCAAGCGCCTGACCGAAATCGGCTGCTACCGTGGCGTTCGTCACCGCAAGGGCCTGCCCGTCCGTGGCCAGCGCTCCAAGACCAACGCTCGTACCCGCAAGGGCCCGAAGCGCACTGTTGCCAATAAGAAGAAGTAAGGAGGGATACACATGGCTACTGCGAAGAAAGTGATTAAGCGCCGCCGTGAGCGCAAGAACGTGGAGAAGGGTCAGGTGCACATCCGCTCCTCTTTCAACAACACCATGATTACCGTCACCGATATGCAGGGCAACGCCCTGTCCTGGGCCTCCTCCGGTGAGATGGGCTTCCGCGGTTCCCGCAAGTCCACCCCCTTTGCCGCCCAGACCGCCGCTGAGACCGCTGCCAACGCTGCCATCGAGCAGTGCGGTCTGAAGAGCGTTGAGGTGTACGTGAAGGGCCCCGGCCAGGGCCGTGAGGCTGCCATCCGGGCTCTGCAGGCTGTGGGCCTGGAGGTCACCCTGATTAAGGACGTGACCCCCGTTCCCCACAACGGCTGCCGTCCCCCCAAGCGTCGCCGCGTGTAATCAGGAAGGAGGAAAACCAACATGGCTAAGAATATGCAGCCCTACCTGAAGCGTTGCAGAACGCTGGGCATCTCCCCCGCTGTGATGGGCGTGAACAAGGAGTCCAACCGGAAGCCCGGCCCCCAGCGCCGTACCAAGAAGAGCGAGTACGCCCTGCAGCTGACCGAGAAGCAGAAGGTCAAGTTCATCTATGGCGTGCTGGAGAAGCAGTTCCGCTCCTACTACGAGAAGGCCGCCCGCATGAAGGGCAACACCGGCGATGAGCTGATGACCCTGCTGGAGCGCCGCCTGGACAACGTGGTGTTCCGTCTGGGCCTGGCCAACACCCGCCGTGAGGCCCGTCAGCTGGTCAACCACGGCCACTTCACCGTCAATGGCAAGCGGGTGAACATCCCCTCTTACCTGGTGAAGGTGGGCGATGTGGTGGCTGTCTGCGAGAAGAGCCGCGCTTCCGTGAAGTTTAAGAAGCTGGTGGAGGAGGACAAGTTCGTCTCCGCTCCCAAGTGGCTGGAGAAGAGCAAGAACGCTCCTCTGGAGGGCAAGGTTGTGGCTATGCCCGCCCGCGACGACATCGATTTCGAGGTTTCGGTCAACCTCATCGTGGAGTTGTATTCCAAGTAATGCAGCAACCCTCAGTGTCCACAATGATTTTTGGCTATTTGCCGCAGTAAAAGGAGGGTAAACACGATATGGTAGAAATCCAGAAGCCGCGAATCGAATGCATCGAGAATGCCGGTGACGAGTCTTACGGCAAGTATGTGGTGGAGCCCCTGGAGCGGGGCTACGGCACCACCATCGGCAACTCCCTGCGCCGTATTCTGCTGTCCTCTCTGCCTGGCACTGCCGTGACGTCCATTAAGATTGACGGCGTGCAGCATGAGTTCAGTACCATTCCCGGTGTCAAGGAAGACGTGACGGAGATTGTGCTCAATGTGAAGGGTATCATTGCCAAGCTGTACAGCGAAGGCGTGAAGACAGTCTACATCGAGGCCTCCGGCGAGGGCGTTGTCACCGCCGGCGACATCAAGGCCGACAGCGATGTGGAAGTGCTCAACCCTGAGCATCACATCGCCACCTTGGGCCCCGACGCACACCTGAACATGGAGCTCACCCTGGCCCAGGGCCGTGGCTATGTCACCGCTGACCGGAATAAGCCCGCCCAGACTATCATCGGGGTCATTCCCGTGGACTCGGTGTATACCCCCGTGCGCAAGGTCAACTACACCGTGGAGAACACCCGTGTGGGGGACGCCACCGACTACGACAAGCTCACCCTGGAGGTTTGGACCAACGGTACCATCTCCGCCCGTGACGCTGTCTCGCTGGGCGCCCGCATTCTGGTGGACCACTTCACCCTGTTCACCGATCTGTCTGAGACCATGGGCTCCAAGACCACCGTGGTGGAGAAGCCGGAGGCGCAGCGTGACAAGGTGCTGGAGCTGACCATTGAGGAGCTGGACCTGTCCGTCCGTTCCTTCAACTGCCTCAAGCGGGCCAACATCAATACCGTGGAGGACTTGATTTCCAAGACCGAGGACGAGATGATGAAGGTGCGCAACCTGGGCCGCAAGTCCCTGGAAGAGGTTATGAACAAGCTGGCCATGATGGGCCTGTCCCTGGCCAGCGACGAGAACAACTAATCGGGCCGGCGCACTGCCCCAGGGCAGTGCGCCCCCGTAGGTGCGGCGGTGTACGCCGTGCCGGGCAGCGGGAGGGTATGTAACGTTCCGCCTCACGCACAGCTGTCCCGAAAGGGTGCCAGAACGAATTTTATAAAGGATCTCGCCACACGAGGTCGAAGGAGTGCTGAACATGGCTCACAATCGTAAACTGGGTAAGCCCACTGACCAGCGCCGCGCTATGCTGCGGGCTATGACCACCTATCTGCTGGAGAACGGTCAGATTAAGACCACCTACGCCCGTGCGAAGGAGGTCGCTCCCATTGCGGAGAAGATGATCACCCTGGCCAAGAAGAACAACCTGGCTGCTTACCGTCAGGTTCTGGCCTATGTGACCAAGGAGGATGTGGCCAAGAAGCTGTTTGACGAGATCGGCCCCAAGTACGCCGAGCGCAACGGCGGCTACACCCGTGTGCTCAAGATGGGCCCCCGCCGCGGCGACGCCGCCGAGATGGCCATCGTGCAGCTGGTGTAATCCAGCCCCGCAAGGACTTCCAAACCCCGCCGCAGAAGCAGCCTTCTGCGGCGGGGTTTTTGCGTCCCGTTCCGCTCTGCGTCAGGGGAGAGGCATACCTGGCAGGGACGGGCAGGCCCAGCGCTGTCGGGGAAGCTGTGGACGCACCGGCGGAGGCCGGAAAAGGTGGGCAGAGGGCAGGGCAAGGGCCGCACACAGGCTAAAAAGCGGAGAAATTATGAAAACTTTTCCTTGACAAGGGGGAGCGCAGGGGGTATACTATGACCATCTGCAATGAAAGGAGGCGCACACCGTGGAGTTTATCATGGATGGGATGCAAGTGCATCGCTGGCTGGGGAACCAGATTCAAGCGGGAGTTTTGTGCGCCTTCAGTGGAGCCTGATTGGTCTTTGTCTTGTGGTAGGGCGAAGGCGGTCAGGGCCCTTGTCTGCGTACATATGCGCATAGGAGTATGCACCCCTTTGAAAATGGTGTCCCTCTGGCAGGAGGGGCGCCATTTTTTGCGTTTTGTACCGCTGCAAGGGCGGAGTGAGAGAAAGGAGCTTATATGGAAACGGAATTTCAACTGTCAAGGCAGGGAAAGACGGAGATGATTCTCCGCTATCTGCGCAAAAACCTGGTGTTTTTTGCCGCAGCGCTGTTCTGTGCCTGTCTGGGAATGGTGTTTAACGCCATCACTCCTCAGATTATCCGGGTGACGGTGGACTCGGTGCTGGACACCCAGGAGCCCCAACTGCCCGCCTGGGCGGCGCAGTGGCTGGATGTGGAGTACCTGCGGGCCAACCCCCTTCAGGCGCTGTGGCTGGCGGCGGGCGCAGTGGTGGCGGCGGCGCTGCTGCGCTGTGTGTGTACCTATGGACAGCGGGTGAGCCTGTCCAAGGGTTCGGAGGGGTTTGTCAAGGCCATTCGGGATGATCTCTACCGCCACATTCTCCACCTGGATTTCGCCTGGCACACCGCCCACTCCACCGGGGACATCATCCAGCGGTGTACTTCGGATGTGGACGTCATTCGGAACTTTGTGTGCAACCAGCTGGTGGAGGTGGTGCGCACGGTGTTCCTCATTTTGCTGTATGTGGGCATCATGGTGTCCATGAACCCCCGGCTGGCTGTGGTGTCCGTGGTGTTCATCCCCATTGTGGCGCTGTTTTCCGGGGTGTTTTACAGGAAGATTTCCTCCCGCTTTCAGGTGGCGGATGAGGCGGAGGGAGAGCTGACCACCGCTGCGCAGGAAAACTTCACCGGCGTGCGGGTGGTGCGGGCCTTTGGCCGGGAGCAATACGAGGAGGAGCGCTTCCAGCAGCGCAATGAGCGCTTCTCCCAGCTGTGGATTCGCCTGGGCAGGCTGATGGCGGTGTACTGGGCCACAGGCAATGTGCTCACAGCGCTGCAGGTGATGGTGGTCATCCTCCTGGGTGTGGCGGAGACGGTAAACGGGAATATGTCCCTGGGGGCCTTCATGGCCTTTGTCAGCTACAATCAGGCGCTGTCCTGGCCGGTGCGCACCCTGGGCCGGGTGCTGTCCGACATGAGCAAGGCGGGGGTGTCCATGGACCGTGTGGGCTACATTCTCAATGCCCCGGAGGAGGAGGACGTGCCCGAGGCCAAGGCGCAGGATTTGCAGGGGGACATTGTCTTTGAGCACGTCACCTTTGGCTACCAGGGGCAAAAGGTGCTGGACGATGTGTCCTTCACCATTCCGGCGGGGAGCACCTTCGCCATTCTGGGCGGAACGGGGTCGGGAAAGAGCACCCTGGTGCATCTGCTTGACCGCCTGTACGACCTGAAGGAGGGGGAGGGGCGCATTACCATCGGCGGGGTGGACATCCGCCATATCCGCCGGGAAAGCCTGCGCCGTCAGATTGGCCTGGTGCTCCAGGAGCCGTTTTTGTTCTCCCAGACCATCGGGGAGAACATTGCCGCCACCCGTCCGGGGGTGGAGGAGGCGGAGGTGCGCCATGCAGCCATGGTGGCCTGTGTGGATGAGGCCATTACAGAGTTCCAGGACGGATATGACACAGTGGTGGGGGAGCGTGGCGTCACCCTGTCCGGCGGGCAGAAGCAGCGGGTGGCCATTGCCCGTATGCTCATGCAGCAGGCCCCTGTGATGGTGTTTGATGACTCCCTGTCCGCCGTGGATGCGGAGACAGACGCCAAAATCCGCGCGGCACTCCGCCATGAGATGGAGGGGGCCACCGTCATTCTCATTGCCCACCGGGTGACCACCCTGATGCAGGCAGATCAGATTTTGGTGCTGGATGAGGGACGGGTTGCGGACATGGGGACCCACAGCCAGCTCATTGCCCGCCCGGGCATCTACCGTGAAATCTATGACATCCAGATGAGCAGCGACGACCGCCGCTTGCTGGAGGAAGGAGGGATGGCCTGATGGCTGCCTTTGACGAACAGGAATATACCAAATCCTTTGACCTCTCCCTGTGGAAGCGGCTGTTTTCCATGATGAAGGGCTTCAAAGCGGTCATTGTGGGGCTGCTGCTCTTCAACACCCTGGAGGCGGTGATGGATGTGGTGCTGCCCCTCTTCCAACGCTATGCCATTGCCAACTTCATCGGGGCGGGCACGGTGGCGGGTCTGCTCCCCTTTGGCCTGGTCTATCTGGGGGCAATTCTCTTCCATGGGCTGTGCTCCGTGGGGTTTGCCCGCAGCTGTATGTACCTGGAGATGAATCTGGCCCAGAGCCTGCGGCAAAAGCTGTTTCACCATCTTCAGACCCTCTCCCTGTCCTTTTACAACGTGACCCCGGTGGGCTATCTCATTGCCCGGGAGATGAGCGACACCAACAAAATCGGGGGCATGATGTCCTGGGAGATGTCGGAACTGCTCTGGTCAATCTGCTACGTGGGGGGCGCATTCCTCTCCATGCTGCTGCTCAACTGGCGCCTGGCGCTGGTGGTGATGGCCATTGTGCCCGTGCTCGCCCTGCTCACCGGATATTTTCAGGGGAAAATCCTCCACTATAACCGGCAGCTGCGCAAGCTCAACTCTAAAATCACCGGCGCCTTCAATGAGGGCATTACAGGGGCAAAGACCGCAAAGACCCTGGTGGTGGAGGAGCAGAGCTGGGAGCGCTTTCGGGGCGTGACCGGGGAGATGCATGACGCCGGTGTGCGGGCCGCCCGGCTCAATGCGGTGTATGTGCCGCTGATTCTCTTTTTCTCCTCGCTGGCGGTGGCCATTGTACTGCTGCGGGGTGGGAGCATGGAGGTGGAGCAGGTGCTGGAGATTGCCACCTTATCCACCTTCCTGTCCTATGCGGTGGGAATTTTCGAGCCCATTCAGGGGATTGCCTCCAAGCTGTCTGAGTTTATCTCGGTGCAGGCCTCCATCGAGCGGGTGCTGGGGCTGCTGGATGAACAGCCCCAGATTGCAGACACCCCGGAGGTGGTGGAGCGCTACGGCGACGCCTTTCACCCCAAAAAGGAGAACTGGGAGCCTCTGCGGGGGGAAATTGAGTTTCGCGACGTGACCTTCCGCTACCCGGACGGAGGGGACAATGTGCTGGAGCACTTCTCCCTCCACATCCCCGCCGGAACCACTGTGGCCATTGTGGGGGAGACGGGGGCGGGCAAGTCCACGCTGGTCAATCTGGCCTGCCGGTTTTTTGAGCCCACCCAGGGGCAGATTCTCATTGACGGACGGGACTACCGGGAGCGCAGCCAGCTTTGGCTCCACTCCAACATCGGCTATGTGCTGCAAAATCCCCACCTGTTCTCCGGTACGGTGCGGGAGAACATCCGATATGGGCGGCTGGACGCCGCAGAGGAGGAAATTCAGGCTGCCGCCCGGGCGGTGTCGGCAGACGGCGTGGTGGCCAAGCTGGAGCAGGGCTGGGACACCAATGTGGGCGAGGGGGGCGACCGCCTGTCCACCGGGGAGAAGCAGCTGATTTCCTTTGCCCGTGCCGTGCTGGCAGACCCCCGTATCTTTGTGCTGGATGAGGCCACCTCCTCCATTGACACCCAGACCGAGCAGTTTATTCAGCAGGCCATTGACCACCTGCTGAAGGACCGCACCTCCTTCCTCATTGCCCACCGCCTGTCCACCATCCGCAAGGCGGATTTGATTCTGGTGGTGAAGGACGGGCGCATTGTGGAGCAGGGCACCCATTTGGAGCTGCTGGGCCGCAGGGGATACTACCATGACCTGTACAGCAAGCAGTTTGCCGAGGAGAGCGCTGCACGGGTGCTGGGAGAGTAAGGCCAAGCCCTGCCCCGTAGCGCAAGACCCTTTGACGCAGCCCCCAGCCGGAGGGAGAGCCGGCTGGGGGCCGCTGCGCTGTGCGCCGGAGGGGGGCGGTCATATCGCTGCACCGCAGGGAATAGCCCTCCAAATAGGCGCAGGTATGAGGAGAGAAACCGAAATCGCCCAATGGTGTCCATGAGGGGGAGAACAGTGCGGGCAGCCGCTGGGGCAAAATCACTGCCCTGCGCCCCAAAAATGACCTTGCATTTTTGCGGGAAATCGTATATCATTACACTGTGTCAGAATGTAAACACTCGCAGGAAAACGGGTGTTTGGAAACCATCATTGAAGGGGGATGCCAGATGGGGACTAATCAAGCCGCGCAGGGGATAGAGCGGAAAAATCCTCTCTACATGGTTATCGCAACATTGATTTGCGCGGCATTTGTGATTAGCGGACTGGTGTTTGTCATACGCATGATGCGCCTGAGTGTGGCGGAGAATTCAAGCTACCTGATTAACTCCGCCGGGGAGCGCCGGGAGACCATTTCACGCCAGATTCAAGGGGATTTGCAGACCTTGCGGGGGCTGTCCACCTGCCTGGCGGAGATGGACGATCTGCAATCTGACCAGATTACGCGGGTCCTGCAGGAAATCAACATGGAAAACCGCTTTATCCGCATGGGGGTTGCCAACCTCAGCGGTGAACTGCTGCTGTTCGCTATCAACGGGGATACCTACCAGTTGAATGTGGCGGAGGAGCCGTTTTTTCTCCAGGCACTGCTGGGGGAGGAGACTGTATCGGGCACCAGACTGGATTCACAGCGTGAGGGAGTATACATCAACTACTTCGCAGTGCCCGTGTGGAATGAGGAGGAGGTATCCGGGGTGCTGGTGGCGGTGCATGAGACCTATGTGCTGCGCAGCATTCTGGACCAGCCGCTGATGAATGGGGAAGGCGCCTCCAGCATCGTGAACAAAAACGGGCAGATGGTGGTGCGCACCCTGGATGAGGGATTCCAGCAGGTGCTTACCCTGGATGATTTGCAGTGGGAGAGCCAGCAGGAGCGGGATAAGGCCTATGCCGCCCTCAACCGGGACGAGGAGACCACCTTCCAGTGTCAGGTGGAGGGCGTGACCATGCTGGGCGCCCTGCTGCCGGTGCACATCAACGACTGGTACGTGCTCAGCACCATCCCCGTGGAGGCCCTTCAGGGGCGCTACAGCCAGACGGCGGCGGGTATGACAATCATCATCGTGGCGGCAGGGGCGCTGTTTGTGGCGCTGATCTATATGCAGCGGCGCACCATGATTCGCAGCCAGAAAAAGCTGTACGACCTGGCCTATCGTGACGAGCTGATTGGCTGCCCCAACTTTCAAAAGTTTCAGCTGGATGCCTCTGGCCGGGTGAAGCATGGCGACTGGGTGGTGTGGTACTGCGACCTGAAGAACTTTAAGTACTACAACGACGTGTTCGGCTACCAGAAGGGGGACGAACTGCTGCGGCGGGTGGCCCTGCTCATCGAGGAGAATATGCAGCCGGAAGAGCTGTTCTGCCGGGTGTCTGCGGATAACTTTGTGGGGCTGCGTGTAGACCGGGGCCGGGAGGAGATGGAGCAGTGGTTCAGCGCCATGGCGGAGACCCTGCGCCGGGAGGAGCAAAAGCGCTCCAACCAGATGAATGTGGAGCTGTCCATGGGTGTGTACCGGGTGGACGGTGCGGAGGATACCCTGACCATCAACGATATGGTGGACCGGGCCAACATGACCCAGAAGTCCATCAAGGGCCTGCCCGGAAGCCGCATGGCATTGTACACGCCCCAGCTGCGGGAGCGCAGCCTGCTGGCCACCTCCCTGTCTGCGGAAGGGGAAAGCGCCATCTGGAGCGGTCAGTTCCAGGTGTACTTCCAGCCGAAGGTGGGCATCCAGCAGGGGGACACCGTGGTGGGGGCCGAGGCGCTGGTGCGCTGGCAGCATCCCCAGCGGGGCATCATTCCCCCCAATGTGTTCATCCCTGTGTTCGAGGAGACGGGCCTGGTGGTGGATTTGGACCGCTATATGTTCTGGCAGGTGTGCCGCTGGTACAGCAATTACCTCAAGACGGGCCGCCCGCTGCTGAACATCTCCATCAATGTGTCCCGGCTGGGCATTTTCCGCAAGGATTTCCTGGAGTATTACACCTCGGTGAAGGAGGAGCACGGCATTCCCGACGGCGTGCTGGAGCTGGAGTTCACCGAGACGGTGGTGCTGGACGACGACCAGGCGTTCCAGGGGCTGGTGAATACCCTGCGTCAGCGCGGGTTTGTCTGCTCGCTGGATGACTTTGGGGCGGGGTACTCCTCCCTCAATATGCTCAAGAATCTGCCCATCAATGTGCTCAAGCTGGATGTGCTCTTCTTCCGCAAGAGTCAGGATGCTCAGCGGGACCACATCGTGGTGAGCAACATCATCCACATGGCCCGTCAGCTGAACATCAACACTACGGCGGAGGGTGTGGAGAGCCCTGAGCTGGTGGAGTTCCTCCGCGGCGTGGGCTGTGATATGGTGCAGGGCTATGTATTCTCCAAGCCCATGCCCATGGCAGACTTTGATGCGCTGCTGGCCAGCGCAGGGGAGGGAGAACTGCCCTCCCTGGTGCCTACCAAGGCCGGGTAACGAGGGGTACAGCCGGAGCCTCCATTGGGGGCGCTCCCGGCAGATATAGACTTGTGCAAAGCAAACATGGAGGCTGTAGACCGGCGGTCTACAGCCTCCATGTTGTGTTTTCAGGCGGGAACAGGGGGTGTGCCCGCCAGTTCCCGCCCGGCGGGTTGTTGTCAGAACTGATCCACCCAGTTGGACAGGAGCAGCTGGGGCACCATCCACACCAGCATGAAGATGAGGAAGCTGGTGGTGGTGAGGGAGGCCCAGGCGCTCAGGGAGGTGAGATAGAAGGTGAGGGCCAGCCCCAACACAGAGCCCACCAGGGAAAAGACAATTCCCAGCCGGGTGGCGGTGCGCAGCCGCCGCCCGCCCACCACGGCGTCGGCAAAGACATTCAGACCCTCCCGGCATAGCAGCGCCACGGGGACCTGGCTGTGGGGCCGGTCGGTGCGGGACAGCTCCAGCCGGCGCTCCACCGGGGGGAACTCCAGCCGGTCCACGGGGAGCTTGAAGCGCTCCAGCAGTTCGGGAATCAGGTTGAAGTCCCGGGTGACCAGCACGGAGAACAGCCCCCCCTGGGTGATGGCGTGGAGGGCGGGGCTTACCCCGGAGGGAACGGAATACTGGAGGGGGAACATCCCCGCCAGCTGTCCGTCAATGGCGCAGAATACGGCGGTTTTGATGTTTAGTCCCTGGGGAAGGCTGACCTCCATCATGTGCATGAAGGCGGCGGTGCCCACTAAAATCTCCTGGTTGCGGATGACGCCGGAAACGCCGCCCTCATGGTAGCGCACCCCGCTCACCTCCCGGTAGAGTGCGCCCTGGGTACGCATGAGATCGTGGAAGGTGCGGGCGAGGCCGCAGTTGAGCACCCGCAGCAGGGTGGCGGTGTAGGCCACCACCTTTTCCGTGGACACCTGGCCAAAGACCTTGATTTGCCGCACCTGCACCGTGCCGGGGGGGAACAAGTCCAAATCGGTGGTGAGGATGCCCCCCGCCTGACAGCGCTCCACCCCGGGCCAACCCGCCAGAGCTGCGCCGCTTTTTTGCAGCCGGTTTGCCAGCCTGCAATAGGGCATGGCGTAGGAGAGGGTGGCGCTCCAGGCGGTGACGGCGGTGAGGCAGCAGGAGGCGCACCAGACAAACATCTCCGGCTTGCCCCGGCCCAGGGAGGCCATTACAGCGCACAGCAGCGCCCCCAGCAGGAGCAGGGGGGCGGCAATGCGGTAGGCCTTTTGCGCACCGTCCTCGTCCTGAAGCTGGCTGCCAAATTGTGCGGTGGTGCCCGACCACTTGGCATAGGCGGGCAGCCCGCTCCACTGCTGCTCATCCAGAGTGACCACATAGGGGGCGTTGGAGCGGGAGAGGGTTTTGGCGGATATGCGGTCGCCCCGGCGGCGCAGAAGGTTCCCCTGCTGCACCATTGCCACCCCGATGGAGATGACCGCCCCGCAGCTCAGGCCGGGCCGGGACTGGGCGGCAATCAGGTGGACGCTGTCCAGGGCTGTAAACAGCCAGGCAATGGCGGCAAGGGTATCCGGCCCCACCTGGAGGTGAAGCAGCCGCCCAAGCCCTCCGGTGAACACCTCGTAGCAGGCCAGTGCGGTGAGCACCATCAGCGCCAGAACCAGCACCTGGCGCAGTGTGGTGAGGGGCAGGGTGCCCAGCGCCCCCGTCCAGGTGAAAAACGGCAGGTCGATGGAGAGAATGGCGCAGGCCAGTGCGCACAAAAGGGCCAGGTTCTTGCGCAGATACATCCCATTCAGACCCTTTTGCAGCTGAGCGGCCAGCTGGGCGGGGGGGATGTCAGGGGGCATTTGCTCCGGTTTGCGGGGCTTGGGGGGGCGGGCGGCCGGCCGGGGCCGGCGGGGCGGTTCCCGCTCCTGGTCCACGCCGGGGACATACTTTTCCGCCTTCACCGTCTCTGTGTCCGGCTCGGCCTGGTCATACATATGGTCGGCATAGTGGTCGGCACGGCTGAGAAGGGTGGACAGGCGGGCTGCCAGGTTGCGCCGCACGCCTTTGGGCATAATCTCCCCCACCACCTGGGCGGCGGGAGGGCGGTCGGGGTGTTTGGGGCGGCTGTCCCCGTTGTCAGGCTCAGACTGGGAAAAGGCCACCACCTTGCTGCCGCCGGGCTTGCCGCTGGCGTACTTGCCGCTCCCGTACTCGGCCAAAATCTCCTCTACGGAGTAATCCCCGTCCTGGTTGGGGCCGCTGGGGCCTTTGTGCTGATCGGACATGGCACATCTCCCTCCCTGCGTCAGATGCGCTGGCGCACAGCTTCATAGAGCACCACTGCGGCGGCGGCAGAGGCGTTGAGGGAGTTGACCTTGCCCCGCATGGGGATGGAGAGCAGGAAGTCGCACTCCTCCCGCACCAGACGGCTCATGCCGTCCCCCTCGCTGCCGATGACAATGGCGGCAGGGCCCTTCAGGTCGGCCTGGTAGAGGGGGGTAGCGCCCTGGGCGTCGGTGCCGAATACCCACAGCCCCTCCTCCTTCAGCTCCTTGAGCAGGGCGGTGAGGTTGGGCACCCGGGCCACAGGCAGGTGGCTCACTGCCCCTGCGCTGGTCTTCGCCACAATGGCGGTCAGCCCCGCAGAGCGCCGCTTGGGAATGATGACCCCGTGGGCGCCGGCGGCCTCGGCGGTGCGGATGACAGCGCCCAGATTGTGGGGGTCGGACAGCTCGTCGCACACCACCACCAGGGGTGGCTCCCCCTTTTCCCGGGCGGCGGCCAAAATGTCAGCCACGTCGGCATACTCCCGCACCGCCGCCACGGCGATGACCCCCTGGTGGCTCTTGGTGCGGCTCATGCCGTCCAGCTTGCGCCGGTCGGCCTCTACCACCACAATGCCCTTGCCCCGAGCGGTGGAGGCGATGTGACCCAGGGTGGCGTCTGTCTCCCCCCGGGCGATGTATACCTTGTCCATGGCTGTTCCGGCTCGCAGGGCCTCAATGACGGCGTTGCGCCCCTCGATGAGGCCGTCTGCCACCGCCTGCTCCACATCGGCGGGGCGGGGCCGCCGGTGTTCCCGTTCTCTCATTGCTGCACGCTCCTTATCTAATCGTATGGCCTTTGCACAAGGCCGGGGTTGCAAACCTCCCAAGACAATGGGATATCATCTTATTATAGCATAGATTCCCCGGAAACAAAAGGGGGGAAAGGAGGCCAGGTATAACAGGGAATTATCCATCCATAACTATGGGGAAGTTTACAAAGGCGGGTCCGCGGTGTAAAGTGCCATATAAGGGGTGCAATCCCCCGTCTATGAGGATATGAGGAGAAGGAGAATGTAACATGAACAAGCCCATTGCAATGCTCTCAGCCGCCGCCCTGGCCCTGGGGATACTGTCCGGGTGCGGCCCTGCCGCCAGCGCCCCCAGTACAAGCCCCAGCGCCGCCCCGTCCCCCGCCGCCCCCCAGGAGAGCGCCCAGGCGGAGCAGGGGGTCTTTGCGCTCTCGTACAGCAACGTAAATTTTGACTTTTCCAAGGACATTGCCCAGCTGATGGACCAGACCCCTCTGGTGCCCCAGCAGGCAGACATTCCCCTCACAGTGGCAGATGAAAAGGGGGCTTCCGGGGTGATTTTGGTGCCCTCAGTCCGGGAGGACGGGGCAGGGGACTACTACCTCAATGCCCTGGTGGCGGGCAATGCCCTCCAGTTTACCGCCACGGCGGACATTGCCCGGGTGGAAAGCTCGGTGTCCGGCGGGGTGGAGGTGCAGGACAATGCCTTTTCTCTGGTGCCCGCCCCCATCGTGGTGGGCGCACAGGAACAGGAGGTCATCACCGTGACCATGGCCGACGGGCAGGTTTACCGGGTACACACTGCCCATGAGCTGGCCCCTGTGCTCAACATCACCACCAAGCAGGTGGCAGAGGAAAACGCCGGTGTGTATGATTTTGCATTGGATAAGTTCCTGCTGCGGGTGAACACGGAGGGGGAGGTGGTGTATTACCGCAACCTGAACTGTGTGGGGGAGAAGATGGCGGAGAACTTTGCCCGCCAGGAGACGGCAGACGGCGACTTCTACACCACCTTTGTGGAGCTGAATGTGGAGTACCGCAACATGAACGGCGGATACTCCAGCGGCCTGTACCTGGTGATGGATGAAAACTATGCCGATGTGGACACGGTGACCCTTCTGCCAAACGCAGAGGAGCACCACACCCATGGCGAGGGCTATCTGGATCAGCATGAGTTTGTGGTGCTGGGCAAAGGGCACTATCTGACCATGAGCTATACCCCCATGCTGGTGGAGAACCTGCCTGAGGGCGTGCAGGGCATTGACGGAGGTTCTTCTGCCTATGTGTGGGCGGGGATTTTCCAAGAGGTGCAGGACGGCAAGGTGCGCTATGAGCTCAACACCACAGACTACCCCATGCTCTACGAAACCGCCGTGGAGAAGCTGGACTACGCCAACAGCACCGACCAGGGGATTGACGCCGAGGACCGCCAGGGTAATACCGTACACGTGTTCTCTGAAGGCTTTATGGACTATGTCCACCCCAACAGCATCGACTATACCCTGGATGGACAGGGAAATGTGGACAAGCTGCTGGTGTCCATGCGTGACCAGTGCGCCGTGTACCAGTTTGACCTGGACACCGGAGCGGTGGAGTGGGTGCTGGGCGGCAAAGCCTCCACCTTTACCGGCTATGAGGCGTATGCCACCCAGCGCAAGGATGAAAAGGGTGTGGAATTCACCGCCCTCAGCTACGGGCAGCACGATGCCCGCTACCTGAATAAGAACGCCGACGGCACCCTCACCGGCAACCCCCGTATCAGTATGTTTGACAACCAGACCGGGGACGCCCCCTTCCGCATTGAACCGCCTGCCCCCACCATGGCCCCCAACCTCACCCGCACCTTGCAGGTGGAGCTGAATGTGGAGGACAAGACTGCCACGGTGTCCCATGTCATCAACGGGGTGGATTTGAACGCACTCTCCCAGGGGTATCACATCGCCAGCCACTGCGGCAGTGTGGCCTATGACAACGACAACGCTGTGGTCATTGGCTGGGGTCTGCACGGCGTGGTGGACGGCATTGGTGCGGCGGCCCCTGCCGGAACCATTACGGACAAGGGGTATGAGGACCTGCGTCAGGGCAGCCGGCCTGTGTTCACCGAGTATGACCTGGAGCACGGCACCATCACCTTTGAGCTGTACGCCACCCGAAACCCCCTGATCCAAAGCCATGAGGCGCTTTTCTCCTACCGCACTTATAAGAGCGGGAAGTGATAAAATACGGGGATAAACCGGGGGAAATGGCATAAAATCGGCGCACATTGCCCGCCCGGAGCGGAAGCTCCGGGCGGGCGTTTTTTTCGCTGCTGCGGGGCATACTAGGGTTGTGCGTGCATAGTCATAGAAAGTTTACAAGCCGGAGGAGAAGCTTTCTTGTTTTTGGATGGGTTTTGTGCTACAATGGCGGAAACAACCTGTGCAGCCCCGTTTTCCGGGGCGCAGACAGTCCCAAGGGGACAGATTGGCTGAAATGCCGGTCGGAAGGAGGATATGCCAATGGCTGGTCCCAATCAACCATCTGGGAATCAGAACAATCAGAACGACAACAAGCGGAGGCCGTCCTTAGGATTTCTGAGCATTGTGCTCTGGGCGGTGCTGCTGGTGGTGGTGCTCAACACCTGTATGAGCGCTGCCCGCACGGCCAACACCGTCACTGTGCCCTACACCACATTCCGTGAATGGGTGGCGGAGGGCTATGTGGATCAGGTGGAGATGAGCGACAACGTGTATATCTTCACCGTGAAGGAGGACACTCCCCCGCTGGAGGAGTACGCCAAGGAGCTGGAGGAGGCTCTGGGGGCAAACGGGAAGAACATTCTGCAAATGATCACCGGCGGTAAGGGTGTGACCAGCAAGAATGTCACCTTCCAGTGTGCCCCGCTGCGGGATGACGGACTCATGGAGCTGCTCACCCAGAACGATGTGAAGGGCTACCGGGAGCTGGTCACCGACGAGCAGTATATGCTCTCTGCGGTCATCAGCTATGTGCTGCCCACCCTCATCCTGGTGGTGGCGATGGTGTTCCTCTACCGCTATATGTTCAAGCGTATGGGGAGCGCCGGCGGCCTGGGCGGCATGGGCGGCGTGGGCAAGGCCAACGCCAAGGTGTATATGGAAAAGCAGACCGGCGTCACCTTCCGGGATGTGGCCGGGCAGGACGAGGCCAAGGAATCCCTGACGGAAATCATTGATTTCCTCCACAATCCCAAAAAGTACAGCGACATCGGCGCAAAGCTGCCCAAGGGCGCTCTGCTGGTGGGCCCTCCGGGCACCGGCAAGACCCTGCTGGCCAAGGCGGTGGCGGGGGAGGCCAACGTGCCCTTCTTCTCCATCTCCGGCTC
>CALXDR010000013.1 GCA_944387115.1 uncultured Oscillospiraceae bacterium
AGGTGCTCGAGTATCATACCAAATCCTACGCCACCTGTCAACCCCTTTTTTCGAGTTTTTTTGAGGAGTTTCTACATTTCTCTCCTCACCCGAAACCAGCTGTACGCTAAACTGCCCTCTCCCTTTCTGGGCATGAAAAAAGCAGCCAATCCCAAGACCAGCTGCTTTATCTGTAATGGGTAGTATGAAGTTGTCATACCGGGATTTATTTTGCTTTTTTACCCATAAGAGAACAACTAATCGCCACAAACAAACCCATTAAAATCCACGGAAATGCTGCTCCCATAAACTCACTAACCATACTTTACCCCTCCTCAAAATTCTAATTTATCCGTTTCCTCATATCCATACTGTATAAGCAGCTGCCCCCTCTTCAACCACCGAGAGGGCAGCGCAATACCCATCAAGACACTTCCGCCAGGTTCACCTGTGTGCCCATGTTGTCGTCCGTGCCCGCTCCCGTGGTGCGCTCCACCGTATACCAGGCCGCCGTAGAATTGTGGTCACCCAGATTGCGATAGACCTGGATATGCACCTTTCCATCCTCGCCGGTCACCGCTTCCGCCATCAGCTCATCTGTTGGCTCCCCGGTGGTTTTCCCATAGTAGGACAGCGCCATGGACTCCAAGTCCTGATTGGAGTAAAACCGGAAGGTATCCGAGCCTTCCTCCGAAATATAGCGCAGCGTCTCCTCTGTGCCATCGCCCCACCGGAAGACCATGACGTCTTCGCCCTGCCGTTCCACCGCACACGTGAGCGCTTCCCCTGCGCCCCCCATCGTAAACTGGGCTTTCCCATCCCTATAGGAGTAGGCAAACGCAATCCCCTCCCCATCCTCGACAGCACTGCGTCTGCCGGAGCCGGAGCCTTCATCAAAGAAATAGTACTGCTCCACACCGCCAGAGGCCAACCAGGTCCCGGCCTTCAGGTACTCCGCCCCAGCTTCCCCACCCGGCGTGGGCGCAGCCGTCTGAGGCCCGTCCGAGGCCTCCGGCTCTCCCGCCGCAGAGGAAGGCGCACTGGAGGGCTGCACAGGCTGCTCTCCGCACCCAACCAGCAGCACACTCAGGGCAATCACACCGCACAACATCCAAGCCAAACGTCGTTTCATCGTGTCTACCTCCATTCTGAGACCGCTTCCAAACGCTTTACCTGTCATTTCGATGCCAGACATCAGGGGGTGTACCAGTATTATGGCACTGCGCCATGGAGAAGTCAAGGGGATTGTGCCCTCCCTGCACAGCAAAAACAAGCGGTCAGTCCCGCAGGAACCAACCGCTTGTCCGTGAGATTAGTAGTTGATCATGTACTTGTCAAGCTCCCAGCTGGACACACGGGTGCAGTACTCGTGCCACTCAGCCTCTTTGCCAGCGATGTACTGGCTGCTGACGTGCTCGCCCAGGGTATTCATAATGAGCTTATCCTTCTTGAGGTACACCAGCGCCTCCTCCAGGGAGCCGGGCAGCGCCTCAATGCCACGGCGCTTACGGGTGGCGGGAGTCATCTCGAAAATGTTGTCCGTAATCTCGGCCGGAGGGGTCATGCCCTTCTCAATGCCGTCCAGACCGGCAGCCAGGCATACAGCCAGGGCCAGGTAGGGGTTGCAGGTGGGATCGGGGCAACGCAGCTCCACACGGGTGGACTGGCCACGGGCGGCAGGAATGCGGATGAGTGCAGAGCGGTTGGAGGCAGACCAGGCCATGTAGCAGGGAGCCTCATAGCCGGGCACCAGGCGCTTGTAAGAGTTCACCAGGGGGTTGGTGATTGCGGCCATTCCCTTCATGTGGGCCAAAATACCGGCGATGAAGGAATAGGCCTCCTTGGACAGCTTCTTCTCCCCGCTCTCATCATAGAACACGTTCTTCCCGTTGCGGAACAGGGACATATTCACGTGCATACCAGACCCGCAGATGCCAAAGATCGGCTTGGGCATGAAGGTGGCGTGGAGGCCATTGCGCTGCGCCAGGGTCTTGACAGCCAGCTTGAAGGTCATAATCTTGTCGGCACAATCCAGCGCCTCGGCATACTTGAAGTCAATCTCATGCTGACCCTGGGCCACCTCGTGGTGGGATGCCTCAATTTCAAACCCCATCTGCTCCAGCGCCAGGCAGATTTCCCGGCGGGTGGGCTCGCCATGGTCCAGGGGGCCCAGGTCGAAGTAGCCCGCCTCGTCATTGGTCTTGGTGGTGGGCTTGCCCTCCTCATCCGTCTGGAACAGGAAGAACTCCGCCTCGGGGCCCACGTTGAAGGTGTCAAAGCCCATGCTCTTGGCCTTCTCCAGCACCCGCTTGAGCACGCCGCGGGGATCGCCCACGAAGGAACTGCCGTCGGGATTGTGGACGTCGCAAATCAGACGGGCCACCTTCCCGTGCTGGGGCCGCCAGGGGAAAATGAGGAAGCTGTTCAAATCGGGATAGAGGTACTGATCGGACTCGTTGATGCGCACAAACCCCTCAATGGAGGAACCGTCCAGCATAATCTGGTTGTTCACAGCCTTCTCAATCTGGGAGGCGGTAATGGCCACATTCTTCAGCTGACCGAAAATATCGGTGAACTGCATCCGAATAAATTTAACATCCTCTTCCTTTACAATGCGAACGATGTCTTCCTTGGTATATCCCATGTTGACTTCCCCTTTCATCGCAACATTGGGCAATGCCCAACGCTTTTATTGCTGTCAGATTGCACAGACCCGCCAGAAAACTTTGTCTTTCCGGCGCAGCCCTCTTGCCTTATCTATGACTTCAGTATAGCACGAAGCTGTATTTTGTCAACGAGTTTTTGCACGGACGCAAAAATTTATCTCAAAAATCAACTTTGACCCCTTTGGATTTTATTTTTTGTGAAAATCACTTGTAACCATCTTCCCTGAACATTCAGATGCGCCGAAGCACACCCCCTCCTATGGGTCAGTCCCACGGCAGGGCGGGTGGTCTACGGAGCGTGGATTGCCAGCGCCCCGCATTTGTATTACACTGGAGTGCGAGGTGAATGATATGAACAACAACCACAGCACACCGCCAGCCCACGCCTGTCCTGCCCAGCCGGGCGTTGCCGCGCTGGTCCACGTGCCCACCGGCGGGCGCTATTTGGGTGCATTCCCCGACCTGCGCAGCGCATGCAACCGCACCCGCCTGCAGCTCTCCGCCGGGCTGCACCCCAACCGTTCCCTGCAAGGGCTTTGGAAGGAATACGGAGAGGATTCCTTCACCTGGGAGCCTGTTATTGTGCTGAACAGGGACACAAAGCCTGACCGCCCCCAGCTGTTGGCGCTGCTGCGCCTCTGCCTGGCGCAGGATGGGCAGGCCCAGCCTCTCCTCCCCGGTGCGGGCATCAAGACCCCCGTGCGCCCCAGCGCCGGAGCCGCCGCCCCAGCCGCCACCCCAGAAAGCGAGGAATCTTCCATGGACAATGTAAAAATCGGACAGCTGATTTTCCAGCTCCGCACCGAGCAGGGGCTTACCCAGCAGCAGCTGGGGGAACAGCTGGGCGTGAGCAATAAGACAATTTCCAAATGGGAGTGCGGAAACGGTGCCCCCGAGCCCTCATTGTGGGCGGGACTCTCTCTTGCCCTGGGCGCCGATGTGCTCAAGCTTTTGGAGGGAGAACTGCGCCCCAACCGCCCCAATCCCGGCCGGATGGACCGCATTCGTTTCTATGTCTGTCCCAGCTGCGGAAATCAGCTGACCAGCACCGGGGCGGCAGATTTGTCCTGCTGCGGCCGCCGCCTGTCCCCCCTCGCCGCCAATGTGGACACAGACAACTGCCATACCCCCAAGGTAGCGGAGATGGACGGCGGCTTCTATGTCACCCTGCCCCACCCCATGACCAAGGAACACCACTTTGCCTTCGCCGCCTGCGTCCATGACGACCGGCTTTGGTTCCAGCGCCTCTATCCCGAGCAGGACTGCGCCTTCCAGGTGCCCGATTTGCGGGGGCGCGGCATTCTCTATCTGTATTGTACCCAGCACGGACTCTTCCGTTTCCCCCGCTTCCCTGACCTCCAGCCCTGAGCGGCATCGGCTATTGTCCCGCGCCTGCAGGTATGGTATACTCAGCGGGGCGGCTTCACGCCCGAGAAAGGAGTGGCTGTAATGCTCACAGACCGACAACTGGTAGACCTGGCACGCTCCATGCTGGATTACGCCTATGCCCCCTACTCTCACTTTCCCGTGGGTGCGGCGCTCCTATGCGCCGATGGCAGCGTGTACACCGGCTGCAACGTGGAAAATGCAGCCTATGGCTCCTCCCTGTGTGCCGAGCGTACCGCTCTGGTGAAGGCGGTGAGCGAGGGGCACCGGGAGGATTGGGTGAAGCTGGCCATTGTGGGGCAGGGCAATGCGCCCTGCTGGCCCTGCGGAGCCTGCCGGCAGATGCTCAGTGAGTTTCACCCCCAATTGCCGCTCCTGGTGGCAAGAGGAGACGGCTCCTATGTGCGCACCACCCTGGATCAATTGCTCCCCCACAGCTTTTCTCCCCACAGCCTCTCCCTTGAAAAAGAATGATTTCCCAGTATTTATCCCCCGCTTCGGCGCACACTATTGGCGTGGAAGTAAGGAGGTCGAAACCATGTTTTTGGATCGGATTGCCCTGCTCCTCGCCATTGTGGGAGGACTGAACTGGGGTTCCATCGGACTGTTCAACTTTGACCTGGTCGCCTTTCTCTGCGGCGGCTCTGGCAGTTGGCTGGCCCGAACCATCTATGCCCTTGTGGGCTTGGCTGCCCTGTGGTGCATCACTCTCCTGTTCCGGCCGGAGACCCACGGGAATCACAGCCACGCATAACTTCCCCCTGACTGGTGCGAGGAACCTCGCACCAGTCTTTTTTAGCGCACAAAGCACGCCACCTGTCCCCGCTCCACCCGGAGTATCCCGTAAGTGGAGGGGGCGTGTACCCCGCCTACACTCCCCGGGTTGAACAGGCGCACCCCACGAAAGCCCGCCGTGTCCACCGCCCGATGGGTGTGGCCAAAGCACACCAAATCCGCCCCCTGCTGCCAGGCCGCCTGGGCCAGCCAGTCCAGCCCGCCTTTGACCTGGTAGCGGTGTCCGTGGGTGAGCAGCATCCGTACCCCCTCCAGCTCCACCACCCGTTCCTCCTCCCCCGGCCCGAAATCACAGTTTCCCCGCACCCCCGCATAGGGAATGTGGGGATAGAGTGCGTGTATCTGCCGTCCGTCCCGGTCATAATCTCCCAAGAAGAAGAAATAGTCAGGCTGCTCCTCCTCCACAGCGGCAATCATCTCCTCCAGCCGCCCGTGGGAATCTGAGCACACGAGAATGTTCACAGGTCACCAATTCCTTTCTGATACATATACTGGGGATGGAACCACTCCCAGCGGTTCCCCGAAGGGAGGAGTACAATGTCCGCCATGGATTCATTTCTCAACACCCCCAATGCCTCTAAGCTTTTAAAGGACCCCACAAAGCTGGAACGGCTGCGGGACGCTCCGGAGACGCAAAAAATGTTTGCGCTGCTCCAGCAGAACACCACCGGTTCCCTGGAACAGGCCGCCCAGCAGGCCGCCAAGGGGGACACCGCCCCGTTGATGTCAGCCATCCGGTCGCTGATGCAGGACCCGGAAGGCGCCAAGCTGATTGAGCACCTCAAAGGGTCGCTCAAGTAACCGCCGCCCGCCCCCCAGGGGGCGGGCAACCCCAGGAGAGGAGGTCGCCCCCATGAGCGAATGGGAGGATAAGCTGGGACAAATTTTAGGAAACCCCCAGGCCATGGAGCAAATCATGTCCCTGGCCCAATCCCTGGGGGGTACATCAGGGGGAGCGCATGACGAGGGAGCCGCTACGCCTGCCTCCCCGCCTCCTCCGCCCGCCCAGCCAGCCCCCTCCTCCCTGCCCGCCGGAGGGCTTCTGGACGGCCTGCGCTCCCTGGACCCCAACCTGTTGGCGGGAGCCGCCAGCCTGCTGGGGCAGGTGCAGGGTGGCGGAGAAGACGACCGGGCAGCGCTGCTCCAGGCATTGCGCCCCTTTGTCAAGCCGGAGCGCTACGCCAAGCTGGACCAGGCCATCCAAATTGCCCGGCTGTCCCGCCTCATACGCACCGGACTTGCGCTATTGCGCCCACGAGAGGAGGGAGAAGGGCAGCACCATGTATAACCAGTACCAACACCGCCATGATTTCGTCCATCTGGACGCCCCTCCGGAGCCAGCGCCGCCTCCTCCCCCGCCCCAGCAGCCACCGCCGCCCAGTCCCCCCCGTACCTCCGCTTTGTTGGGGGAAGTCACCGGCGGTGTGAGCCGTCTGCTGGAGGGTGTGCGCCAGCACTTCTCTCTGCAAAGCTTTGACAGTGGGGACATCCTGCTGGTGCTCATCATCCTCTTTCTCTACCTCGAAGGGGACAATCTGGAGCTGGTCATCACCCTGGGACTGCTCCTATTGCTGGGATTGGGAAAAGAGGAGCAGGAGGGTGACCAATGACCCGCCCCCGGCAAAAAAGCGTATGCCCTCCTGAGAGGTCATACGCTTTTTTGTGTTGGACGCTTACCGCTCAGAGGGACCGCCCTCGTCCTCGCTATCCTGACCGCTGCGCTCCTTATGGCTCAAAAACAGCCGCCAGCCAATCAAGCCCGCCAGCATGGTCGCCAGCAGGAACATCATGGCCCGCAAAGCGCCGCTTCCGGTGAGTACCACCGCAGACAGCCCCAGAATGGCGGAAATGACATAGAGCACGCCCACCGCCTGCTTTTGGGAAAAGCCCATGTCAATCAGACGGTGATGCACATGGCTGCGGTCGGGGCTCATGGGGCTTTGCCCGTGGGAGATGCGGCGCACCACGGCAAAACACACATCAAAGATGGGCAGACCCAGCATGAGGAAGGGCACCACAAAGGAGATCACATTGTACAGCTTAAACATCCCCTGGACGGACACGGTGGCAATGATGAACCCCAGGAAGGTCGCTCCCGTATCCCCCATAAAAATCTTTGCAGGGTTGAAGTTGTAGGGCAGAAAGCCCACGCAGGCGCCCACCAGCGCCCCCATGAACATGGCCACATCCAGCTCACTCACCATCAGGGCGATGATGAGCATACTGGCCGAGCTGATGGTGGAAACGCCGCAGGCCAGCCCATCCAGCCCGTCAATGAGGTTGACGGAGTTGGTCACCGCCACAATCCAGATGACCGTCACCGGAATGGCCCAATAGCCCAAGTCCCAAAAGGGCGCATCGCTGAAAATATTGGGATTGGACAGCACCTGAATGCGGTTGCCCGCCAGCACCGCCACCAGCGCCGCCACAATCTGTACCACAAACTTCAGCTTGGCAGACAGGGCGTAAATATCATCGAATATCCCCAAAACCACAATGATGACCGCACCCAGCAGCATCCCCTTTTTGGCCCCATCCAGGGGAATCATGAGCATCACAGCCACCATAAAGCCCAGGAAAATTGCCAGGCCGCCCAGGCGGGGGATGGGATGGGTATGCATCCGGCGATTGTCCTTGGGCACGTCGATGGCCCCCACCTTTACGGAAAAGCTTTTCACCAGGGGTGTAGCCAGAAAGGATACCACCGCTGCCAGCAGCAGTGTGAGCAGAACGTATCCCACACTGCTCATATCAATGGTCAGCTGCATCTGATTGTTCAGGCTGACCATCCCTTGTAACTGTTCACACAACACCGTATTACAACTCCTTTGTAGGCATTAGGGGGCGAGGAAGCCTACCTTTTTATAGACCTTGCGCAGCGTCTTCTGGGCTGCATAGGAGGCCTTCTCCCTGCCGGCGCGGTACACGCCCTCCAAATAGGCCTTATCCGCAATCAGCCGCTGGGCCTTCTCCCGGATGGGGCGCAGCGTTTCCACCACCGCCTCACCCACTGCCGGCTTGAAGGCCCCGTAGCCCAGGCCGTCAAATTCCGCCTCAATCTCCGCCATGCTCTTTCCCGTCACAGCGGAATAGATGGTCATCAGGTTTGCCACACCGGGCTTGTTCTCCGGGTCGTAGCGGACGCAATTTTGGGTATCGCTGTCCGTCACAGCCCGCTTGAACTGCTTCATGATGTGGGCCGGGTCATCCATGAGGGTGACGCGCCCGGTATCCCCGTTGTCGCTCTTGGACATTTTGGAGGTGGGATTGGTCAGGGACATGATGCGTGCGCCCACCTTGGGGATATAGGGCTCGGGGATTTTGAACACATCCCCATAAATCCCGTTGAACCGCTGGGCAATGTTGCGGGTCAGCTCCACGTGCTGCTTCTGATCCTCCCCCACCGGGATGTAGTCCGGCTGATAGAGCAGAATATCCGCCGCCATCAGGGCGGGATAGGTGAACAGACCGCCGTTGATGTTGTCTGCATTCTTTGCAGACTTGTCTTTGAACTGGGTCATACGGCTGAGCTCACCAAACATGGTGTAGCAGTTGAGCACCCAGCCCAGCTCCGCATGCTGAGGAACATGGGACTGGACAAACAGGGTGTTGCGCTCGGGGTCCAGGCCGCAGGCAATGTACTGGGCAAGCTGCTCCAGGGTGCGGCGGCGCAGCAAGGCCGGGTCCTGCCGCACTGTAATTGCGTGTAAATCCGCCATGAAATAGTAGCAGTCAAACTGCTCTGCCCGGCTGGACCAGTTTTTAATCGCCCCCAGATAAGACCCCAGCGTCAAATCTCCGCTGGGCTGAATGCCCGACAGCATCACTTTCTTCGCTTCTTGTTGCTCCATTTCCTTCACGACCTTCTCTTCAAATTCCCACGCCCTCCGCCCCAGGGTCTTCCCCGGGGCGGAGGCTGGGCTCATTCCTCAGACAAATACTCGGACAGCTCCACCTGGGCCGCATCCGACCAAAGGCGTTCCAGGCCGTAAAATTCCCGGGCCTCATCGGTGAATACGTGTACCACCACAGAGGAGTAATCCAGCAGCGTCCACTGACCGCCCCGGTGCCCCTCCACATGGTGAGGCTCCTCCCCCATGCGGGTCATGGCCTCCTCCACAGCGTCTGCCAGCGCCTTCACCTGGGTGGTGGAAGCGCCGCCGCAGATGACAAAGTAGTCAGCCAGGGTGGTCTGCTCCTCGGTGTGCAGCACTTTAATGTCCTTGCCTTTTTTGCTGTCCAGGGCCTTTACAGCCACTCCAGCCAGTTCTTTGGAAGTCAACATATGGTTTCCCCTTTCGTATGGTTCATAAACGTTCAGCCGCCGTCGCTCTGTCCGTCCTCACCGCCGGAATCAGCAGGCGGCTGTGCGCCGTCGCCCGTGCCCTCCTGAGGAGGCTCCGGGGTGGGCGCAGGCGCAGCGGTCACCTCCGGTGTGGGCTCCGGCTGCGGCGCCGCAGTGGGCGCAGGCGTAGGCTCCGGCGCAGGTGTAGGCGTGGCCGTGGGCTCGGGCGCTGCGGTGGGCGCAGGCGTAGGCTCCGGCGTGGGTGCGGGTGTGGGCGCAGGTGTGGCGGCGGGCCTGTCGCTTGCCGCCGGGGCCGAGGGCGCCGGTGTGGGTGCAGGAGTAGCCGCAGGGGCAGGGGTCTTGGTGGCGGCGGGCGCAGGGGTCAGGGTGGGCACCGGCGCTGCGGAAGCACTCCCGCCGCTGCTACTGCCGGAGGTCCCCGACGAGGCAGCAGAGCCGGCCACCCTGCCGCTGCTGGAGCGCAGAGAACCGTCCGCCCCCACGCTCATCAAATCCAGCTGGTCGATGGTGACCTCCTGCTCAAAGGGATTGAGGGACTGGTTGATCATCGCAATCAGTTCGTCCTCGTCGGGATAGACAAAGCTCACCCCGCCGTAATACCCGTACTCAAAGGGCATGGTGGTAAATTCCACATCCTCCGTCTTGAGCCCCCCCATAATGGCCTGGGTGGCAAACCAGAGCAGATTCTCAAAGGAGAGGTCGCTCTCCACATTATCCCCAAACAGCTTGGACAGCTCATTGATTTTGGTGACATTCTTCAATTGCAGGGTCTGGTCCAGCACCGCCGAGAGAAAGTCGTGCTGAATCTCCAGACGGCCGATGTCGCCGTTGGCGCCGCCGCTGCCGTCGTTGTTCTTCCGCCAGCGCACCACCTGCATGGCGTCGTCGCCGCTGAGCAGGCGATAGCCCGCCTGCTGGTGGATGTGCAAATCCTGGGTGGGGTCGTCATAGTCCATCTGACGGGGCACGTCAAACCACACGCCGCCAATGGCGTCCACCATCTGCCCCACCAGCTCCCAGTCGATCATGATATAGTAGTCCGGCCAGAAGCCCACCAGCTCAGACACCTCTGTGCGCAGGGCCTCCACGCCCTCCTCACCGCCGCCGTATACCTTGTATACAGCGTTCATCTTGCGGGAGACCAGGCTTTTGGCATTTACATTGGACAGCGTGTCCCGGGGGATGGACATGACAGTGGCCTTCTGATTGGTCACGTCATAGGATACCAGCATCATGGTGTCGGTAAGCCCGGAGGACTCGTCAGAGCCAAAGACCAGGATGGTAAAATAGTCCTCGCTCTTGCGGGTGCCGCTCACCTTGGACTGGACGTCCGGCCGCCCGCCCAGTTCGCCCTCCTCCCCCTCTGGACTCAGGGAGTGGCTGGCAGCGGGCTTTGCCGAAGGGAGCACCGGCTTGCGCACCATACGGAAATACATCACGCACACCGCAGCCAGCAGTACCATCAATACCGCAGCTGCAATGAGCAGGGCCAGCTTGACACGGGGGGACAAGATGCGCTTTCCCGTACTCTGCGAGCGCTTTCCGCCCTTCTTCTCAGGTAAATGGAATCCCATATGTTCATGCTCCTCTCCGTAAAGACTGTTCTGCGTCCAATGTATTGGGGTGCACCACCCGGTTGCGCTCCACCATCTCCTGAATGGACAGCTCCACCCCCATCAGCACCGCCCGGTCCAAATCGGTATAGGCCAGGCGGCGCATCTCCTCCACCTCCGGGAAGTCCCGGCAGGGCTCGATGTAGTCGGCCAAATAGAGCAGCTTTTCCTCCAGGGTCATATCCCCCCGGCCGGTGGTGTGGTAGAGGATGGCCTCAAACACCCGCTGGCTCTCCCCGAACACATACTTGGCCAGCGCCGCACCGCTTTTAGCGTGGAGCAGCTTCTCTCCGCTGCGCTCCATCTCGTCCAGCTCAATGCCGTATTGGGCGCAGATGGCCAGGTGCCGCTCCACACTCTCGTACTTGGTGCAGTCGTGCAAAATGGCGGCCCGGCGCATCTCCTCCACGTCCGCCCCCCATCGCTGGGCCAGGCGCACCGCCTCTTGCTCTGTCCCACGGATATGGGGCAGCCGCTTGGCACGCACCATGGAGTAGGATACACAGCGCAGGGTTTCATCATCCAAATGGCGCAGGTCGGCGTGCAGGCCGTACAGCCCCTCACGCACCAGGTAGCCGTATACAGCCTTGGGCAGCCACTGCCTGCCCTCCCCCTTTGGCAGCGCCTGCCGCAGCTGGGTGGAGGACACATCCACCCCATCGGGGATGGTGAGAATGGTGCAGTCAATCCCGTACGCCTTGTCCAGCAGCTCCTTGTGCGCCTGCAGCTGCTCCAGCTCCTGCCGCTGCCCCGTGCGCCCAAAGGTGACAATCCTGGCCCGCCTGGCCACCTCCTCGGGCTGATACCAGCTTTGAAAGGAGAGGAACATATCCGCTCCCATCAGCAGATAGAGCTCCGCCTCCGGCCAGCGTACTGCCGCCGCCTGCAAGGTGTCCACAGTAAAGCTTCTTCCCGGTCGTTCCAATTCCACATCCCAGCACTGGGCAAAGGGGCCGATTTGGTCGGCAAAAATCTCAGCCATGGCCTTGCGGTGCCCTTTGTCAGGGGTGTGTTCAGGCAGCGCCTTGTGGGGCGGCACACCTGCCGGTACCACTTGCAGCAAATCCAGACCCAGCGCCTTCACAGCCGTGCGTGCGGCGGCCAGGTGTCCCAGATGAGGGGGATTGAAGCTGCCTCCATAGATGCCAATCTTCATGGATGATGCCCTCTTTCTGTTGGATATCCGATTACTTCACCAGCTTGATGCGCTTGTCCTTTTCCTTGCTGTGGGTCTCCCGATAGAGCACAAATTTGGTGCCGATGACCTGCACCACCTCGCTGCGGGTGCGGCTGGCCAGCGCCTCTGCCGCTTCCCGTGTTGACAGCAGGGCGTTTTCCAGCACCTTGCCCTTGATTAGCTCACGGGCCTCCAGCGCATCGTCCGCCTGCTTGACCAGGTTGTCCCCAATGCCGTCCTTCCCCACATGGAGGATGGTGTCGATGTGATTGGCCAGCCCTCTCAGCTGTGCCCTTTGCTTGCTTGTCAAATCCATAGTATGCTCCTTTGTCTTGGATGGTGAATGGGTGAAAATGGGTCAGACAGGCCCCTGCCCCTTAGACAGGCGCCCGCTCCGCTGCCCCGCTGACATGGCCCTCCAGCGCCTTTTGGAACTTGCGGAGGGCCTGCCCCCGGTGGGAGATTTCGTTTTTCTCCTCAGGGGTGAGCTGGGCAAAGGTCTTTTTCCGCTCCGGCAGGAAGAAGACGGGGTCATAGCCAAAGCCCCCCTCCCCCATGGGCGCAAAGGCGATGGTGCCAGGGCACTCCCCACGGGCAGTAATCACACTGCCGTCGGGGAAGCAGCAGGTGATCACAGAGACAAACCTGGCGCTGCGGGGCTGTCCCTTCAGGTTCTCCAGCAGCAGCCGGTAGCGGCCCACATCATCCAGGCCGGGGCCGCCGTAACGGGCGGAGTACACCCCGGGGGCGCCCCCCAGCGCATCCACGCACAGGCCGGAGTCGTCGGCTATGGCGGGCATACCCGATGCCTCCATCACCGCCTTGGCCTTGAGCAGGGAGTTCTCCTCAAAGGTGGTCCCCGTCTCCTCTACGTCCACATCTACGCCCACCTGGGACTGAAGGCACACCTCCACCCCCATGTGGCCCAAAATCTCCTGCATCTCCCGCAGTTTCTTCTCGTTCTTGCTGGCAAGCACCAGTTTCATGTGTTCAACCTCCCAATGCAGATTGCTGTATCCGGCGCAGCGCTGCAATGCCCCCGGCACACAGCTCCACCAGGGCACGCTGCTCCTCCAGGGTAAAGGGACGCCCCTCCCCGGTGCCCTGAAGCTCCACCAGCTTTCCCGAACCGGTCATGACGCAGTTCAAATCCACCTGAGCGGCGGAATCCTCCTCATAGCACAGGTCCAGCAGCAGCGTGTCGTCCACAATTCCTGCCGACACCGCCGCCACGCTGTCCACCAGAGGACTTTCTTCCAGCGCCCCCTGCTCCATCAGGCGCTGTACCGCCAGGGCCAGGGCCACATAGCCGCCGGTGACGCTGGCCGTGCGGGTGCCGCCATCCCCCTGGAGCACGTCGCAGTCCACAGTGATGGTGCGCGGGCCCAGCTTGCGCAAATCCACACAGGCCCGGAGGGAGCGGCCAATCAGCCGCTGAATCTCAGCCGAGCGGGGGGAGAGCTTGAGCTTGGAAATGTCTCGGCGGGAGCGCTCCCGGTTGGCCCGGGGGAGCATGGAATACTCCGCCGTCACCCAGCCCGTGCCCTCGGGGACGTGGCGGGGCGCCCCATCCTCCACGCTGGCGCAGCACAAAACCTTGGTGTTGCCGCAGGTGATCAGGACGCTCCCCTCTGGAAATTTTATAAAATCTGTGTGCAGCGTAACAGGGCGCAGTTGGTCAAAGGCCCGTCCGTCCAATCGTGCCATGGCGGTTCTCCTTTCTACAATGACTGCTCAGAGCAGCGCCTCGGTAAAGGCCCTGGGGTCAAAGGGCTGCAAGTCGTTCACGCCCTCACCCACGCCCACAAACTTCACCGGCACCCCCAGCTCCTTGGCAATGGCAATGACAATGCCCCCCTTGGCGGTGCCGTCCAGCTTGGTGAGCACAATGCCCGTGATACCGGCGGCCTGGGCAAACTGCTTGGCCTGAATCAGCCCGTTTTGCCCGGTGGTGGCGTCCAGCACCAGCAGGGTCTCCCGGCTGGAGTCGGGGCACTCCCGGTCAATGACACGGGAAATCTTGTTCAGCTCGTTCATCAGGTTCTGCTTGTTGTGCAGCCGCCCGGCGGTGTCCACCAGCACCACATCGGTGCGGCGGGCCTTGGCGGCGCTCATGGCGTCATACACCACAGCGGCGGGGTCCGCCCCCTCATGCTGCTTGATGATGTCCACCCCCGCCCGCTCGGCCCAAATGGTGAGCTGGTCGGCAGCGGCGGCACGGAAGGTATCGCCGGCACACACCATCACACGCCGTCCCTCTCCCTTCCAGCGGGCGGCCAGCTTGCCGATGGAGGTGGTTTTCCCCACGCCGTTGACGCCGATAAAGAGCACCACGGCGGGCTGGCGGCTGAGGTCCACCTGGGCATTGCCCAGGGTGAGATACTCCGCCAAAATCTCCCGCATCTTCCCCCGGGCGCCCTCTACATCCTTGATTTTCTCCGCCTTGCAGCGGGCCTTCAGCTCCTCTACGGCCTCCATGGTGGTCTCCGCCCCCATGTCCGCCATCACCAGCGACTCCTCCAGCTCCTCATAGAAGTCATCGTCCAGCTCGGAGATGAAGTTGCTGAAAATCCCGATTTTCTTGATTTTATCAAAGAAGCCCACGGCCTTCTTCCTCACTTTCTATTGGTATGTGGGAGCATACCACGCAAAAAGTGGCTTACAGCTCCATATTCAGCTCCCGCTCCACATCGTTCAAATTGATGGTGAGCATACGGCTCACCCCCTGCTCCTGCATGGTCACGCCGTAGAGTACATCCGACTCCTCCATGGTGCCCCGGCGGTGGGTGATGACGATAAACTGCGTTTTCTCACTCATACGGCGCATATACTGGGCAAAGCGCACCACATTGGCGTCGTCCAGCGCCGCCTCAATCTCGTCCATGACGCAAAAGGGCGTGGGCCGCACCTTGAGAATGGCAAAGTACAGCGCAATGGCCACAAACGCCTTCTCGCCGCCGGAGAGCAGGCTGATAATCTTCAGCGCCTTTCCCGGGGGCTGCACCCGAATTTCAATGCCGCAGTTGAGGATGTCCTCCGGGTCCTCCAGCTCCAGGGTGGCCTTGCCGCCCCGGAACAGCTCTTGAAAGGTGCCCTGGAAGGTCTGGTTGATGCGGTCAAACTGTTCCCGGAAGATGCGGGTCATTTCCCCGATGATCTGGGCAATGATACCCTCCAGCTCGCCCTTGGCCTTGGTCACATCGTCCCGCTGGTCCACCAGATAGGTATAGCGCTGGTTGATGCGCTCAAACTCCTCCACGGCGTCTGGATTGATGCTGCCCAGTGCGGAGATGGATTTTTTCAGCTCCCCAATGCGCCGCTGTGCCTTGGGTACAGATTCCAGCTCCACCCGCTGGCTGCGGGCCGCCTCATGGGAGAGCTGATAGGTCTCCCACATCTTGTCCAGAATCTGCTCCTCTTCCCACCGGGCGCTGCTGGCCTTCTGCTCCAGCACAGACACCTCCCGCTCCATGCTGAGCAGCTCGGTGTTCTTCTCCCTGGCCATGCGGTCGGCCTGATTGCGCTTGCCCTCCAGCTCCAGCTTCTCCTCGTTGAGCTGCTGAATGCGCCGGGTGAGCTGCTGGGATTGCTCCTTGAGCTGCCGCAGCTGCTCCTCCGATTGGCCCACCTGGGCGGACAGGCTCTGGTTTTGCGCCTCAAAGCGGGCAATCATCTCCGCCCGCTGGCGGGCATCCCCGGACAAATCCTGCCGCAGCTGCTCCAGCTCCGCCAGGTTCTGCGCCGAAGCGGCCCGCTCGCCGTCCAATCCTGCCAGCTGGGCGCTGTACTGGGCAGACTGCCGGTTGAGGGCTTCCAGCTGCCCCTGCAGGGTGCTGTGCCCCTCCGCCTTGGCCTCGCTCTCCGCCCGCAGGGCGGCAGCGGCCCCCTCCAGCTGTGCAATGCGCTGCTTGGCCTGCGCAATGGCCCGGGTATTTTCCTCACTGCGTGCAGCCGCCTGCTCCCGCTCCCGGCGAATCTGCGTACACCGGGCAAGGGCCTCATCCAGCAGGGATTGCGCACCCTCGGCGCGGCCGGAGAAGGAGAGCACCGCATCCTCTGCGGTACGCAGCTGGGCAGAAGCGGCGTCCAGCTCGTACTGGGCGGCGGTCAGCTCCCGCCGCACCGTCTCCACGGCTCCTTCCGCCTCCTTGCGCTGCAGCTGCACCCCCTCCCGCTGGCGGCCGAGCCGCTCCAGCTCGTTGGCACGGGAGAGAATCCCCGCCGAGCGGGACACCGAGCCGCCGGTCATGGAGCCGCCCGCATTGAGCACCTGACCGTCCAGCGTGACAATGCGGAACCGGTGCCCATAGGCCCTGGCCATCGCCATGGCGCTGTCCAAATCCTGGGCAATGACAATGCGCCCCAGCAAGCTGGAGAAGATGTCACGGTACTCCTGGGCAAAGGAAATGAGCTGGTTGGCCATGCCCACAAAGCCGGCCGCCCGCTCCACGCCCTTCTCCCGGAACTCCCCGGGGCGCACCGTGTTCATGGGCAGGAAGGTGGCCCGCCCGGCATCCCGGCGCTTGAGCCACCCAATGGCCTGCTTGCCATCCTGGTCCCGCTCCACCACAATGTGCTGCATGGCCCCGCCCAGGGCGATTTCAATGGCCACAGCGTACTGGTCGGGCACTTGGATCAGCCCTGCCACCGGGCCTCGAATCCCGGACAGGCCCCCCCGCTCCGCCTCGGTCATCAGCACCTTGACCGCCTTAGAGTAGCCCTCGTATACCTTTTCCATCTCTGAGAGCATCTTGATTCGTGCCCCCAGGTTTTGTTCATCCATCTGGAAGCGGCGCAGCTTCTCCTGGGCGGCGTCCAGCTTCTTGCGGCGGGCGTCCAGCCGCAGCTGGTAGCCGCTAATGACATTGCGGGCAGAATCCCGCTCCTGGGCAGCCTGCTCCAGCTCCCGCCTGAGTCCCTCTGCCGACTTGCGGGTTTGGGCGGCCTTGCCCTCCTGCTCCACCAGCTCCTGGGCCAGGGCCTGATCCCGGTCCAGCAGCTCCTGGGCGGCGGCAGTCAGGGCGGAGAGCAGCTGCCTGACCTCGGCGGCAGAGGCCTGCTCCAGCCGCTCCCGCTCCCGCAACTGCTCCAGCTCCTCACTGAGGGTGCCGGAGGAATGCAGGGTGCGCTGTACCTCACGGCTGACCTGGTCCATTCCCGCCCGGCAGCGCGCCATCTCCCGTTCAATCTCCTCCAGCCGGGCGCGCCGCTCCTCAATCTGCTGGTGCAGCGAACCGGCACGCCCCTCCTGCTGGGCCTGCTCCTCCCGGATGCGGGCCATATTCTCGCTGTTATTGCGCATATCGTTGTGGAGCAGGTTGATTTCGCCCTCACAGCTGTGGATGCCCTGCTCCAGCTGGGCCTGCTCCCCACGCAGCTCCTCGGCGTGGATGTCCTTGCCCCGCATTTGGGCGGAAAACTCCTCCCCGGCGGTGTACAGCTCCTCCAACGCCCGGCGGGCGTCCTCCCGGTGGCTCACAGCCGTGTCGTAGTCCCGCTGGAGCACCAGGCTTCTGGCCCGCAGCTCCTCCAGCTGGGCCATCCAAACGGATACCTCCAGCCCCCGCAGCTCCTCCCGGAAACGGAGATACTGCCGGGTCTTCTCCGCCTGCACCCGCAGCGGCTCCACCTGAAGCTCCAGCTCGCTGATTTTATCGTTGATGCGCACCAGATTGTCCTGGGTGCGCTCCAGCTTGCGCTCAGCCTCCTCTTTGCGGTGGCGGAAGCGGGAGATGCCCGCCGCCTCCTCAAACACCTCCCGGCGGTCGGCGCTTTTGATGGAGAGAATCTCGTCAATGCGCCCCTGTCCGATGATGGAGTAACCCTCACGGCCCAGACCGGTGTCCATCAGCAGCTCGTTGATGTCCCTCAGGCGGCAGGAATGCCGGTTGATGTAGTATTCACTCTCCCCGGAGCGGTAATACCGGCGGGTGATGGCCACCTCCGTCTCCTCACGGGGGAAGATGTGGTCTGTATTGTCCAGCACCAAAGACACCTCGGCAAAGCCCAGCCCCTTGCGCTTGGCTGTACCGTCAAAGATGACATCCTCCATCTTGCTCCCCCGCAGGGTGCGGGTGGACTGCTCCCCCATCACCCAGCGAATGGCGTCGGCAATGTTGGATTTCCCCGACCCGTTGGGGCCGACAATGGCGGTGATGTCCTCACCAAAGGAGAGCACAGTCTTGTCCGCAAACGACTTGAAGCCTTGAATTTCCAATGCCTTTAAGTACACAGCCCGCCCCTCCTTTGCTCCGGTGCATGCTATCTTCTTCCATTTCCTAGGGAGAATACTCCAGTGTATTGCGTTATTTTATCACATCCCCAGGGACTTTTCAACCCATTTTGACATCCTTCCCCACCCTCCCGCCCTCTGTGCCCAGCAGGCCCCTTGTCCCTCTTTACGCCGCCCTTACCCAAGCGCCCCCGGATTTTTACCCCTCTTTGACCAAATCGTGATAGCGCCCTCCCTCCATCGCCGCTATACTCTCTCCTGTGCCAGGCCGTCAGCCTGCACAAACTCTATATGGAAAGCCCAAGCAAAGGAGCGTTACCACCCATGCAAGCAAAAAACAGCCGCCGACACATCCCCTGCCGATGCACCGCCGCCGCCCTGGCCGGCGCCATCCTGCTGGGCGCTGCCCCCGCAGTCTCAGCCGCCCAATCTCCAATCACCCCCCGCAGCACAGACGCCTGCCTGTACTCCGGCTTTGAAAACGGCCGTGCCTCCCTGGAACTGAAAAAAATTGCAGGCTACAGCGCCGGTACCTTCCATGTAGACGGCGGCGTCATGGAGATTATCTCCTATAACACCGCCACCGGCTATGCCTACGCCGTCAACGGCCAGTCAGGACTGCTCACCGTCCTCCCGATGAGCGCCTTGCAGGCGGACGCCTCCGCCGTGCATCTCTCGGGCACCGACATAGACCTCAAGGCTCTGACGGCACAGGCGGACCCCAGCTTTACCTACGGAGATATGACCTCCGTTGCCATCTCCCCAGACGGGCGTATGCTAGCCGCCGCCCTCCAATCCGCCAGCTACGCCGACGCCGGACGCATCGCCCTGTTTCAATGCGGCTCTGATGGCTCTCTCACTCTCCAGGGTCTGGTCCCTGTAGGGGTCCAGCCCGACATGGTCACCTTCGCTGACAACACCACCGTGCTCAGCGCCGACGAGGGGGAGCCCCGCATGGGCTATACCGCCGATACCACCGATCCCAAGGGCTCTGTATCTGTGGTGGACGTGCCCTCTATGACTGCCACCGTGGTGGACTTCACTGCCTTTGACAGCCAGCGGGACGCTCTGACCGCAAAGGGGGTGATACTCAAAAAGGGCACCGCCCCCTCGGTGGATTTGGAGCCGGAATATCTGGCCGTGTGCGGAAACCAGGTCTACGTCTCCCTCCAGGAGGCCAACGCCATTGCCGTGCTGGATTTGTCCACCAAGCGCTTCACCGCGATCCATTCTGTGGGGTTCGAGGATTACAGTATCACCCCTGTGGACATCGACAAAAAAGACGGGCGCTACCATCCTCAGACCTTCGACTCTCTGATGGGTATCCGCATGCCCGACGGCATCGCTGCCTTCCAATCGGAGGGCAAAACCTATCTGCTCACCGCAAATGAGGGTGACAGCCGGGAATGGGGCAGCTACCTCAACGAGGATGAGCGCAACTTCAAAGACGGCAAGGACACTTCCCCCACCGGGGCCATTACCGCCGATAACTCCGGCCTGTCCGGCAAGGTCGTGTTCTTCCTCACCGGAGATTACGACGGTCTGGACAGCCAGAAGGATTATCTCTACGGCGGGCGCTCCTTCACCCTGTTCCAGGTCACACACAATGGCCTGGAGGAGGTGTTCACCAGCGCAGATGACTTCGAGCGCCTCACCGCCCAATATCTTCCCGACTCCTTCAACACCTCCAACGATAACAACACCGCAGATGACCGTTCCGGCAAAAAAGGCCCTGAAGCAGAGAGCGTTGCCGTGGGCAGTGTAGACGGCAAAACCTATGCCTTCATCGCCCTGGAGCGCACCGGCGGCGTGATGGTGTACGACATCACCGTCCCCGCCCAGACCAAATATGTCAACTATATCAACTCCCGGGACTTCACCTCCATCATCCCCGGCTCCGAGGAGTACAAGGAGGGCGATCTGGATAAGTGGGTCACTGGCGGAGATGTGGCGCCCGAGGGCTTCGCCTTCGTCTCCGCTCAGCACAGTCCCACCGGTCAGGCGCTGCTGCTGACCGCCTGTGAAGTCTCCGGCACCGTGGCCGTCTACCAGCTCACCCCTGGCGCTGTCCAAGCAGACTCCCCCGCCTTTTCCGATGTAGAAGCATCTGCCTGGTACCATCAAGCCGTTACCTACGTTGCCCAGAACGGTGTGATGACGGGCACCGGAAACAATGCCTTTACCCCCAACCTGGTCATGAGCCGGGCCATGGCTGCCCAAGTGCTGTACAATCTGGCCGGGCGTCCAGAGGCCCCCGCCCAAGCCTCCTATTGCGATGTGCCAGCGGACAGCTGGTTCGCCCCTGCCGTACAGTGGGTCACATCCACCGGACTGATGAAAGGTTACAGCCCCCAGCAGTTTGCCCCCAATGACCCATTGACCCGGGAACAGCTGGCAGCCATCCTTCACCGGCACACCCTATCCCGGGGATTGCACCCCCGCATCAGCCTGGATTTGTCCGCCTTTGACGACGGCAGCCAGGTGTCCGCCTGGGCCGCAGACGGCATGACCTGGGCGTTGGAACACGGCCTGTTCTATGGATTGGGCGGGGGAATTTTGGCCCCCAGACGCCCCGCTACCCGTGCCGAAACAGCCGCCGTGCTGTATCGTATGCTCGCCGCAGTCACCTAATCCCTCAACGCAAAAATACCTGCCAGGTCTGGCAGACTGCAAGCGCCCCCTCTGCCCCGAAGGGCAGAGGGGGCGCATTCCCCAAACCGGCTATGGATCTCTATGGCGGTCAATCTGCACCAGGCACATCAGGCAAACACCCAGCACGCCCCCTACAAACACGCCTGCAAAAAAGCATACCCACTCCATCCCCTCACCCCCTGCCTCCCGTGCTCCGGCTGCCTATAGTATACCCCCGCAGACCGGCCCATAACCCTCAAGGCCGTCGTCTTCGTTGAAATACCCATTGGAACTGCCAATGCACTGGGAAAGCATAGGATGGCGGCGCTTTTTGGTTTGGGCAGCCGTCCAGGCAGGGGGCAGAAGCGAACAGGCGTCCCCCCTTTCGCCTCACAGGGGCAAAAGCAGGGGAACGCCCAGGAACTGTTCATCTTTGGCAGGCGCAAAGCCTTGCACTGCCCATACAACAAAGGACGGGGCAGTCAGCACCGCTGACTGCCCCGCTGTACCCTTCACCGGTGCAGCTGGACAGGAAACGCCGGGCAGCCCCCCTGTCCCCAGGGGCTGTCCACCCCGCCGGGGCACCGGACCTGCCCACGGCGCACCCGGACGCCGTTTAGCCCCTGTGCCCCTCGCCGGCAGTGTGGAGAATGGCCACACCCTTGCCCTCCAGCTCCAGCCAGTCCCCCGCCTGGTACTGCCTCCGGGAGAGCAGCTCCACACCCGAGCGGGCCAGCCGCACCCCCTTGGGAGCGTCGTTGTAATTGAGGAAGAAGAGGAACTCCCCCTGCCCGTTGCAGCGCAGGGCAGCCTCCACGCCCTCCGGCGTGTCGTGTACCGGCTCCAGCCCGCAGGTGTCCCGGAGGTGCCCCACAAAGTCCCGGTAGAACTCCCGGTCGGAGGATGTGGCAACATAATAGCTGGCCCCCTTGCCCAGGCGGTTGCAGGTGAGGGCGGGCATCCCGGCGTAAAATTGCGCCCCATAACAGGCCAGCGCCTGTGCTCCCTGCAAGTGGAGCAAATCGCACAGCACCCTGGCGGGGTACTCCTTCCCGTTCCAGGTAAAGCAATTGTGCTCCTGGGGAGGCAGTGCGTCGCTCTCCTCCACCCAAATGCCCAAAACCTTCTTCAGGTGTCCGGGGTATCCCCCGCATACCACCAGATCATGCTCCTCCACATAGCCGCTGAAATAGGTGGACACCAGGGTGCCCCCCTCCTCCACATAGCGGGTAAGCGCCTGATGATGCGCCCCCTTGCACATATACAGCATGGGGGCAAAGACCACCTTGTAGCCGGACAAATCCTGATCCACCCCCACAAAGTCCACGGGGATGTTGTGCCTGGCCAGCCCATCGTACCAGCGATATACCTCCTCCGGGTAGTTGATTTCCACGCTGGGCCCGGCGCTGAGGCTGGTGGCCCACCAGTTATCCCAGTCAAAGACAATGGCCGCCTGCGCCGGGGTGCGCCCGCCCAGGGTCAGGCCCCCCAGCTGCTTGAGCTCCCTGCCCAGGGCGGCAAGCTCACGAAACTGCCGTGTCTCCCCGTGCCCCACATGGTCGATGACGGCGCTGTGAAACTTCTCACAGGCTCCAACACTCCGGCGCATCTGGAAGAACATCACCGTATCCGCCCCGTGGGCCACAGCCTGATAGCTGTACAGCCGCATCACCCCAGGCCGCTTCAGGGCGCAGTAGGCGTGCCAGTTGGAAATGCTGGGGCTCTGCTCCATCAGGGCAAAGGGAGCGCCCCCGCCAGCGCCGCGCATCACATCGTGCCACATGGCGTTCTTCCCCTCCGGCTCGCCGTATTCGGGGTAGCTGTCCCAGGAGATGAAGTCCATCTCCTTCCCCCACTTCTGATAATCCAAGCCGTAGTAATAGCCCATGAGGTTGGTGGTGACGGGAACCTGGGGCGTCACCTCCCGCAGTGCGTCCCGCTCCAGGCAGTAGCACTCCAGCAGGCTGTCGGAGTTGAAGCGGCGGTAATCCAGGGAAATTCCCTGGAAGTTGGTGCGCACGGTGCTGCCGTACATAAATTCCTCGCTGCGCAGGTCGGGCAGGACAATCTCATCCCAGTCGTAGAAGGTATGGCCCCAAAACGCAGTGTTCCATGCGTGGTTGAGGGCCTCCAGCGTGCCATACTTTTTCCTCAGCCACACCCGGAAGGCCTTTTCGCAGTTTTCACAGTAGCACTCCCCGCCATACTCGTTGGACACGTGCCAGGCCACCAGGTTGTCATAGTGTCCATAGCGACGGGCCAGCTGACGGGCCAGGGCAACAGCATATTTGCGGTAAGTAGGGCTGTTGGGACAGGAGTTGTGGCGGGCGCCAAACTTCCGCTTCATCCCATCAGGGCCTGTGCGGAGAATGTCAGGATAGCGGCGGGCCATCCATGCGGGATGGGCCGCTGTGGAGGTGGCCAAACATACCTTCAGGTTGTGGCTGCTGGCCATCTGCATGATTTTGTCCAGCTTGGAAAAGTCATAGGTCTCCTCATTGGGCTGGAGCGCAGCCCAGCTGAATACATTGAGGGTCACCACGTCAATGCCCGCCTGGGCAAACAGCTGCATATCTGTCTGCCAGACCTCCTCAGGCCATTGCTCCGGGTTGTAGTCTCCGCCATAGAGAATCTTGGTTACCTTTTCGTTGTGAATCATACCTTGCACCTCACACATTGTCTTGTTGTCTTTACATGGGTTTGCTCACAGGTGAACCGGCTGACGCCGCCCTCCCAGGGGGTTTCAGCGTCAAGCCCTGCTCCGCACACAGGTCCTTTGGGTATGCTGCATTGTCCCGGCCCTATCCCCTCCTGTCTGACCGGCATCGGGTAAGTCACCGGGTCAGACGGCACAGCGCATCCTCCTCCGAGTCGGCGAAGAACACATCCCTGCCCCCGTTGCTCTCATAGATAAAATCCTTCAGCGGCTTGCTGGTATACTGCGAGAAATCGCCATAAATCCCAATGCGCCCGCCATAGGTGACGTATTTTTGTAAAATCTCCCCGGCAATTCCGGTGCTGAGTATGAAAAACTCCGGGACAATCAGCTCCTTGCTGATGACGACATTCCCCGTCCCCAAATCGTATTTCGCCTGCATCAATACCTCCAGCGCAGACTCCACATCCTTCATCACCAGTTCCTCGCTGTGCACAACAGCGCAGGTGACCCCGTTCCTTTGGACCGCTCGAAGCTCCATGTGCCCCATCTCCTCCGTTTGGTTTTTGCTTCCGTGCCCACCATTCTACCACAGTTTCAAAGGGATGGGAACCGCAAGTTTTCCAATCCCACTGCCCAGCCTCCCCCTGCCCACGCCACGGGGCAGAGGGCACTTGTTGCCGTCCTCCCCCTGTGCTACAATGTCCGCAGGGCCTGTGTCCGCCGCCGGGCTTGGCGGGCTTGGATGGATATACTCCTTCCAGCACCCCCGGCGCAATGGGGGAGCCCTGCCCCCGCCCCAGCCCCGGTGGGGGCGGTCAGACTCACTGCCCATTGCAGCTGCTAGTTGAGAGAAAGTTGAGAATTTGCCCTTATACTGCGGGCAGAGGAGGTGGTTGTATGCCCTATCACATTTTGGTGGTGGATGATGAGGCGGAGGTGCGCAAGATGCTCCAGGCCTTTTTATCCAGGAGCGGATATGCCGTGACCTGTGCGGCAGGGGGCGCACAGGCCATGCAAATGGCGCAGCAGCAGCCGGACTTGATTTTGCTGGACGTCAATATGCCCCAGATAGACGGCATTGAGGTGTGCCGAGCCCTGCGTGACGCTGTGACCTGCCCCATTCTCTTCCTCACAGCCAGGGACCAGGACGCCGACAAGCTGGAGGGGTTTGCCGCCGGCGGGGACGACTACATCGTCAAGCCCTTCTCCCTTGCCGAATTAAAGGCCCGCATAGAGGCACACCTGCGCCGGGAACAGCGGGTCAGGCACATTCAGCGCAGGGTATTTGGCGAGATTACCATCGACTATTCCGCCCAGGAGGTGCGGGTGAGGGGGGAGAAAATCCATTTTGTCCGCAAGGAATTTGAGATTATCCAGCTGCTCTCCCTCAATCCCGGGCAGACCTTTGACCGGGGGCGGATGTACGACCGCATCTGGGGCCTGGAGGGGGCCGGGGATGACGCCGTCATCATGGAGCACATCCGCAAAATCCGTTTGAAATTTGCCAATGCGGGATGCCAGCCCTGCATTGAAACCGTCTGGGGGATTGGGTATAAATGGGCCAGATAAAGCTGTGGTGGAGAAATCTCCCCATTTCAATCGCCTTTGTGGTGTGCAGCCTCACCTTTGTTGCCCTGGCGCTGTTCCTCACCCATCTCACCGTGGAATTTGCCAGCCGCAATATGGAGGAAATCCAGCTCAACTACCTTGTGATGGAACTGCCCACGGAGATGACCGGCGATATTCCAGACCAAGAGACCCAGGGGGAGGGACAGGCCGGTGAGGAATTTGTATTGCAGCTGCCCGAGGCCTTCTTTTCCGAGGCAGACCGGAAAAGCTACGACGCCTATCAGCGCCTGGAGGATGCTGCGGCCATCCTGTGGTACTCCATTTGCCTGTGCCTTGCGGCGCTGGTGTTTTACCTGGGGAAAATAAAGGGCCCGCTCGGTGTGCTAAACCAGGCCGCACACAGCATTACCAACCACGATTTGGACTTCCAAATCCATGACGTCGGGCAGGACGAGCTGGGACGGCTGTGCCACGCCTTCGAGGTGATGCGGGAGGAGCTTGTGGAGAATGAACGGCGGCTGTGGAACTCCATCGAAGAGCGCAAGCGCCTCAGCGCCGCCTTTTCCCACGATTTGAAGACCCCCTTGACCGTCCTGCAGGGACATACCGACCTGCTGCTGAGCGACTTGCCCAACGACGCCCTCACCAAAGAGCAGCTGCTCGCCTCGGTGGGTACCATCTCCAGGCAAATTTCCAGAATCCACGCCTACGTCAACACCATGAATTCCATCCAGCGGCTGGAGGACTATGCGCCCCACCCCGCCCAGGTTTCCCCCCAAGCCCTGGAGGAGATGGTGACTGAAACAGCGAAAATGCTCTTCCCCTCCGGGCGTTTGGCGGTGGACAATCACCTTTCCGCCCCATACCTCCTCCTGGATTTGGAGGCCATTGGCCAAATCTGCGAAAACCTCCTCTCCAATGCCGCCCGGTATGCAAGGGAGCGCATCTCCATCCAGCTGCACCAGGACCGGGACAGCCTCATCCTCGTCATCGAGGACGACGGCCCCGGATTTTCCCAAAAGGATTTGCAATACGCCTCCCTCCCCTATTATCGGGGCGGCGCAGTGGACGGGGGCAATCAGCTCCACTTCGGCCTGGGGCTGTACATCTGCGCCCTGTTGGCGGACAAGCACGGCGGCGCCCTACAGCTGGAAAACCGCCCTGGAGGCGGCGGAAAAATCACCGTAAACGTCCGCTGTGTTTGAGAAAAGCTTGAGATTTCACAGGTATCATTCTGGTACAGGGCAGGCAAACGCCCTGTACCAGATTTTTTTGTCAGGAGGTTTTTTATGAAACTGCTTCCCAAAACCTGTGCCCTGTTCTCCCTGCTGTGCGCCAGCGCCCTGGTCTTGTGCAGCTGCAGCGGGCGCGGCACGCCCCCTCAGGCGGCGCAATCAACCCCCTCCCCTGCGCCCTCCGTGGATACCAGCGGATTTCAACAAAATATGTGTGTATCCAACGTGTTTCGCATGAATAGCGTCTGCCAGACCCCCTTTGGATATTACCTGCAAAGCGAGGGCATTGTCTATGCCCTCGACCCCCAGACCAAACGCATGGCCCCTGTTTGCAGCCGTCCAGAGTGCCGGCATGGGGACGAGCACTGCAACGGGTGGATCAACTCCCTGTTTCTCAGCTACTACAACGGCATGGTATATTACGCCAACAGCGACTCGGAAGATTGCTGGCATCTCTATGCAATGCAGCCGGACGGCACCGGCCACCGGAAAATCCAGTCCATCCAATTTGAGGCGACGGGTATGATACACTCCTACCAGCCCATGCTGTACAACGGGACGGTCTATTTTATAGACAGCGGTGCCCTCTACTCCGTGGCCCTGGGGGCGGACATCCACACCGCCGTGCGCCTGCTGGCGGAGGACAGCACCAGCAAGCTGGAGTCCTCATGGAAGTTCTGGGCGGATGACAGCGCCGCCTACGCCATGAACCATGTGCTGCGTGCCGACGGCGTCTATCAGGATGTGCTCTATCAGCTTGGCACGGACGAAGCGGGCACAAAGGAGCTGTGGCGCTCCTCCCAAACACAGGTCCCACAGCAAAGGGATTCCTGCTCCTCCTGGTACATTTCCCACGGACAGCTCTACTACTACGCCTCGGGCAACGATGTTTGGCGGATTGACCTGAACAGCGGGCAGGCGCACCAGCTCATAGGGCTGACCGGCGTTTTGGAAAGCGGCACAGCCGTTTTTTCTCAGTCCGCCATTGCGGTTTTGAATGATACGCCCGACCCCCAGTGGGGCCCCCAAAGCGGCTACCGCTCCGGCGGAGACACCCTGCGCATATACGACTACACAGGCGTCCTGCGCAGGGAAATCAGCCTGAGCGCCATTTACCAGGCCTACCCCGATGTGGCCCACTGCACCATGGTGTTTGCCGATGACAGCAGCGTTTACCTGCTGGCCTATCGGGGGATGGAGCACAGCCCGTCCAGCGTGTTCTACCAAATCAGCCAGGACAGCGGGGCGCTCAATGAGATTGCAGGCTGGATTGGCAGCGCCCTGAATCCCCACACCCCGGATTGGCAGGAAGAGGAGGGCGTCCGATGAAGCTGGAGCTCAAGCACCTGACCAAGCGCTATGGCGGCCATGTGGCGCTCAACGACTTTTCCGTCACCTTTGGGCCGGGGGTTTACGGGATTTTAGGGGCAAACGGAGCCGGAAAGAGTACCCTGATGGGCCTGCTCAGCGACAACCTGAAGCGGGACGGAGGGGAAATCCTGTGGGACGGCGCGGATATTGTCAAGCTGGGCAAGGCCTTCCGCAAGCAGCTGGGGTTTATGCCCCAGCAGCAGGGACTTTATGAGCACATGACTGCCCAGGCCTTTCTCTGCTACATCGCCCAGCTCAAAGGGATACCCAAACAGGAGGCGGAGCAGGAAATCGAGACACTGCTGGCAGTGACCAACCTCTCCCCTGTCCGCCATAAGAAGATGGGCAGCTTTTCCGGCGGCATGAAGCAGCGTGTACTCCTGGCTCAGGCCCTTCTGGGCCAGCCCGGCCTGCTGCTATTGGATGAGCCCACCGCCGGACTGGACCCCAGAGAGCGCATCCGCATCCGCAACTTCATATCCTCCGTTTCCCGCAACAGGATTACCCTGCTGGCCACCCACATTGTCAGCGACATCGAGTCCATCTCCGACCAGATTCTCCTGATGAAGGGGGGCACGCTCCTGGGCATGGGCACCCCGGAGCAGCTGCTTGCCCCCATGGCCTGCAAGGTGAAGGAACTGCCCTGCCCGCCGGAACAGCTGCCGGCAGTGCAAAGCCAGTACCGGGTGGGGAATGTATTCCAGCGCCAGGGGGAAACGTGGGTACGCCTTATCGGAGATACCCTCCCCGATGGGGGGCACTTTGTGCAGGACCGATTGACCCTGGAAGATGTGTATCTGTACTATTTGGGGGAATAGAGATGGGCGAATGGAAGAGAACACTGTGGAACCGGCGTCTGCCCGCCCTATTGGCCGCCGCCGTCCTCCTCAACCTCCTGTTGTTTCTGGGGGAGCAGAAGGCGGCGCATTACATGCTGGATTTCTCAAAGCCCCTTGCGGAAGGGGTGGAATCCATAGCGCAGGGCGTGGGAGAGGACACCTACCTGGGAACCCTTTCCGAGCGGGAGGCCTACCGCCGCTACCTCCACCATCTGCGTGCGTATCAGGATGTCCCCTTGACCCAGGCACTGGAGGCGCTGACGGACAAGAAAGAAGAACTCATCCATATGAGCACGCTGTTCCAGCTGTTTGCACAGCGGGAGAGTGCCTATGGAAAGGCACGCTGGGAGGCATATCAGCGCCGCTATCCTGACTTGGCGCAGCGCATTTTGTCCGGCCAGGCCAGCCAGCACCAGATGATGCTGGACTATGTAGCCGTCAACAACCTTGTGGCGCAGCTGGAGTACCTTTGCACATACCCGGAGTATTTGCAGTCCATCCAGGACAACCGGCAGACCATGCTCTCCTTCCCCATGTTCCATCAGGACGACGGCTTTTCCCGGCGCAACGTATGCAAAACTGCGGATGACTTCGGAGCCCTCACCCCGCTCGCCCTAGAGCTGGGCGCAGATGGTGCGGTGGTGAGCCTCTTTTCCTTCCCCTTGACCGACTATTTCCTGCTGCTGATTTTAGGCGTGGCCGCCCTGTCCTTTCTGGCAGAGCGGAAGCAGGGTCTGTGGAGCCTCATCTATGCCCTGCCAAAGGGGCGTCTGAGGCTGGGTGTGCACCGGCTGGGGATACTGCTGGCCCTGTCCTGCGCCAGCGTGCTCTTGCTCTACGGCTCCACGCTCCTGGCTGGCTTTTGCCTGTATGGCGGCCTCCACGATCTGCACCGTCCCATCCAATCCATATCCATCTTCGGAAATCTGCCCATTCCAGGGGAAATCGGCCCCTTCCTCCTCCAATACCTGTGCTTCCGCATGGCCGCCGCCTCCTTGATTGCCATGCTGCTGTGGCTGGTGTTCTCTCTCATGGACAATGTCAAGTACACGCTGCTGGCAGGCTCCGCCTTTCTCGCCGTGGAGTATGGCCTGCACCGCTTTCTCCCCCAGCAGAGTGTGTTCAATTTGTTCAAGTATTTTAATGTTTTCACATATATCACCAGCTCCGACTTGTATACCCGCTACCTGAACATCAATGTATTCGGCTTCCCATGGAGCATCCGTCATATATCAGAGCTTGCAGCCGTCCCCCTCGCCGTTGTGCTGGGAGCGGGCTGTGTGCTGGTGCAGGCCTATAAGCGCCCCTCTCAAGGCGGGCACCTGCTGGAACGGGCCGCATATGCGCTCAACCGCCTCTGGGACGCCTTCTTTGAAAAGCTCCCCCTTTGGGGGATGGAGCTGTATAAAATCCTCCTGCTCCAAAGGGGCGCTGCGGTGGTTCTTCTCGTTCTCTATCTGGCCTGCACCTCGTCCTACATCGCCCCTGTGCCCCCTTCCAGTGAGCAGGAAGTGTATGAGCAGCAGTTTCTCGCCCGCTGGGGCGGCGAGCTTTGTGCAGATACCTTTTTGGAGATGGAGCGCTTGCAGGCGGATTTGGAGCGTACCATCGCCCAATATACACAGGCGGCAGAGGACTATGACAGGGGGGCGCTCTCCTTCTCCGATTACACCCTTGCCGCCTATGAGGGCGAGCGGGCGCAACAGAAGCTGGAGGCCCTCCACACAGTGCGTGCGCGTGCCGCACATTTGCAGGCGCTGGGAGCGCAAAGACACTTCACCCCCTATTTGATGGATGAAACCCCCTTTCAAGGGGTGTATGGCCAGCCAGCCGGGGCAAATCAGCAGCGGCGTGCGCTCCTGGCCATTGCCGCAATGGTCCTGCTGCTGGGGGGAGCCATGGCATACGAGGGCCAGTCCGGCGTCATCCCCCTGCTGGCTTCCACCCCCAGGGGGAGAAGGGAGTTGCTGTTCCGCAAGGCTGCGGCGGCGGCCCTCCTGGCCGTCACCGTGGGAGGGGCGATGTACGCCATGGAAACCTACTCCTTTTCCCAAAATGCACCCCCGGAGCTTTGGGGGGCCGCCGTGCAAAACCTTTCGGATTTGGAGCGTTTCCCCTTCCCCTGCTCTGTCCGTGGGTTTGTGGCAGGTCTGCTGATGTTCCGGCTCTTGGCCCTGTTTTCCTATGGCCTGACAGCCCTGGCGCTGTCAAGCTGTGTGAACCGCCCCGCCCCAGCCTGCCTGCTGGGCTTCGCCGTCTTGGTGCTCCCCTCCCTGTTGTACCATTACATTGACCTGGATGTGTTTCGGTATGGGGCGGCAGCCCTCCCCCTGGAAGGAATCGCACTCCTCCTGCCCACCCAGGGCGGAGGCCCCCTGCTGGCGTGGGTCTTTGTATCCCTATGGGCGCTTCCCCTATCCCTATGGGCAATCGCCCCATGTACCCGATCCATGCCCCGCACGCCGTAAAAAAGGCACCGCCCTTCTGGGCGGTGCCTTTTGCTCCCTATTTCACGCCCGAAGCACCCCACGGGGTGCAAAGCGTCCACTGCGCAGCTCTGGCCGCCTGCGGGCGGTGAAACACTACGAGGTACTGCGCAGGTTCGGGATAGCCAGACAAAAGAAAAGAGCACCTGCTTCTCTAGCAAGTGCTCTCTTGGTCCGAGTGACAGGACTTGAACCTGCGGCCTCT
>CALXDR010000014.1 GCA_944387115.1 uncultured Oscillospiraceae bacterium
GGGAAACAGGGCTCGATTCCTTCGGAATTGTCGCCCCATTTCCCCTGAGCAGCGTGTTTTCTCCAGGCACATATCCCCGGGAAACACGGGATAGGACTTTATTTCGCCGCCTGTGGGCGGAGAAACGCTCGAACCACCAAACCACTTCAAACCACTCCGAGCACTGCTTGGACGGACAAAACAGGCCCCGGACTGTGAGCAGTCCGGGGCCTGTTGCATTGTAACGGTTGTGCCAATCCCTTGTGTAGGTTGTGTGAAGCAATCTGACCGGCTTGTATCACCTGGGGCAGGTGCTCCCCCAGGATGGGATGCCCATTGCGCAGGCAGGATATGGTGGCAGGTGTGATGCCTGCTGCCATCCCATGGCGCTCAGAATGCCCGTCCAATATCGGTGCGCAGGTGCATATCCTGGAAGGAGATACACCCGGCGGCGGCATAGGCCTTCTCAATGGCCTCCGCCAGGGTGGGGGCGGTGGCGGTGACCCCCAGCACCCGTCCGCCGCTGGTGACGCAGCGGCCCGCCTCGTCCAGGGAGGTGCCGGCGTGGAACACCTGGGCAAGCTGCCCGGCCTGCTCCAGTCCAGAGATGGGGTAGCCCTTCTGGTAGGCCATGGGGTAGCCGCCGGAGGCCAGCACCACCACGCACCCCGCTTCCTCCTTCCAGCGGATGTCCACCTTGTCCAGGGTTCCATTGGTGCAGGCCAGGAGGATGTCCATCAAGTCGCTGTCCAGCAGGGAGAGCACCACCTGGCACTCCGGGTCGCCGAAGCGGGCGTTGTATTCCACCACCTTGGGCCCCTGAGGGGTGAGCATCAGGCCGAAATAGAGCACCCCGTGGAAGGGGCGGCCCTCCTCCTTCAGCGCCTGAATGGTGGGCTGAAAAATTTCCTCCATGCACCGCTGGGCAAGTGCGGGGGTGTACTGGGGCGGGGGAGAGATGGCCCCCATGCCCCCAGTGTTGGGGCCGCAGTTGCCGTCGTAGGCCCGCTTATGGTCCTGGCTGGCGGGCATGGGCACCACACGGTTCCCATCGGCAAAGGCCAGCACCGTCACCTCGGGGCCGGTCATACACTCCTCAATGACCACCTTCGCCCCCGATTCCCCAAACTTCTTGTCCTCCATCATCTCCCGGGCGGCCTGCTGTGCCTCTTCCACGGTGGAGGCCACCACCACGCCCTTGCCTAGGGCCAGACCATCCGCCTTGACCACAATGGGCGCACCCTGTGTCTGGATATAGGCCAGCGCCTGATCCAGGTCGGTAAAGGTCTCATAGCGGGCGGTGGGAATGTGGTGGCGCTTCATCAGCTCCTTGGAGAAGGCCTTGCTGGCCTCGATGATGGCGGCGTTGGCCCGGGGGCCAAAGGCGGGGATACCCGCCGCCTCCAGGGCATCCACCAGCCCCATGGCCAGAGGGTCATCGGGGGCAACCACCACAAAGTCCATGGCATTTTCCCGGCTCCAGGAGACGATGCCCGCCACATCCGTGGCCTTCAGGGGGACGCATTGTGCCACCTGGGCAATGCCCCCGTTGCCGGGGGCGCAGTACAGCTGCTCGACTTTGGGAGATTGGGCGAGCTTGAGGCAGATGGCGTGCTCCCGTCCGCCGCCCCCCACTACCAATACACGCATTTCTATGTGACCCCTCTCTCTAGAAACTGTTCTCGGGTGATGAGTAGCTCCATCAGCCCGTGTTCTTGCTTGCAGATTTGAAATCCTGCATTCAGATGGAGGCGAACGGCGGCCTGCCGTGTCTCCTCAAAATCGTTGTGGACGGCCGGAGCCCCAAGGGTTTGGAAGGCATATTCCAACAGCAGCTGCAGCCCCGGCGCGGCATATCCCCGGCCCCGGTGCTTTCCTTCCAGGACGATGCCCATCTCATACCAGGGGTGCTGCCCGCTCTTGTGGAGATTTACCTCGCCCACGAATACGCCATCCTCCACACGGACGAGGTAGGCGTAAAAGCGCTCCGGCCCGCCGCAGACAAACTGGCGATACCACCCCTCCCACTGGTCTGGGGGAAAGGGGATGCACCCTGTTTCCGGGTCGTAGCCTGCAAAGGGAAGGGTATACCCCCGGTTGTAGTGCATGGTCTCCGGGTCTTCCATCAGCTGCTGGCGGTACCAAAGCTCCTCTGGCTTCGGGATGTGCAGCGCCAGCTCACACGCCATACCAATCGACGCTCCTTTTCGTTTTAATGGTGGAACAGCCGCATCCCGGTAAAGGCCATGACAATGCCATACTTGTCGCAGGTCTGAATCACATGGTCGTCCCGGATGGAGCCGCCGGGCTGGGCGATGTATGCCACACCCGACTTTCTCGCCCGCTCTACATTGTCCCCGAAGGGGAAGAAGGCGTCCGAGCCAACGGACACCCCGGACATCTGGGCAATCCACGCCCGCTTCTCCTCCCGGGTGAGGGGCTCGGGCTTGACGGCAAAGTGCTCCTGCCACACTCCCTCGGCCAGAATGTCCTCGTACTCGTCGGAGATGTACAGGTCGATGGCGTTGTCCCGATTGGGGCGGCGGATGCCCTCCACAAAGGAGAGGGCGAGCACCTTGGGGTGCTGGCGGAGCATCCAGTTGTCCGCCTTGGAGCCGGCCAGGCGGGTGCAGTGAATGCGGCTCTGCTGTCCGGCGCCAACCCCGATGGTCTGCCCGTTTTTCACATAGCAGACCGAGTTGGACTGGGTGTATTTCAGGGTAATCAGGGAGACAATCAGGTCGTTTTTGGCCTGTTCAGGCAGGTCCTTGGCCTGGGTCACAATGTTGTCCAGCAGGGAGCGGTTGATTTCAAAATCGTTGTACCCCTGCTGGAAGGTGATGCCGTAGATGTGGCGCAGCTCCACAGGGGAGGGTTCGTAGCTGGGGTCGATACGCACCACGTTGTAGCTGCCCTTCTTCTTGGTCTTGAGGATTGCAAGCGCCTGCTCGGTGTAGCCGGGGGCAATGATGCCGTCGGACACCTCCATGGCCAGGAACCGGGCGGTGGCCTCGTCGCAAACATCGGACAGGGCGGCCCAGTCCCCGTAGGAGCACAGGCGGTCTGCGCCCCGGGCCTTGATATAGGCGCAGGCGATGGGGGAGGTATCGCAGCCGTCGGCAAAGTACATCTGCTGCTCCACCGGGGTGAGGGGGGTGCCCAGGGCGGCCCCGGCGGGGGAGACGTGCTTGAAGGAGGCGGCGGCGGGCAGGCCGGTGGCCTTGTTCAGAGACTTGACCAGCTGCCAGGCGTTGAGGGCGTCCATAAAGTTGATGTACCCCGGTTTGCCGTTGAGCACCTCCAGAGGCAGCTCGCCCTGCTCCATATAGATGCGGGCGGGCTTCTGGTTGGGGTTACAGCCGTACTTCAGTTCCAGTTCACGCATGGTTAGACCTCCCAATGTTTGTTGATCATGGCGCTTTCGCTATCGCCGGTGGCAAGATCGGTGTACTGCACATAGATGGCCACCTTGTTCTCGTCGTTGAGGGCCAGCCACAGATCTGCGGCTAGGGTCTCCGCATCGGGGGCGGTGATGGCCACGGGACGAGGCTCTCCCAGGAAGGAGGGCAGGGGGTCGGCGCTGCTCTGGTAGGTGTGGATGAAGTGCCCGGCGCCGGGCTGGGGATGGTCGTACTCATAGAAGAAGCGGTGGTTTCCGCTGGGGTCGCCGCCGGCAGATTTGAGGATGGACAGGGTATAGCTGCCGTCTGTGTTGAGCAGGCCGGAGATGCGGGGGGTGTAGTTGGGGGGATCAGGCTCAAAGCAGCGGGTGCGCAGCGCCTCCTGCCAGGTTTTTCCCTCCAGCAGGAAGTCCCGGATGGTGTCGGTCTGGTCGCCGTTGGTGACGATGGTGCGCCCGTCGGGGAGGGTGCGCACGGGGTGATAGATGATGAGGGAGGGGTCGGTCATTTTGGATGGATCAAAGGCCTGGGTGCGGATGCCGTCCTGGGTGTCCTCAAAAATCCGGTTGCGGCTGTTCTCGCTGCGGCCCATGATAAAATAGACCAGCACAGCGCTTTTTCCATCGGCAGAGCGGCCCAGCACAATGCCCCGGCCGGGATAGGGGTGCTCATGGAGCAGTTGATTCAGGTCATAGGTGTTCATGGATTGGACTCCTTTTCTCATTGGCGGGGAAGAATATGGACGGTGCGCCCCTCCACCCGCAGGCGGTTTTGGCAGAACAGCGCCACTGCCTGGGGGAGAATGCGCCACTCCGCCTGTTCCATCACGCGGCGCTGGAGGGTTTCAGGGCTGTCCCCCGCCTCCACGGGCACGGCCTGTTGGAGGACAATGGGGCCGCCGTCGCACTCCTCGGATACAAAATGCACGGTGGCGCCGGTCAGCTTGACGCCGTAGGCCAGGGCCTGCTGGTGGACACGAAGGCCGTAATACCCTGCCCCGCAGAAGGAGGGGATGAGGGAGGGATGCACATTGAGGATGGCATGGGGGAAGGCCTGGACCATCTCCTGGGTGAGGATGACCATGAATCCGGCCAGCACCACCAGCTGAATATCCAGCGCCTTCAGCTGGGACACAAGGGCCTGGGTCATGGCCTGGCTGGAGGGATAGTCCCGGCGGGGGATGACATAGGTGGGGATACCCGCTTGGGCGGCACGCTCCAGGGCATACACCCCTGGCTTGGAGGAGATGACCGCCGCCAGAACTCCGCCCCCCAGCTCCCCTCTGCCCTGGGCGTCGATGAGGGCCTGGAGGTTGGTGCCGCCGCCGGACACCAGCACTGCAATGCGTGTTGCCATGGCTTACACCAGCTCCACGCCGCCGTTGCCGGGCACCACCGAGCCGATGGCGTAGGCGGTTTCCCCTGCCTGGGCCAGCACCTCCAGCGCCTGCTCCGCCTGATGGGCGGGCAGTGCCAGAATCATGCCGATGCCCATGTTGAAGGTGTTGTACATATCCCGCTGGGGGATGCTGCCCGCCTGGGCAATCAGGTCAAAGATGGGCAGACGGGGGAAGGTGTCCAGCTGGATGCGGGCGGTGAGGGCAGGGGTCATCATGCGGGGGACATTTTCATAGAAGCCGCCCCCGGTGATGTGGCTGATGGCGTGTACGTCCACCCCCGCTTTGCACAGGGCCTTCACGCTCTGGACATAGATTTTGGTGGGGGCGAGCAGTGCCTCCCCCAGGCTCACCCCGCCCAGCTCAGGGCGGGGGGTCTTCAGGTCGGTGTGCTCCACATCAAATACCTTGCGCACCAGAGAAAAACCGTTGGAGTGTACGCCGGAGGAGGCCAGACCCACCAGCACATCCCCCTCGGCCAGGCGGGAGCCATCAATGATTTTGGAGCGGTCAACCATGCCCACGGAGAAGCCGGCCAGGTCATATTCCTCGGCGGGGTAGAAGCCGGGCATTTCCGCCGTCTCACCGCCCACCAGGGCGCACTGGGCCTGCCGGCAGCCCTCGGTGATGCCTGAGACGATTTCTGCGATGCGCTGGGGATGGTTTTTTCCGCAGGCGATGTAGTCCAGGAAGAACAGCGGGGCGGCGCCTGTGCAGATGATGTCGTTGACGCACATGGCCACGCAGTCAATGCCCACGGTGGAGTGCTTGTCCATCAGGAAGGCCAGCTTGAGCTTGGTGCCCACGCCGTCGGTGCCGGATACCAGCACAGGCTCTGCCATTCCCGTCAGGTTAGGGGCGAACATACCGCCAAAGCCCCCCAGCGTGCCCATGACGCCGGGGATATAGGTGGATTCCACCATGGGCTTGATGCGGCGCACTGCTTCGTAACCGGCGGTGACATCCACTCCGGCGGCTGCGTAGGACTCAGAATGGGAGTTGTTCATAGGGATAAACCTCCAAAAATATGTGGTTGGGGCGCTGGCTCACTCTTTTCCATCCCAGCAATAGGTACACACCGTGTCACGGTCCAATCCGATGGCCTCCAGCAGGCCGTCTAGGGACTGATAGCCCAGGGAGTGGAAGCCGAACTTCTCGCAGATGGAGCGCAGCATACACTGGCCCCGCTGGGTGGTGGCGTCGGCGTACTCCTCCAGATGCTTTTGCCCTTCATCGCCCTCCAGCTCCTGGATGGTGCGGCGGGCCAGCAAATCCATATCCGAGTTGCCCCGGGAGAAGTTGAGGTACTTGCAGCTGTACATAATGGGGGGACAGGCTGAGCGCATATGCACCTCCTTGGCCCCTGATTCATAGAGGAATTCCACCGTCTCCCGCAGCTGTGTGCCGCGCACAATGGAGTCGTCCACAAAGAGCAGGCGCTTATCCTCAATCAGCTCCGGCACGGGAATCTGCTTCATCTTGGCCACCTGATTGCGCACCTCCTGGTTGGCGGGCATAAAGGAACGGGGCCAGGTGGGGGTGTACTTCACAAAGGGGCGGGCAAAGGGGGTGCCGCTCTGGGTGGCGTAGCCAATGGCATGGGGCAGGCCGGAGTCGGGCACGCCAGCCACGAAGTCCACGTCGGGGGCGGTGCCCTGCTCGGCCTCATCCCGTGCCATAATGGCGCCGTTGCGGTAGCGCATGACCTCCACATTCACCCCCTCGTAGTTGGAGTTGGGGTAGCCGTAGTAGGTCCACAAAAAGGCGCAGATTTTCATCTCCTTGCCCGGTGCGGACAGGGTTTCATAGCCCTCGGCGGTGATGCGCACAATCTCCTGGGGGCCCAGCTCGTAGGCGTCGTGATAGCCCAGCTTTTGATAGGCGAAGGACTCGAAGGACACGCAGTGCCCCGCCTCGTTGCTGCCGATGAGCACCGGCAGGCGGCCCAGCTTATCTCTGGCGGCGAGAATTTCTCCCTGCTGGGTGAGGATGAGCAGGGTGAGGGAGCCGTCAATGACTTCCTGGGCGTGGAGAATGCCGGAGACCAGGTCGTCCTTCTGGTTGATGAGGGCGGCGGCCAGCTCGGTGGAGTTGACCTTGCCCGAGCTCATGGCCATGAACTGGTGGCCGTGGTCGGAGAAATACCGCTCCACCAGCTGCTCCTGGTTGTTGATGATGCCCACGGTGGTGATGGCGTACAGCCCCAGGTGGGAGCGCACCAGCAGGGGCTGGGGGTCGGTGTCGCTGATGCAGCCGATGCCGCAGCAGCCGTGAAAATCGTGGAGATCCCGCTCGAACTTGGTGCGGAAGGGGGTGTTCTCGATGTTGTGAATCTGCCGCTGAAAGCCGTCGGCTTGGTCATAGACAATCATGCCGCCCCGGCGGGTGCCCAGGTGGGAGTGATAGTCCACGCCGAAGAACAAATCCAGAGTGATGTCACGCCGGGAAACGGCGCCAAAAAATCCGCCCATATGTGCCCTCCTTCTTTACTTGCCCAGCAGACGGCGGCTCATCTCCTGATAAGCGCCCTCCACATTGCCCAGGTCCCGGCGGAAGCGGTCCTTGTCCAGCTTTTCTCCCGTTTCGGAGTCCCAGAACCGGCAGGTGTCCGGGCTGATTTCATCTGCCAGCACGATGGTGCCGTCGGCCAGCTTGCCAAACTCCAGCTTGAAGTCCACCAGGATGACGCCGCACTGGGCCAGGGTATGCTTCAAAAAGTCGTTGACCTGGAAGGCGTAGTTTTTAATGGTGTCAATCTCGTCCCAGGTGGCCAGCTTGAGGGCCACGGCGTGGTAGTCGTTGATGAGAGGATCGTGCAGATCGTCATTCTTGTAGGAGAACTCCACGGTGGGGGCGTCGAATACGATGCCCTCTTCCACGCCGTACCGCTTGGAGAAGGAGCCGGCGGAGCGGTTGCGCACAATCACCTCCAGCGGGACGATGGATACACGCTTCACCGCCGTCTCACGCTCATTGAGCTCTTCCACCAGGTGGGTGGGCACTCCGGCCTGCTCCAGCTGGGACATGAGGTGGTTGCTCATTTGGTTGTTGATGGCGCCCTTCCCCTGGATGGTGCCCTTTTTGGTGCCGTCGAAGGCGGTGGCGTCGTCCTTATAGGATACGATGACCACCTGGGGGTCCTGGGTGGCAAAGACCTTCTTGGCCTTGCCTTCGTACAGCTGCTCCTGTTTGTTCCAGATCATTGTTTCGTCCTTCTTTCTGTGAGATTTACGACAGGCGGGTGGGTCACTGCTGGGTCAGCTCCTCCTGGAGCTTGGCCTCCTTGTGGGCAATCTGGTCTGCCATGGCGATGCGGGCCTGGTCCAGCTTGGCGGCCAAATCATCGTCAGACACGGCGAGAATCTGGGCCGCCAGCACGGCGGCGTTTTTGGCCCCGTTGATGGCCACCGCAGCCACGGGAATGCCGCTGGGCATCTGCACGGTGGAGAGCAGGGCGTCCAGACCATCCATGGCGCCCCCCTTCATGGGAATGCCGATGACGGGCAGGGTGGAGTTGCCCGCAAAGGCCCCTGCCAGGTGGGCGGCCATGCCTGCCGCGCAGATGAGCACGCCGAAGCCTGCACGGCGGGCCGAGCGGGCAAATTCCGCCGCCGCAGCGGGGGTGCGGTGGGCGCTGAGGATATGGGCCTCGTAGGGGATGCCAAACTCCGCAAGCTGGGCGCAGGCGGCCTTGACAACGGGCCAATCGGAGTCGGAACCCATAATGACGGCAACTTTTTTCACTGGTGAATCCCTCCTGGAAAATTGCCTTCATCCGAACGGAAAAACAAAAAAACAGGCCAACGTAAGGTTAGCCTGTTTCGGTGTCAATCACTGGTGCGAGCGGGCGCAGTAACCCCAAAACACAGGTGAGCTGCCATAGCGCTATGGAGCACGTGAGCCATTGGGGAACCTCCCTTCGCGGATTCGGATGGGGCATATGGACTGAATACACCCCGATTGTACCCAATTTCCCCGGTCAAATCAAGTCGAAATGGGCATTTTTGTATGCTTGTACAAGATGAGCGGAGGGAAGGGGAGGGGCAGTGGTCAAAATAGCCCGGTGCTCTCCAAAATTCGGTTGACCTCCATGGCCCGGTTGGCCCAGGAGGATTGCTGGGCGAAGCTCAGGCGGCGGGTGACAGCCAGCTCGGGGGGCTCCATAAGGGCCAGCTCCAGGCGCTGGAGAAACTCCGAGGGGTTGGTAGCGGTGTAGACCAGGTCGGGAAAGACCTCCGGCTCTCCCGGCTCGCCCATCAGCACGATGGGTTTGCCGGTGGCAAGGTATTCGTAAATGCGGGGCGAGATGATGTCGCTGCCCTGGAGGTCCCGGCGGTTCAAGTCGAAGAGCACGCAGGAGAGGGAGAGATAGTCGGGCAGCTCCACGGCGTTGACAGGTCCAGTGAGCACAACGTTGGGCATCTGCCCCAATTGCTCGGCCAGCGGCCTGGTAATCGGCCCGATGAGGAGGAACATCCACTCCGGGTGGGCCTTGGCAGCGGCCAGCAGGGGCTCCAGCTCCACATGGCGCGTCCAGTCCCCCACCCGGGCAAACACCTTGCGCCCTTTGAGATCAGCCAGGCCGGCGGGGACCATGGGCTGAGACTGCTGAAACATCCTGGGATTCACCCCGTTGGGGAGCAGGGCAATGTTGTCGCTGCAGGGGGAGAGGCGCTGCACCAGTCCGGGGGAGGCGGCAAAGACCACCTCCGCATGGCACACCAGGTCGCTCTCCTGATCCAGGTATTCCTCCCCCCACTCCCGGTGGCAGTCGTAGATGAGGCCCCGGTAGGCAAGCCAGTCCAGATATACCGCCTGGTCGGGGCAGGTACACCACAGTACCGGGTCGCGGAATTTATGCCGGGCCATTACCCCTTGGACAAAGTCCACCGCCTTGGACTGGTTGCGCCGGAGCAGGGAGGGGCGGGACAGCCGGGGGAGGAGCGGGGCGGGCAGGGTGTACACGGTAATATGTGAGCGCACCCGGCGGCCCTGCTCCGGGGCAGCGCCCTTGGGGGCGGGAGGCTCGAAGAAGAGCACCTGGACGTCGCTCAGCCGGCTGAGCAGCTGCTGGGTGCGGTTGGGGCGGGCCTGCCAGGGCAGGTAGGACAGGCAGAGAATCTGTTTCAACGCAATCACCTCATAGAAGTTCAAGGTTGTGGGTCACAGTGGGGGGAGCAGTGTCTTTAACACAGAGAGGTTGTGGGCCTCCAGCTCCGTCAGGCGGCGGGTCTGCTCAGACAGGTAGGCGTGGTCCTGGGACCGGGCAAGGGCGGTGTCCAGGTGGCGGCGCAGATTCTGGGCGGTGAGAGCGTCCAGAGTGGTGTACAAATCCTGCTGGATGGAGTCCAGGAACGCTTTTACCTTGGGGTCGTATACGATGCCCACCAGGGGAACGCCGGAACAGGCGGAGAACACCAGGGGGTGCAGCCGCATGGAGAGCACCACATCCATACGGCCGAACAGAGCGAGAATCTGGGGGGTGGACAGGGGCTGCGCCATCAGCACTCCCCGGGTGCGGCGCAGCTGCTGGGCCACCAATTGGGAGGCGGGAATATCCAGCCGCCCCTCTGTGGGGAGAAAGACGGGGATGAGCTGGTGTTCCACGCAGAATGCCTCCACCACGCTGGCCAGAATGGACACCTTATCCTCAAATCCGGGCCAGGGGCGCAGGGAGATGCCCAGATAGCGCTCCCCCTGGAGGGGGTGCAGGCCGGCCTGCTCCAGCAGCGCGGCGGCAATGGCAGGGGAGGGGGCGGGCAGGCTCACGGTGGGGTCGGCGGAGAGGGTGATGGGGCAGGTGACGCCCATGTCATGGGCCTGGTCCACAGAAGTCTGGTCCCGCAGGGTCATGCAGTCCACCCACCGGTTGAGCACACGGGCGGTGCGCTTCCGGTTGCGGGCGGAGCGGATGGGGCCCATCCCGCAGCCATACACCATCACCTTGCAGCCCAGGCGCTTGGCGGCGGAGAGGGTAAACAGATAGAACCACAAGGAGCGGCGGCTAGTCACGTCCTGGAGGAGGGAGCCGCCTCCGTTGAGGTATACCTCGCACTGCGCCGCCCGGCGGAGAAAGGCGGGCAGGTGAAAGGTGTACAAAGCGTTCACACGGTGGAGCAGACGGGTCTGCTTGGGCTTGCGGGTCATCACCCAGATGGGCCGGTCGGGGTCGGCGGTGCGCACCTCGGTGAGGATGGCCTGGAGGATGGCCTCATCCCCGGCGTTGTCCTTTCCGTAGGCGCCGCACACAAGCACGCCGCTGCGGGTGCTGTGGAGATGGGCACGGCGCAGCACGGTCTGGTAAATTTCCAGCTGGCGCTGGATGGTGCGCTCCAGGGAAAACTGGGTTCTGCCCTTCTCCAGCAGCTGCTCACCCAGCTGGCGGCGCAGCTGGGGATCTCCGGCCAGACGGGCCAGATGCTGTGCCAGGGCTTTGTCGTCTTTTGGCTCCAGCAGCAGACCGGTGACGCCGTGTTCAATCAGGTAGGGCACCCCGCCCACCCTGGTGGCCACGGTGGGCAGTGCGCACCGGGCCCCCTCGGTGAGGGCATAGGGGAAGGTTTCGGACAGGGAGGTGAGGGCGTTGATGTCCAAAGCGTGGTAGAAGCTGTCGGTGTCCGACACCCAGCCTGCAAAGCAAATCTCCTGTGCCACCCCCAGCTGCTGTGCCAGCTGCACCAGCATCTCCTGCTCCTCGCCCTCCCCGGCGATGATGAGGCGCAGCTGGGGCTGCTGGGCGTGGGCGGCGGCAAAGCCCCGGATGAGGGTGGCGATGTCCTTGACGGGGTTGAGCCGGGCGGCAATGCCCACGATGACGGCCTCCTCCGGCCAGTCCAGCCCCAAAGAGGCCAGGTAGGCGCTGCGGGTCAGCTTGGGGGTACGGGGGCGGAAGTCAATCCCGTTATACAGGGCGAACAGACGGTGGGGGTCAAAGCCCCGGGTAATCAGCAGGTCCACCATGGCGTCGGATACCCCAATGTGATAGGGAATCTGGTGCAGTGCCCAATTGTTGAGGGTGCCCAAGGTGAGATTGGCGAGGGGGCGGCCCATATAATCCAGCTTTGGGTCGCTGTGGACGGTGGTAATCACCGGAAGGCCGGTGGAGCGCCGCAGCAGTGCGCCGGCCAGGTTGGCCCGGGCGCCGTGGCAGTGAATCAGGTCATACCCCTCTTGGGTGATGCGCTGGGTCAGGGCGCGGTGGGTGGTCAAAGGGTTGCCGCCGGCAATCACCTCGGTGGGGATGCCCAGCGCCCGGGCCTCCTCCACGAAGGGGCCGTCGGTGAAGCAAATCATATGGGCTGTGATGTGCTGGATGAGCCCCTGGAGCAGGGAGTGGACATGGGTTTTGGCCCCGCCGGTATCCCCGCCGCTGATCAGGTGGATGACTTTCATGGTAACCTCCAAAAGGACTTGCCCTGGGCGGGCAAATCCGGTACAATCATGGAATGTGCACCTGCCAGACACCCTGGGTGTGCTGACAGGTGCACAAGATACATTTTATTATACATAGCTTTGGCCTGCCGGTCAAGGGAAGGAGAAGAGAATGCTGACAATGGTGCAACATTGGGACGAAACGGCGCTGGTCTGGATTGCCCAGAACCTGCGCATACCGGTGCTGAACGAGGTTATGATAGGCTACACAACGCTGGGAAACGCCGGGCTGGGATTCATCCTGGTGACGGTGCTGCTGCTCTGCTTTCGCCGGACCAGGCGGGCAGGGGCTGCGGCAGGGGTGTCCATGGCGCTGGGGCTGGTGGTGACCAACCTGACGGTGAAGCCCCTGGTGGAGCGGGCCAGGCCCTGGGTGGTCATGGAGGGCTTTGAGGCGCTGGTGAAAAGCGCTGACCCCCATTCCTTCCCCTCGGGGCACAGCTGTGCGGCCTTTGCCTTTGGGGTGGCGCTGGCCATGGCGCTGCCCCAGCGCTGGGCCAAGGTGTTGGCGCTGGCAGCGGCGGTGCTGATGGCCTTTTCCCGGCTGTATGTGGGGGTGCATTTCCCCAGTGACGTGGCGGCAGGGTCGCTGATTGGTGCTGTGTGCGGTGTGGCAGGGGTGGGGATTACCCGATGGGCGTCCCGTCTTGGTGCAGACCGGCCAGATGTAGGATGACGGCCTGCGCCAGCAGCAGCCCCGCCGTGGCGGGCACCCACATGGCGCTGGCAGGGATGCTGCGGCGGCCGGGGGGCGGAGCCTCCGTCCCCTCCTCGGCGGCATGGGCCAGCTCGGGGGAGAATACCACCGGGTGGCGGACAATGCCACGGGCACGCAGCTCCTTGCGGATGATGCGGGCCAGAGGACAGCCCTGGGTCTGGGAGATGTCCGCCAGGCGCAGCTGCTGGGCATCCCGCTTGTTGCCGGTGCCCAGGGCGGAGATGATGGGAATGTTTCGTTGATGGGCCGTTTCAATCAGGTCCAGCTTGCAGCTGACCAGGTCAATGGCGTCCACAATAAAGTCATAGCGGGTGGAAAAGAAGTCCTCCCGGGTGGCTGCCTCGTAGCGGGCCACTCTGGGGTGGAGCACACAGGTGGGGGCGATGTCTGCCAGGCGGCGGGCGGTGGCCTCCGCCTTTTTTTCGCCGATGGTGGAGTGGAGGGCAGCGGCCTGGCGGTTGATGTTGCTGGGGGCAATCTCGTCCTGGTCTACCAAAGTGAGCTGGCCCACGCCGGAGCGGCAGAGCGCTTCGGCGCACCAGCTGCCCACACCGCCCAGGCCCAGCACAGCCACATGGCTGCGGGCCAGTCGTTCCATGGCGGTGTGCCCCAGCAGCATCTGGGTGCGGGTGAGTGCCTCGTTCATGGTGAAAACTCCTTTCAAGTGCGCCGCCGAAAGGGCGGGGGAATGGACAAAGGGCCGGACAGCATGTCCGGCCCTTTGCAATGGGTAGGGGTTTAGTTGCCCAGGTGCTTGGCGCCATCCGCCAGAGCAGTCTGGTAGGGCTCGGTCAGCTGCTCCTGCCACTGGGTCATGGACTGGCTGGTCAGGGTGTTGCGCACATTGCTGGCCCACACGCTCTCGTTCCAGTCCTGGAAGTAGACAACGTGGTAGCCCCAGTAGGCGCTGGAGCTGGAGGTGTCTCCCTCGTGACGGATGACGGCGGTGTCGCCGGGCTGGTGGCCTGCCTCGTCAAACATCCAGTCGTTGAGCTCCTCCACGAAATCGCCGTCGGCAACCCGCTCATATAGGCCGCCGTTGGTGTTGGAGCCGCCATCCTCGGAATACTCCTCGGCCAGGGCGCCAAAGGCCTCGGCAGTGTGCTCGCCGGCCTCGAACTCAGCTAGAATTTCGTTGGCCTTGGTCTCGGCGGTGCTCCAGGCCTCGTCAGAGGGGGCCACGGTCTTGTTGTTGTCGTCGGTGGTGGTTTCGGCACGGATGAGGATGTGACGCACGTCAGCGGTGAGCGCCTCGTTGCGGGCGCGGCTGTGGAACACCACTACGTAGTAGCCGTTGTCGGTGTACTCCACCAGGGCGGCCTGATTGGCCTCCAGGTCGAGCAGCTGATCACGGTAGACGGAGTTGAGGTTGGCAGAGCCCACGGCGCTGGCATGCTCGCTGGAGTTGTCAGGCTCGGACTGGGTAATCACCTTGCTCAGGGCGGTGCCGTCGTTATAGGAGGCCAGCGCCTTCTCGGCCTCGGCCTTGGCGGCCTCCATCGCCTCAGCCTTCAGCTGGGCAATCTCCTCCTCGGTGCGCTCGTTGCCCTCGGCGTCGCTGCTGGTGACGGCGGCAGCCTTAAAATAGAGGTAGGAGTAGTCGAAGGTATCCACCTCGTCGGCGTGCTCCTTGTAGTAGGCCTCCAAATCCTCGGCGGTGAAGCTGTCGTACTTCTCCTCCTGAATCTCGCTGGCATACACGCTGATGAGCAGCTGCTTGGCCAGAATGTCCTCGTACACAGCGGGGGTCATGTAGCGGCCCGCCATGGCCTTCAGGTAGGAGGCGTAGCTGTAACCGCTGGTGGCGGCGCTCTTCTTCATGGCGGCAATCTGCTCGGACAGCTGCTCCTGCACCTCGTCCAGCGAATGGCCGGCTTCAATGGCAGCGGCATACAGGGCCTGGTCACGCTGGGCGTTCTCCAGAGCCTGCTCCAGGAAGTAATCCCGATAGGTAATGCCTTCCTCCTCGTTGTACATCTGCTCGGCATCGCTCTTGCTGGAGTCCAGCACGTACTGGGCGTAGATGTAGCGGGCGTCATTGTAGTAGTAGCTTAGTTCGGTGACAGACAGCTCGGTGTCGCCCACCTTTGCGGCGATGGCACGGCTCTGGAAAAAGCCGGAGTTCCAAATGAGTAGCGCAGCGACCAGTACCACCGTCACCACGCCAATGGCGGTGTAGGTGCGTACTTTGCGCTGATAGGCGGCCTGCTCCTGAGAAAGCTGTAAAGACTTCCCGGAGGAGCTGCCCCGGCGCTGTTTCTTCTCTCTGGATGCGCTCATGGTATCAATCCTCTCAGTTTTACTGTTGCGTTCCACGGAACGGAACAAAAGCACATCCAACCGTTCGATGTGCTGAGTGGTGTCATTATAACACGGGTTTCCAAGCCTTGCAAGGGAAAAATCCAGCCGGGGGAGAGAATTCACAGGAAATTCACCAATCCCTTCCCCTGGGCGGTGGAAACGGGGCAATGAAGTGCGAAAAAACGGCGGAGCGCAGTTGCAATGCGCTCCGCCGAGTGTGCTCAGAACCCCCGCCATGGCCGTGCCGCCCTGATAAAAACCTGCACAGAATGCAGGTGGGTTGCCTCCGCACCGGTTCACTGCTTCCAACATCCAGACTCCTCAAAAGAGGGCCGGGAGGCCTGCAATCCGCAGTGCGAGTTGGCATCCCGTAGAAGAAATGTGGGTTTTAAAAGAACGGACACGTAGTTAAAACCTGGCAGGGGAGAGGGAGTGTCAATTTGAACGGGCCGGGGGTGTTACGCCTCGTCCTCCTCTGCAAAAATCTCACTCATAAACTGCTCGTAGATCTCGTCCAGCTCCTTCTGGTCGTCGATGTCCTCCAGAATGGACTCGCCGTCTACCTCAGCTACACGGAGGAGAATCATACCGTAGTCCTCGTCCTCCTCGTCCATATCGGCAGGGACAAAGGCCATGTAGGTCTGGCCGTTGTGCTCCAGGGTGCCCAGATGCTCCAGCTCAAATTCGTTGCCGTCGTCATCTGTGACGGTGACAAAGTCGGGACCGAACGCCTCGCTCATGGGAAATCCTCCTTCGGGATGGTTGGTGTTCTTGGTGTCCTTATTGTATCCGCTTCTGCGCAAAAATGCAAGAGGGGGAACAAAAAAATTTAAATCACCATGGAAGAGGGAGCAAAGCTGTGCAGGCAAGGGCAGAATTTCCTTTGGGGTGGACAAAGCATGACGTCTGTGCTATACTGGCAAAGAATATACATCGCCCGAGGCGGAGCTAAGTGGAGCGCCTGGGGCAGTGCCCTGCCTTCCCATACCTGTGGTACCAGGGGGTATCCCGGGGGTGCTTGTGTGTCGGGCCCATCTGCGTATGTTCACAACATGATATTCCCAGCCCTCCTGCCTTGTGCGGGCGGGCACGCCGCCTGAGGACGGCGATCTGGCCGCAGCAGCGGCCTGTATCTATCGGAGGTATCCCTTATGTCAGAACAGAATCACCATACCCCGTCCAGCAGCCGCAGCAGCGGCCAGCCGGAGCAGGGCGCTTCCCGGCGGTCTAAGCAGCGCAAGCGGCGCCCATTTGTGCTCACCCTCCTGCTGCGGCTGGGGCAGGTGCTGGGCACACTCCTGCTCATTGGCGTTGTCACGGGGGCATTTTTGGCCTGCTATGCATCGGTGTATATCACCAATGCCATTATACCCGAGGCCAGCATTGACCTGTCCGCCTATACGCTCAGCGAAAACTCGGTCATCTACTATTATGACGACCAGGGCAATCCCCAGGAATTGAGCACGCTGACCGGTGTGGAAAACCGGGAATGGGTGAGCCTGGACCAAATTCCGAAGTATTTGCAGGACGCCGTGGTGGCCATTGAGGACAAGCGCTTCTACAGCCACAAGGGTGTGGACTGGTACCGCACCGGAGGCGCATTCATCAATATGTTTTTGGGTATGCGCAATACCTTCGGCGGCTCTACCCTCACCCAGCAGCTGATTAAAAATGTCACCGAGTACGATGACGTCACCGTAAAGCGCAAGATTTTGGAGATTTTCAGCGCCCTTGAGCTGGAGCGCAACTACAGCAAAGAGGACATTCTGGAGCTGTATCTCAACGTCATCTACCTGGGCAACGGCTGCCGGGGGGTGCAGTCGGCGGCGCAGTACTACTTTGGGAAGGACGTGTCCGAGCTGACTCTGGCAGAGTGCGCCTCCCTGGCCGGCGTCACCAACAATCCCTCCCTTTACAGCCCCAATGCCCCTGTGGAGGTGACCCGCTATCGCTGTGAGGAGTGCGGCACCTACTCTTTGAACAATGAAGAGCCCTGCGACCACTGCGGCAGCCAGTCCTATGGCCCTGCCGAGGTGTGGACGGCCCGGGACTACAACAAGGCCCGGCAGGAAACCATCCTCCGGGTGATGTACGACCCCGAGGAGGAGCTGAACTTCATCACCCAGGAGGAGTATCAGGCCGCTCTGGAGGAACCCCTGGTCTTCCGCTGGGAGAAGGGGGAGGACGCAGACGGCGACGGTGAGAAGGACACCACCAGCAGCACCATCTACTCCTGGTATGTGGATGCGGTGATCAGCGAGGTCATCAACGACCTGGTGGAGAGCACCGGCATGGCCAGAGATGTGGTCACCCAGATGGTGTACAGCGGCGGTCTGCGCATCTATGTGCCCTACGACCCTGACGTGCAGGCCAAGGTGGACCAGATTTACAATGACCGCTCCAACCTGGACTATACCTCCAGAAAGACCGGCCAGCAGCTCAACTCCGCCATTACGGTGGTGGACAACTCCACAGGCTATGTGGTGGCCCTCTCCGGCGCTGTGGGCGAGAAAACCGGCAACCGGGTGTGGAATAACGCCCTGGCAAAGCGTCAGCCCGGCTCCTCCATCAAGCCCCTGTCCGTCTATGCCCCCGCCCTGGAGATGGGACTGATTACCCCCGCCACCGTGGTGGACGACAGCCCGGTGGAGAAGCTGGACAACGGGAATATGTGGCCGCTCAATATGCCCCGTGGCTACCGCGGACTGACCACGGTGCTGGACGCCGTGGTGCGCTCGGTCAATACCGTGGCGGTGCGGGTGCTGGAGCAGGTCACCCCCCAGGCCTCCTATGACTTTATGACCCAGAAGTTTGGGATTACCACGCTGGAGGCCTACAAGGAGCTGTCCAACGGGCAGGTGAAGTCGGACATTGACCGAAGCCCCCTGGCCATGGGCGGTCTGACCAACGGTATGTCCACCTTTGAAATGGCGGCGGCCTTTGCCACCTTCCCCCGCAACGGCGCCTTTACAGAGGCCACCACCTATCTGCTGGTGCAGGACCGGGACGGCAAGACCCTGATCGACAACACCCCCCAGACGGAGTATGTCATCAAGGAGTCCACCGCCTACTATATCAACCAGATGCTCACCAGCGCTGTCACGGCGGGCACCGGTTACGGCGCCCGCCTGCCTGGACAGACGGTGGCAGGTAAAACGGGTACTTCGGATACTGCGTATAACCTCTGGTTTGCAGGGTATACCCCCTATTACACCGCCGTGGTCTGGACGGGCTATGCCTATGATGAGACCATCAACCTCAACTTCAACCCCTCCGTCACGCTGTGGAAGAAGGTGATGAGCCTGGTGCATGAGGGGCTGGAGGGCGCTTCCTTCAACACGCCCGAGGGCCTGAACACCTACAACATCTGCCTGGACTCCGGCAAGCTGGCTGGGGAAGGGTGTACCCATGATTTGCGTGGAAACCGCACCCAAACCTTCCGCCTGCTGCGGGGGGATGCGCCCACAGAGTACTGCGATGTCCACGTGCCTGTGCGCATTTGTACGGATAGCCCCATTTTGGACGCCAACGGGCAGCCCACGGGAGCCTATTACATGGCAAGCGAGTTCTGTCCGGAAGAGTCGGTGAAGGAAGTCACCATGGTGGATTATCAGCGTGAGCTGCTCAGCAATCCCTCCCTGGTGAAGGATTTCTTTGCAATGACGTCGGTGTTTGACGGTTTGGAGGACCCCTATTGTCCGCTGCACACAGAGGCGGAGGAGGAGCCGGAGCCCAGTGAGGAGCCCACTGCGCAGCCCTCTGAGGAGCCGGGTGTGGATGTGACGCCCACCACGCAGCCTTCTGCGGAGCCTACGCCCGCACCCACGCCTGTGCCCACTGCGGAGCCGACCCCTCAGCCCACGCCCACTCCTGAACCCACGCCTGAGCCGGAGCCCACCGCCCCGCCCAGTGACGGCGAGGAGAGTCAGGGATAAGCCTTCCTCCATGGAAGAAAGTACAGCAAGCCCCCAGGATTTTGCCTGGGGGCTTGCTTTTGTCTGTTGGAGGGGGCGCTTCGCAATGGAGCCAGAGGGCACAGCGGGCGGCTCACGTCGGAGCAGCGCTCAGGCGGATGGCGGGCGGCGGGGCTGCGCCTTGGAGCATGGTCTGCTGCACCGGGGGGGCACAGGAGCAATTTCGACAACAGAAAGACAAAAGGGCAGACAAGGATTGTGAAAAATGGGCGTGCGGTGGGAATTGTGGTGTGTCCACGGTTGTGATACAATAGACCCTGTTGTAAGGACAGCGCTGCAAGTGCGTCCAGTTGGAGGGACACAGATGACGGAGAAAAAGCGATACTTTATTGTAGAAGCCTCGGTGCTGCCGGAGGTATACCTCAAGGTGGCAGACGCCAAGCGGTTGTTGGATACGGGGCAGGAACACACGGTGAATGCGGCCACCAAGCGCACAGGAATCAGCCGCAGTGCCTACTATAAATATAAGGATGCCATCCGGCCGTTCCGGGATATGCTCCATGGCCGCATTGTCACCATTCAGATGCTGCTGCGCAACGAGCCGGGGGCGCTCTCCCAGGTGCTCAACCTCTTTGCTAACTGGGGCGGCAATGTGCTCACCATCAACCAGACCATTCCCGCTGGAGATGCAGCGCCTGTGACCATCGGGCTGGAGACGGAGGAGCTGGACACGGATTTGGAGGAGCTGCTGGCCTTGCTGCGTGGTGAGGAAGAGGTCATCCGGTGCGAAATTTTGGCGGGATGACCGTGTGAGGGGGAGAACACCAATGGTAAATGTGGCGATTTTGGGCTTTGGCACTGTTGGCTCCGGGGTGGCGGAGGTGCTCACCGGACACGAGGGGAGCATTGCCCGCAAGGTGGAGCAGAGTGTGGCCCTCAAGTATATTCTAAACCGGCACGACCAGCCGGACAGTCCCTTTGCCCCGTACTTCGTCAAGGACTTTGGGGTGATTGAGGCTGACCCGCAGGTGGATATTGTGGTGGAGGCCATGGGCGGGGTGACGGCGGCGCTGGATATGACCCGGCGGGCCTTACAGGCGGGAAAGCATGTGGTGACCTCCAACAAGGAGCTGGTGGCGGCCCATGGCTATGAGCTGACGCAGCTGGCCAGGGAACAGGGGGTGTGCTACCTCTTTGAGGGGAGCGTCGGGGGCGGTATCCCCATCATCCGCCCCCTCTCCCAGTGCCTGGCCGCCAACGAAATTTTGGAGATTTACGGGATTCTAAACGGCACCACCAATTACATTCTGACCCGCATGATTCGAGCGGGGCTGTCCTTTGCCCAGGCTCTGGAAGAGGCACAGGCGCAGGGGTATGCCGAGCGGGACCCGTCGGCGGACATTGAGGGGCACGATGCCTGCCGCAAAATCTGTATCCTCTCTGCCATTGCCTTTGGCCGCCATATCTATCCCCATCAGGTGCCCACGCAGGGCATTGACAAGGTATGTTTGGAGGATGTGGACTATGCCGCCGCAGCGGGGAAGTGCATCAAGCTGTTGGGACGGGCCATCCGCCAGGAGGATGGGCGGATTTGTGCCTATGTGGCCCCCCATCTGGTGGATCAGAGCCACCCGCTGGCCGGTGTGGAGGACGTGTTCAACGGCATTTCCGTGCGGGGAGATGCCATCGGGGATGTGATGTTCTATGGACGTGGGGCGGGAAAGCTGCCCACAGCCTCCGCTGTGGTGGCGGACGTCATCGACATCGCCTGCCACATGGGCTACCGCAAGGCGCTGTGTTGGGCGCAGGGCGGGCCGGAGGTGGCCTGCGGCACCCAGGGCCTTGCCACCCGCTGGTACGTCCGTGGGTCTGCTGAGGCGGATGCGCTGTGCAATGCCCTGGGGGGCGGTACAGCCCTCCGGCGTGAGGGGGCGGCCCCCGGCCAGGCGGCGTGCATCACCACCCGTGCCCTCACCCAGGAAGAACTGGAGGGGTGTCTGGATGGGGCAGGGGCGTGGACTGCCATCCGGGTGCTCAACTGAGCCAGGCCAGGTACATAGTATAGCATGGGTCCCGCCTTGATGGGGTGGGGACACCATCCGAAGGGATTGAGTAACATGGCTTTGATTGTACAAAAATTCGGCGGCACCTCTGTGGCGGACGCCGGGCGGTTGCGCAATGTGGCCCGAATCATCGCAGATACCTACCGGCAGGGGCATCAGGTTGTGGCGGTGCTCTCCGCCCAGGGGGACACCACCGACGACCTCATTGAGAAGGCCCGGGAGATTAACCCGCAGGCATCCAAGCGGGAGATGGATATGCTGCTGTCCACCGGGGAGCAGATTTCCTGCGCCTTGTGCGCCATGGCCATTGAGGCACTGGGCCTGCCCGTGGTATCCCTCACCGGCTGGCAGGCTGGTTTTCGCACCAACTCCCAATATGGCAACGCCCGCATCAAGAAGGTGCGCCATGACCGCATTCTAGAGGAGCTGGACAAGCGGCGCATTGTCATTGTCACGGGATTTCAGGGTATGAGCAGGTATGAGGACATCACCACCCTGGGCCGAGGGGGGTCAGATACCTCGGCGGTGGCGCTTGCGGCGTCGCTGAGGGCGGATTTGTGCCAAATTTACACCGATGTAGAGGGTGTATATACCGCCGATCCCCGCCTGGTGCCCGGGGCGCACAAGTTGGATGAAATCACCTATGATGAGATGCTGGAGCTGGCTACCCTGGGGGCGCAGGTGCTCCACAACCGCTCGGTGGAAATGGCCAAGCGGTACAATGTGAACCTGGAGGTGCTCTCCAGCTTTTCCGGGAAGCCGGGTACAAAGGTCAAGGAGGTAGTCAAGAGGATGGAACGATCTCATATCAGCGGGGTGGCCAAGGATAAGAACATTGCGCGTCTGGCGCTGGTGGGGCTGGAGGACACCCCTGGGATTGCCTTTAAGATTTTTTCCCTGCTGGCACGCAGCAACCTGAATGTGGACCTCATTTTGCAATCCATTGGCCGCAGTGACACCAAGGACATCAGCTTCACCGTGGCCAAAAGCGATTTGGAGCAGGCCAAGCAGCTGCTTTGGGACAACCGGGAGAGCATTGCATTTGACCACATTGATGTCTGTGAGAACATCGCCAAGGTCTCTGTGGTGGGGGCCGGTATGTACAACAACCCCGGTGTGGCTGCGGCCATGTTTGAGGCGCTGTTCAATGCAGGCATCAACATCAGCATGATTTCCACCAGTGAGATTAAAGTGTCTGTGCTGGTGGATATGGACCAGGCAGACCGGGCGGTGCAGGTGATTCACGACCAGTTTACAGAGGAGCTGGAGGGCCGCCGGTAAGGGCCGGCTGAGATTGCCCCTCCTGCCGTGCAGCAGGCAACTGCCGGGCCACAGTCCGGCAGTTGCCTGTATCCGTTCCAGGCACGGCGCTTGCCTTTCAAACACAACACCCCCTCTCCGCAATGGCTGCAGAGAGGGGGTGTTTGCAATGGCGTAACGGGAACGCCCTGGTCCATGTAATGGGATGGAGACCGGGGGACAAGGGAGGTCAGCCCCAGAACTCCTGGGCCACCCGGCGCACCAGCGCCAGCTTGGCCCACTGCTCCTCCTCGGTGAGCTTGTTGCCGATTTCACAGGAGGCGAAGCCGCACTGGGGGCTGAGGCACAGCCGCTCCAGGGGGATGTACTGGGCGGCTTCCCGGATGCGGGCACGCAGGGTGTCTGCATCCTCCAGCACGGGAGATTTTGTGGTCACCAGGCCCAGTACCACCTGCTTTTCCGGGGAGACAAAGCGGAGGGGCTCAAAGCTCCCCGAGCGCTCGTCGTCAAACTCCAGGTAGTAGGCGGACACCTGCTCCTGGGCGAAGAGGATGGGGGCAATGGGCGCATAGCCGCCGGAAGCGGCCCAAGTGGAGTGGTAGTTGCCCCGGCAGACGTGGGTGGTGAAGGTCAGATCCTGGGCATGGCCCTGGATGGCCAGATTGTTCAGGCGCAGATATTTGGCGGCCTCCTCCTCCACGGTGACGGCGCCGGCCTGGCGATTGCTCCAGTATTTGGTGTCGCAGAACATCCCCCAGGTGCAGTCGTCCAGCTGGATGTTGCGGCAGCCGGCCTGGTACAAATCGTCAATGACCTGGCGGTAGGCGGCGGCAATATCCTGGATGAGCTCTTCCAGGTCAGGGTAGATGGAGCGGGTCTGCCTGCCGTTTTCTCCCCGGAACAACTCCGCCAGAAGCTGCGCCGGGGCGGGGATGGTCTGACGGGCCAGGGTGTTGCCGTCCTCGAATTGCTTGACATAGCGGAAATGGTCCACAAAGGGGTGGCAGCGTCCGCCCAGCTTGCCCACCAGCTTGATCGAGCCGCGGGCGGTCTCCTCGCCGTGGAATAGATAGCCCTGCTCCAGTTCGATGCGCTCGATGCCCTCCAGACCCCACATGAAGTCTAAATGCCAGTAGCTGCGGCGGAATTCGCCATCGGTGATGGTGTGGTAGCCTGCGGCCTTTTGCTTGGCAATGAGGTGGGCAATACACTCGTCCTCCACCTTGGTCAGGGTGGCGTGGGAGATGAGGCCTGCTTCAAAGTCCACACGGGCCTGCTTGAGACGGGCCGGGCGGAGGAAGCTGCCCACAAAGTCGTAGCGGAAGGGGGCGGTTAGGTGAGACATCGTGCATGGCTCCTTTCGGTTTCTTGGGATGGGTCCTATTATAGGGCAGGGGGTGAGGGTTGTAAAATACAAGAAACTAAGGAGTTGCAATAGAAAAAAACTATAGCAAGCGCCGGGGGTGGGCTGCTATTTTTGAATATGCCGCCGCAGCGCTTCGACATAGGCGCTGCCCAGACGGGACAGAGTACACTGCTGGTGGGTGATGTAGCCGATGTGCATCTCACCCTCTTCATCCAGGGGGATAGCGATGATGTCCCGCCCGTTGAGCTCCTCGTCCAGCACCCCGCTGGACACGGTGTAGCCGTTGAGACCGATGAGCAGGTTGAACAGGGTGGCCCGATCCCGCACCCGAATGTTGCGTGAGCGGTCCAGAGGGCTGAAAATCTCCTCGGAATAGTAGAAGGAGTTGTGATCCCCCTGCTCAAAGGACAGATAGGGGTAGGGCTGAAGCTGGGACATGGTCACCCGCTTGGCGCTGGCCAGCGGGTGGCGGCTGCTGATAAAGATATGGGGCTGGGCCACAAAGAGGGGGTGGAAGATGAGGTTTTGACTTTTGAGCAGCTTGCGCAGCACCACCTCGTTGAAGGAGTTGAGGTAGAGCACCCCCAGCTCACTCTTCATGCGGGCCACGTCGTCGATGAGCTCATAGGTCTGCGTCTCCCGCAGGCTGAAGTCATACTCGGCCTGCCCGTAGGTCTTGATGACGTCCACAAAGGCGTTGACGGCAAAGGCGTAGTGCTGGGTGGAGACGCAGAACTGCTGCTTTCCCCCTCCTCGATGGAGATAGCGTTCTTCCAGCAGATTGGCCTGCTCCAGCACCTGGCGGGCGTAGCCGAGAAAGACTTCCCCCTCCCGGGATACGGAGATGCCCCTGTTGGTGCGCAGGAAAATGGAGATGTTCATTTCCCGCTCCAGCTCCCGGATGGCGCTGGTCAAGCTGGGCTGGGAAAGGTAGAGTCGTTTGGCCGCCTCGTTCATCGAACCGGCCTCCGCCACGGCGATGGCATACTTTAATTGGGATAAGGTCATGGGGTGCAGCTCCTTTGCGCCTTAGAACAGCTGGGGGTGTTCTACAAGAAAGTGATTGATGAGGTCCAAAAACCAGTGGATGCAGGGGTTGTCCGTGGGGGTGCGCCAGGCCAGCCCCAGGTGAATGGCAGGGGTGTCAATATCCAGGGGGATGAAGGCCAGGTTGGTGTGCATATAGGTGCGCACATGGTAGGGGAGGATGGCGATGGCCTGGGCACACTCCACGGCAAAGAGCACATCCTCCATGGCGGGGTATTCGGTGACGGAGGTGGGGGAGAAGCCCAGGGAACGGCAAATCTGCAAAAACTGCTTGTGCATCAGCGCGCCGCTGGTTCTGGACATACAGGCAAAGTGCTCGGCGGCCAGCTTTTCATAGTCCAATTGGGTGTCGGACAGGCAGGGATGGTGCTTGGGACATACAATGCAATAGAAGTCTGAGGTGAGCTTGCGTGTGGTGTAACCGCTCATGCCCTCCAGGTCGGAGAGCACGGAAAAGACTAGATCAAAGCATTCCTCTGCGGTCCCCTCCTGCAGTCCTGCGGCATCCCGCCGGACCAGGTCAATGCGCACTTGGGGGTGGCGCTGGCGATACTCTGCGATGATTTGGGGGAGAAAGTGCCGGGTGGCGCTGTTGAGATAGCCGATTTTCAGGGCCTGCTGCGCGCCGGAGGACAGCTGGCGCAGGCGCTCCCTGGCCTGACTGTCCAGCTCCAGCATTTGCTTGGCAGAGCCCAAAAACAGCTCCCCGGCCCGTGTGAGGGACACGCTCCGGGTGGTGCGCAGGAACAGCCGTACCCCCAGCTCCCGCTCCAGTGCGGCGATTTGATGGGTGATGGTGGGCTGTGTGACGTAAAATTCCCTGGCCGCCTCGGTAAAGCTGCGGTGGCGGGCGATGGAGAGGAAATAGCGCAGCTGCTCTGTATTCACAGGGGAACCTCCTTGCCGGATGGGGGATGTGCTGCACATGGCAGCGCATGGGAATTTAGTATAAACTAATAGAAAAAAATTATCAATAGGGCAAAAAACATGAATTTCACATTGGGCACGAACTATGGTACAATTTCACTGTAATATCTGGTACAGACGAGTTGTTTCTGGATAACTTACTGAAAAACTTGGAGTTTTCCGGGTAAAAGTGTGTTTTTCACCTCTGTGGGGCGGGGAAAGCTTGTTAACAGCCTGTCAATATGCCGGAGATTTCTTTATCAATCTTGTGAGAAAGAGGAGATGCAGCATGAAGTTCCCCCATTTGTTTGCGCCCATGCAGGTGGGCAAGGTGACCTATCGCAACCGCATCGTCAGCGCACCCATGGCCTTCGGCCTGATTGTGCAAAACCCCGCCGCCCGTGATTTCACCTACCGCAAGCTGGAAAGCGGCGCCAAGGGCGGAAACGCCTGCGTGATTGTGGGTGAGACGGATGTCAACTTCACCGACGCTGTGCGCATTCCCGGCTTCCGTCCCTTTGACTTTGCAAAGCCTGAAGAGGATATGGATACCTTCCAGGCTGTGGGTGAGTATGCCCGCCGCATCCAGAGCCACGGTGCGGTGGCCCTGGCTGAGCTGGTGCACTGCGGCAAGGAGAAGGTGCCCTTCGGCCCCGGTCAGGAAGCTGTGGGCCCTGTGGAGTGCACCAACCTGGCAGGGGTGAAGGTGCGTGCCATGAACCAGGCGGATATGGACCGCATCGCCAATGACTTCGCTGTGGCCGCCACCTATATGCAGAAGGCCGGCTTTGACGGCGTGCTCATCCACGGCGGACACGGCTTCCTGTTCACCCAGTTCCTCTCCCCGCTGATGAACACCCGTGACGACCAGTTCGGCGGCAGCCTGGAGAACCGTGCCAAGTTCCCCCTGCAAATTCTCAAGGCTGTGCGTGAGGCTGTTGGCCCCGACTTCCTGGTGGAGCTGCGCATTGACGGCACCGACCACCAGCCCGGCGGCATCACCGCCGAGGAGACCGGCCGCTTTGTGGCCATGGCCGAGCCCTACATCACCTCTGTGCACGTCACCTGCGGCATCTATGAGGAGTCTGTCAAGTCTGGCACCGAGAGCAGTATGTTCCACCCCCACGGCCTGAATATCGACACCGCCGCCATCATCAAGGGGTATACCAAGCTGCCCGTGGGCGCTGTGGGCGGCATCAACGCCCCCGAGATGTGCGAGCAGGCTATTGCCGAGGGCAAGGTGGACTTTGTGATTCTGGGCCGCCAGATGCTGGCCGACCCTGAGTTTGCCCACAAGGCCGAGTGCGGACAGGAGGACTGCATCCGCCGCTGCCTGCGCTGCTACAAATGCTTCCCCGGCTCCCCCGAGGAGGGCTATGACGACCTGCCCTACACCAGTGAGGAGCTGGCGCTGTATGTGGGCCACTGCACCATCAATCCCCTGGCGCACCTGCCCTTTGACCCGGACACGCTGGCCCCTGCCTCCAAGTGTGAAACCGTGCTCATTGTGGGCGCCGGCGCTGCCGGTATGCAGGCGGCCATCACTGCCAGCGACCGGGGCCAGAAGGTGATTTTGGTGGATGAGGCCGATTACATGGGCGGCCTGCTCCGCTTTACCGATGTGGATGTGGATAAGCCCGACCTGCGCAACTTCAAGAATGTGCTGGTGCGTGAGGTGGAGCGGCGTGACATCGAGGTCCGTCTGGGCACCAAGGTCACCCCGGAGAATCTGGACAGCTTTGGGGCGGACGGCGTGATTTTCGCCACCGGCTCTGTCCCCACCTGTCCCCCCGTTCCCGGCATCGAGCACGCCTGGAAGACCATGGATATGTACGACGGCAAGGTCAAGCCCGGCCACAAGGTGGTGATGGTGGGCGGCGGCCTGGTGGGCTGTGAGGCCGGCCTGTACCTGCAAAAGATTGGCCACGAGGTCACTGTGGTGGAGATGCTGGACCGTCTGGCCAACGAGTCCTTCGGTATGTACCGTGAGGCGCTCATCTGGGAGATGGAGAAGTGCGGCGTGGGCATGATGCCCAAGACCCGCTGCCTGAACATCACCGCCAACAGCGTGGAGGTGGAGAATGCCGATGGGGTGCACACCCTGGAGGCGGATACTGTGCTCTTTGCCCTGGGCATGAAGAGCGTGGACATCTCTCAGCTGAAGCAGGCCGCTGAGGCCAAGGGCCTGAAGACCTGGGTGGTGGGCGACGCCATTCAGCCCGGTAAGGTGGATCAGGCCACCCGCAGCGCCTACCTGGCAGCTATTGAAGTCGGGAAATAAGACTTGATGAGTCTGGAGTTTGAAATGAAAGCGCCCGCCCCCCAATGGGGGGCGGGCGCTTTCATTTGGGGGGCGGGCGCAGGTGTATCAAACCCACTGATGTTTCATGGGACCGGAGACGGTGGCGCTGCCCCTATGAAACCATCGTTAATCCGTTGCCCGAAGTCTTTCCACAATGCTTTGCCGCTCCAAATTCTTAAAGCAGATATAGGGAATCAGAATTGCAAACACAATCAAAACCGGTGTACAGATTGCCAGCGGCAATAGCGTAAAGTGGAATGTCGCCGTCCAGTCCGTGGATACCATCATACGCACGCCAATGCCAACGGCCAGAGCGCCTAAGACGTAGGACGCCAGCAAGGTGCTGCCGGCATAATACAGGCCCTCGTCAATGAGCATACTCCGAAGCTGCCGCTTTGTCATGCCGATACTCTGTATCATGGCAAATTCTTTCTGCCGGGAAACAATCGCTGTGAGCATGGAATTGATGAAGTTCAAAATACCCACAAGGGCAATGATCAAGCTGATTGCAAAGCCCATGACCGTATTGGCCCGTGTCTGCTCCTGATAATGTTCCATCAGGGTGGATTTTGCGGTATAGTTCAGGGATTTATCCACGGTGTCACGGTAGTCAATCAGCATTTCTTCCGCCTGCGGCTGGTATTCCTCGTCTACATCAAAGAACAGCTTGCGCAGCGTGTTGTCCGGGTACATAGACTGGAACGTATCTGCCGGAAGATAGAACGAAAGGAAATCCTGCGTACTGCTGTTGACGCCCTCGGTGATTGTGGGTATGTCTGCCACAATGGCCATCACTTCATACTGCTGACCGTTCAGTTTTACCATATCCCCAACACAATAGGTCGGCTGTGTTTCTTTCTCGCTGTCCTCTGCGCCGGTGGCGGCCTCCATCACCACATAGCCACCGGACAGAAACTGCTCTTTATCGAAGGTACCATCCAATATCCGGCCATCCTGTGCAAAGGTGTCCAGTATCAGGCCGTCAACGCCGTACAGGATGGAAAGGCACTGGCCGCTGTCAATCATATCATGGTAGGCTTCGGCCAGCCCTGCGTCCGTGGCTTCGATGTAGGCAAGCCTGCCGTCAGCGTTATAATAGGTCTGGATATTTTCAAGGGCAGAGGCCCCAATCTGGTGTTCTGGTACATGAGCAGGGCTTCTAAAACTTGCATGATTGATCCTCCAATTCCTTGGGAAAGAGTATGGCA
>CALXDR010000015.1 GCA_944387115.1 uncultured Oscillospiraceae bacterium
CCAGGACGGGCACACCGCCAAACCTGAATACTTTTGGAGGTCTATTTCACACTATGGATATTATTTTGGCATCCCAGTCCCCCCGCCGGCGGGAGCTACTGGGGCAGATGGGGCTGAAGGGATTTAAGGTCACCGCCCCAAATGTGGACGAGCGGGTGGAGGGCAACCTCTCCCCCGCCCATATGGTGGAGCTGCTCTCCCGCCGCAAGGCGGAGGCGGTGCTGCGCCAGGCGGATGAGGACACCCTCATCATTGCCGCGGATACTGTCGTGGCCCTGGAGGGGGCGGTGCTGGGCAAGCCGGAGAGCGAGGGGGATGCCTTCTCCATGCTCTCCGCCCTCTCCGGAAACCGCCACTATGTGTACACCGGGGTGACGGTGTGCTATCGTGGGCAGGTGGTGACGGAGCACGAGGTGACCACCGTCACCTTCCGGGAGGTGGAGCCGGACGAAATCACCAACTATATCGCCAGCGGCGAGCCCGTGGACAAGGCGGGCGCCTATGGCATTCAGGGGCTGGGGGCGCTGTTTGTCTCCGGCATCCACGGGGACTATTTCAATGTAATGGGTCTGCCGATTTACCGCTTGGGGCGCATCCTGGCGGGGTTTGGAGTGGACCTGCTGGCCCTGGCGGCCCAGTGAGGGACGAGGTATGAAGCGATTTTTCCAGGAAAACGGGTTTTTGCTGGTGGTGGCGGCTGTACTGCTGGCGGCGGTTTTGGCGCTGGGCAATGCCATTTTGGGGGGGAATCCTCTGGGCAATGTGCTGGAGGTGGCCTTTACCCCCTTTCGCACGGTGTCCTCTGCCATCACAAGCTGGGTAGAAGACCAATACAACCGGGCTTTTCGCTTTGACCAGCTCCAGGCGGAGCTGGAGGAGACACGCAAGCAGCTGGCTGAGGCACAGGAGGAGGCCCGAGCGGGGCAGGACGCCCTGCGGGAGGTGGAGCGGCTGCAAAATCTTCTGGGCCTGGCGGAGGCTCGGCCGGAGTTTCAATATGAGGAGGCTATGGTCATCCGCCGCTCTGTGTCCAACTGGGAGTCCAACCTCACCCTTGACCGGGGGAGCGCCGACGGGGTGGCCCTCCACAACTGCGTGGTGGACGAGTACGGCAATCTGGTGGGCGTGGTGTCTGAAGTGGGGGATAACTGGGCGCTGGTGGATACGGTGCTCTCCCCTGAGGTGGAAATCGGGGGGCGCATTGCCCGCACAGACGACAACGCCATTCTGGAGGGGGATTTTACCCTGATGCTCCAGGGAATGCTCAAGCTGAGCTTTCTGCCTGCCGACACCCAGCTGGTATCCGGTGACCAGGTGGTCACATCCGGGCTGGGAGGGCTTTATCCCCAGGGGCTGCTGGTGGGCTCCATCCGCACCCTGCACACCGAGGAGGACGGACTGAGCCGCTATGCGGAGATTCAGCCCGCTGCGGATGTGGACAATGTGCGGTATGTGTATGTGATTACGGATTTTGGCGGAGAGTAGACGGGCTTAGCCCTTGAGAATATCAAATAAGCGCCGCTGTGCCCGATGCAGCCTGTGCCCGGAGGTACGGCGATACCGGCGTGGCTGTGGACATAGGCAGCTGCGGGGCAGCAGGTCTATTTTGGCGGGGGACACAGCTGCGGTTCCCCGCCGCTATCTTGCAACAGATACAAAGAAGGAGTGTGGCTTCATGGCTGAACTGACCCCCATGATGCGTCAATATCTAAAGATGAAGGAGGAGCACCGGGACTGCCTGCTCTTCTTCCGCCTGGGGGACTTCTACGAGATGTTCCACGAGGACGCCAAGGTGGGGGCGGAGGAGCTGGGGCTTACCCTCACCACCCGGGACAGAAACAAGCCGGAGGAGGAGCGGGTACCCATGTGCGGCGTGCCCTACCACTCCGCCCAGAGCTACATCGCCCGGCTGATCAAGCGGGGATATAAGGTGGCAATCTGCGAGCAGATGGAGGACCCGGCCTCCTCCAAGGGACTGGTGGAGCGGGACATTATCCGCATTGTCACCCCCGGCACCGCCATGGAGGACGTGATGCTGGATGAGAGCCGCAACAACTATATCTGCGCCCTCTACCGGGACAGCCGGGGGTGGGGAATGGCCCGGTGCGATATGTCCACAGGGCAGTTTGTGGTGGCGGCCTACCAGGGGGAGGAGCCCTTGTCCCGGCTGATGAATCACCTGTCCGCCTGCCCGCCTGCCGAAGCGCTGCTCTCCCCTGAGGCGGCGGCAGAGGAGGCGCTGGGGGCCTTTCTGCGCGATCGTCTGGCCTGCCTGTGCCAGCCCGGCGGGGAGGAGCGGTTCCGCCCTGCCCAGGCGCAGCAGGCGCTGCAGTCCTGCGGACTGTGGGAGGGAATGGCCAGGGTGGAGGCGGACCAGGCACGCAAGGGGCTGTGCCTGTCTGCGGCCGGTGCGCTGGCCGCCTACCTGGCGGACACCCAGAAGACCGATTTGAGCCATCTGGGTCCGCTGGTGCTGGAGGATGGAGATGGCAGCCGGTATTTGGAGCTGGACCTCACCGCCCGGCGCAATCTGGAGCTGACGGAAACGCTGCGGGGAAAGGAAAAGCGGGGGTCCCTGCTCTGGGTGCTGGACAAAACCCGCACCGCCATGGGGCACCGGATGATTCGCGCCTGGCTGGAGCGCCCCCTGCGCAACCCGGCGGAAATTGCCCGGCGGCAGGAGGCGGTGGAGGTGCTCACCCACTACGCCATGGAGCGGGAGGAGCTGGGGCTGATGCTGCGCCAGATTCCCGATTTGGAGCGGCTGATTGGCAAGGTGGTGTACGGAAGCGCCAACGCCCGGGACATGAAGCTGCTGGCCCAGGGGCTGGGGGTGCTGCCCGCCCTGGCCGCCCAGGTGTCCGCCCTGGCCGCCCCTCTGGCGCTCCAGGTGTGCGCAAGCTTCTCCGGGCTGGAGGGATTGTGCCAGGAGATTGAGCGGGCCATTCGGGACGAGGAGGAGAAGCGCCCCCTTCCCACTGCCATCCGGGAGGGGGACTTTATCCGGCCGGGCTACGACCAGGAGGTGGACCGCCTGCGGGATGTGCTGGAGCATGGGGCGGACATGATTCTGGCCATTGAGAGCCGGGAGAAGGAGCGCACGGGCATCAAGAGCCTGAAGGTGCGCTATAATAAGGTGTTCGGCTACTACATTGAGGTGTCCAAGTCCTATTATGACCTGGTGCCCCAGGACTACATCCGCAAGCAAACCCTGGTCAACTGCGAGCGGTTTATCACCCAGGAGCTCAAGGACCTGGAGCATGAAATTCTCTCCGCACAAAGCCGCATCACTGCGCTGGAGTACCAGCTGTTTTGCAAGCTGCGGGAACAGGCCGCCGCCCAGGTGCGCCAGGTGCAGCAGGCCGCTGCGGGGGTGGGCGCCCTGGATGTGCTCCTCTCCTTTGCCATTGTGGCGGTGGATCAGAACTACTGCCGTCCGGTGGTGGATGAGAGCAGCCTGCTCCACATCCAGGAGGGGCGGCACCCGGTGGTGGAGAAAATGCTCAAGGACACCCTGTTTGTCCCCAATGACACCCAGATGGACCAGGAGGGCGGGCGGCTGACCATTCTCACCGGCCCCAACATGGCGGGCAAATCCACCTATATGCGCCAGGTGGCGCTCATTGTGCTCATGGCGCAGATGGGCAGCTTCGTTCCCGCCCGAGCCGCCCGCATTGGGGTGGTGGACCGGGTATTCACCCGCATTGGCGCTTCTGATGACCTGGCAGGGGGGCAGTCCACGTTTATGGTGGAGATGACCGAGGTGGCCCAGATGCTGCGCAGCGCCACCCCCCGCAGCCTGATTATCCTGGACGAGATCGGCCGGGGAACCTCCACCTACGACGGAATGTCCATCGCCCGGGCGGTGCTGGAGCACTGTGCCGACCGCAAGCGCCTGGGCGCAAAGACCCTCTTTGCCACCCACTACCACGAGCTGACCGAGGTGGAGCACCAGCTGGAGGGGGTGCGCAACTACCACATTGCCGTGAAGAAAAAGGCGGATGACATCCTCTTTCTGCGCAAAATCATACCCGGCGGCGCCGACCAGAGCTATGGCATTGAGGTGGCAAAGCTGGCGGGGGTGCCGGAGCGTGTGATACGCAGGGCCAGGGAGATTTTGCGCCAGCTGGAGGAGCAGGGCCACCCCCAGGGACAGTCCGCCCCGCCGGTGCAGGAGGAGCAGCTCACCCTGGGCGATGTGGCGGGACAGGCGGTGCTGGAGCAGCTGCGGGCCACCGCCGTGGAAACCCTCACCCCCATTGAGGCGTTGAACCTGCTCTATCAGCTCAAGCAGAAGCTGTAAGAGGCCATAGAGCGGGAAAGACAGGAGCGCATGGCTGGAGCACAAAGACGCCCCTTGGACACGTCCAAGGGGCGTCTTTTCACAGGACAGAGAGAGTTACTTCCCCACGCAGAAGCGCTCAAAAATACGGGCGGTGACATCCTCCTGCACCACACGGCCGGTGAGCTGGCCTAGGGCTGTGAGGGCGTCCTCCACGTGGAAGAGCACAGCGTCGGGGGGCAGGCCGCCCTGCAGCGCCTGGGCGGCCTGGGAAACTGCCTGGCTGGCACGCTGGGCGGCCTCGGCCTGGCGGGCGTTGGTGAGCAGTGCGCCGGGGCGCAGTCCGGTGTCCTGGGGGAACATGGCCTGAACGGCATCCTCCAGCTGCTCCACCCCTGCCCCCGTGAGGGCGGAGAGGGTGACGGAGGGCACCCCCGGCGCCAGCTGCTCCAGGGTGTGGGCGGCGGGGCATAGGTCGGCTTTGTTCCAAATCACCACGCAGTGGGGGGCGCTTTGCCCCAGGCGGAGGGCTTGCTCGTCCTCTGGGGTGAGGGGGGCGCTGCCGTCCAGCACCACCAGCACCAGCTCGGCCCGCTCCACCGCCGCACGGCTGCGCTCCACGCCGATCTGCTCCACCTGGTCTTCCGCCTGGCGCAGTCCGGCGGTGTCAATGAGGCGCAGGAGTACCCCGCCCAGGTGGAGCCGCTCTTCCACAGTGTCCCGTGTGGTGCCGGCGATGGGGGTGACAATGGCCCGGTCATACCCCAGCAGGGTGTTGAACAGGGTGGACTTACCCGCATTGGGCCGCCCCACCAGGGCGCAGGGAATGCCCTCCACCAGGGCGCGCCCCCGGCGATAGCTCCCGGTCAGCTTCGCCAGGTCCCCGGCGGCCTGCTCCAGGGCGGCGGAAATCTCCTGGGCCTGAAAGGGCTCAATATCCTCATCGGGATAGTCCAGCACGGCGTGGAAGTGGGCCATCAGGTCGGTGAGACCGTCGTAAATGGCGGCAATGCGCTGGGAGAGCACGCCCCCCAGCTGACCGGCAGCCTGACGGGCGGCTTGGGGGGACTCGGCGTGAATCAGGTCGGCCACCGCCTCGGTCTGGGGCAAATCCAGCTTACCGGACAAAAAGGCCCGGCGGGTAAATTCCCCCGGCTGGGCCTGCCGCGCACCGGCGGCAAAGAGGGCCTCCAAGCCCAGGGTGAGCACGGCGGGGGAGCCGTGGCACTGCAATTCGGCGGTGTCCTCGCCGGTGTAGCTGTGGGGGCTGCGGGAGACGGTTGCCAGGCAGAGGTCGATGACAGCGCCCGTCTGGTCCCTCAGAGTGCCGTACACCAGCTGCCGGTCGGGGCGCTGGGACATGGGGACGCCCTTGCAGGGCGTAAACACCTGCTCCAGCACCGCAATGGCCTGGGGACCGGACAGGCGGAGAATGCCGATGGCGGAGGGGACAAGGGGGGTGGCAATGGCGGCAATGGTGTCTGGGGCGGCTTGAAACATAGCGTTCACCTCAAAATGTAGAATTTTCGTGAAAAGTGTTCGATTCCCGTTGCGGCTGGGAAAGGGGTATGGTATACTACTGGAAACAGACCGATTTCGGAGGTGCTACCAATGGCAGAATTACATATGTTATCCTACAAGCTGCAGGATTTGCAGTTCTTCAACAAGCTGGACAAGCCCGGCCAGGTACAGCTGGAGAGTACATTCAACTTCTCTGTAAACTACAACCAGGACGGGACCCGCTGCATCGCCAAGCTCTACCAGGGCGCCAAGGACAAGAGCGAGGGGCCTGACCACAAGTTCTTTGTGTCCGTAGAGGTGCTGGGCGTGTTCCAGATTGACGGAGGGCTTACCGATGAGGACAAGAAGGCCTTCCATGTGCAGTGCTATCAGCAGCTCTTCCCCTATGCCGATCAGTTCACTCGGCAGGTGTGCGCCGCAGGCGGTATGCCCGGCTTTATGCTGGTGCGCCAGAAGATGAGCCCCGACAAAGTGGTCATCAATAAGAAGGGCTGAATACGCAAGCAAAGGCGTGCCTCAAAGAGGTACGCCTTTGCTCAGCTTCTTTCCTGGAAGGTGGCTCCGCAGGAGCGGCAGTGGACGGTGATGTTCCCCTTACCCCGGGGCACCCGCATTTGCTGGCCGCAGTTGGGGCAGCGGAAATAGCGGTGCTCCCGGTCCTTCAAGCGCAGGTGCAGGGTTTTGGCAGCCTGGGCCAGGGGGCGGGAGAGCTGGAGAAAGCGGAGGTTCTCCTGGCGGCGGCGCTCCAGATTGCGGGAGAGCATACGGAACAGGGTGATAAACACCAGCGCCAGGGAGAGCAAATCCAGCACCAGCAGGCGGGTAATGCAGAAGAGCAGATATAGGAGGATATACCCCACCATCAGTGCAATATTTAACTGGTCCATGCCGTAGCGACCGGTCATAAACCGGGTTAGAAATTGTCGAATCATGGGGCCGCACCTCCGGAATGCCGCATGCTGAATTGATTATTCCCTATCATAATGGGTAAAAATGAACCCGTCAATGGGGTAAGCGTAAACAAAATGTGAACTTGTGCCCGGCAGAGGTGTCTCCGGGCCTGTACCAAGGAGGATTTTAGGCCATGAGCCGCATCGACAAGGAGAACTATTACCTGGACATTGCCCAGACGGTGCTGGAGCGTTCCACCTGTATGCGCCGGTGCTACGGGGCCATCATTGTCAACCATGACGAGATTGTCTCCACCGGCTACAACGGTGCGCCCCGGGGGAGGAAAAATTGCGGAGATTTGGGCTACTGCACCCGGGAGGCCATGAAGATTCCCTCGGGACAGCGGTATGAGCTGTGCCGCTCTGTCCACGCAGAGGCCAACGCCATCATCTCCGCCTCCCGGCGGGAGGTGCTGGGGGCCACGCTGTACATGACCTGCCGCAACCCCCGGACCGGGGAGCTGATTGCCGGGGCCACCTCCTGCTCCATGTGCCGCCGGCTCATCATCAATGCAGGCATTGCCAAGGTGGTCATCCGGGACACTGCCACCCAGTACAGGGTGGTGGACGTGGAGCGGGAGTGGGTGGACGAGGACGATTCCCTGCCCCAGGGGATGTCCTGCGACTGCTGCTGAGGGGTTTGGCCTGGAGTAAAGCTGCCCGCCTGCCCCGGAGCTTTGTCCGTCCAGGGCGGGCGGGTGCGGGAGATTTTATGCTGCGGCTGGGGGCGGACTTTTTTTCCGCCCGCCCACATTTTCACTTGACACAGGGGCTGTGTCCCGATACAATGTTCTAAGATAATTACGAAAAGCCAGGGGGGAATTCCCCGCTGTTTGAGCTAATCGCATACCTGCCGTTGGCAGGTGTCCAGATATATGGCCCCGGTGGAGCGTCGATGGGGGATGCCCGTTCCGGCTGCTGCCGGGGAACTCGGAACCTGTTGGATGCAGGGCGGACTGCACCCTGCGGTGCGGGGGCTTTTCAGGTTATCGCGGTGCGCAGCCTTGCGCATCGCGTCTTTCTTTTGTGTTGTTATCATACTTTATGAATCAGGAGGTGTGGGAATCGCTATGATCCCTGTATGGATTGCCGTAATCATGCTGCTGGTGGCCCTGGCGGCAGGTCTTGCCGGCGGCAGTGTGCTGGGGTACCAGCGCCGCAAGCGCTATGCAGAGCGGGAAATCGGCTCGGCAGAGGAAGAGGCCCGGCGTGTGCTCAACGAGGCCATTAAGAGCGCCGAGAACAAAAAGCGGGAGGCCGCAGTGGAGGCCAAGGAGGAAATCCTCAAGGCCCGCAATGAGTTTGAAAAGGAAGTCAAGGACCGGCGCAACGAGCTGCAGCGCCAGGAAAACCGCCTCAACGCCAAGGAGGAGAACCTGGACCGCAAGCTGGAGAATATGGAGCGCAAGGAGGAGAAGCTTGCCGCCCGTACTGCGCAGATTGAGGCAGACTGTGCCCATCTGGAGCAGCTAAAGGCCAGCCAGCTGACGGAGCTGGAGCGCATCTCCGGCCTGACCACGGAGGAGGCCAAGCGCTACCTCATCGAGCAGATAGAGGAAGAGGTCACCCACGAGGAGGCCGTGAAAATCAAGGAGATTCAGGCGCGCTTCAAGGAGGAGGCGGACAACTACGCCCGGGAGCAGATTGCGCTGGCCATTCAGCGCTGCGCTGCCGACCATGTGGCGGAGGCCACTGTGTCCGTAGTGCCCCTGCCCAACGACGAGATGAAGGGACGCATCATCGGCCGTGAGGGGAGAAACATCCGCACGCTGGAGACCATGACCGGCGTGGACCTCATCATCGACGATACGCCCGAGGCCATTACCGTGTCCTGCTTTGACCCGGTGCGCCGTGAGATTGCCCGGCTGGCCCTGGAAAAGCTCATTTTGGACGGGCGCATCCATCCCACCCGCATTGAGGATATGGTGGAGAAGGCTAAGCGTGAGGTGGACGCCACCATTAAGGCAGAGGGCGAGCGGGCTGTGTTTGAAACCAATGTCCACGGCCTCAATCCAGAGCTGGTCAAGCTGCTGGGCCGCCAGAAGTACCGCACCAGCTACGGGCAGAATGTGCTCAACCACTCCATTGAAGTGTCCCACCTGGCGGGGCTGCTGGCGGCGGAAATTGGGGCAGATGTGAACCAGGCCAAGCGTGCCGGTCTGCTCCACGACCTGGGCAAGTCCATCGACCACGAGGTGGAGGGCTCCCATGTGCAAATCGGTGTGGAGCTGGCCCGCAAGTACAAGGAGAACGAGGCGGTTATCCACGCCATTGAGGCCCACCACGGCGATGTAGAGGCCCGCACCATCGTGGCCTGTCTGGTGCAGGCCGCCGACGCCATCTCTGCGGCCCGTCCCGGCGCCCGCAGGGAGAATGTGGAGTACTACATCAAGCGCCTGGAGAAGCTGGAGGAGCTCACCTCCTCCTTCCCCGGTGTGGATAAGGCCTACGCCATCCAGGCCGGCCGTGAGGTGCGCATCATGGTCAAGCCCGAGGAGGTCAGCGAGGACCGCATGGTAATCCTGGCCCGGGATATTGCCAAGAAGATTGAGGACGAGCTGGAGTACCCCGGTCAAATCAAGGTCAACCTGATTCGGGAGACCAAGGCCATCGAGTACGCCAAGTAAGGCTCTCATTTGGAGCTTCAAGAGGGCCACGGCAGCGCCGTGGCCCTTTGTGTTTGCATGGACGCCTGCGTGGGAGGGTTGAATCCTCCCCGGGGGCTGTGCTATGATACTTTCGCACACCAGTCCCCCGCCGGGGGCTGGCTTTGGGAAAAGGCGCTGTATGCGCCCTAGGACAGACAACCGTGCAGCCAGAGGGAAGGAGGGCATACAGATGCTGCGCATCGCCATTGTGGAGGATCAGGACCAGTACGCCCACCAGTTGGAGGACTATCTCAAACGCTTTTCCGCCGACAGTGGGGAGGAAATTTCTGTGGTGCGCTTTACCGACGGGGAGGACATCGCCATCGGCTACAAAGCGGAGTTTGACCTGATTTTACTAGATGTTCAGATGCAGTTTATGGATGGAGTGACCACTGCCCGCTACATCCGGGACAAAGACCAGGATGTGATGATCATCTTTATCAGCAACGCCGCTTTGTACGCGGTGCAGGGCTATGAGGTGGAGGCGCAGGACTATCTGATCAAGCCTGTGAGCTACTTTGCCTTTGCCCAGCGGCTGGAGCGGGCCATTTCCCGCATGGTGCGGCGGGAGCGCACCCATCTGCTGGTGCCCGTGGACGGAGGGGTGCAGAAGCTGGCCACCAGAGATATTCGTTATGTGGAGAGCCAGGGGCACACCCTGCTCTACTATACCCGGGGCGGCGTTCTGGAGTCATCGGGCACCATGCGGGAGGCGGAGCAGTCGCTGGCGCCCCACCATTTTTACCGCTGTAACAAGGGGTATCTGGTCAACCTGGCCCATGTGGACGGTATGCGGGACGGCTTTGCCCTGGTGGGCGAGGCTCAGATTCCCGTCAGCCGCAGCCGCAAGGCAGGGTTTCTGGAGGCGCTCAACCACTATGTGGGAGGGGACGCCCCATGAACGGCCTGCCCGACATCCCCCGGATATACACAGCCCTGGCGGAGTGGCTGGCCTGCCTGCTCTATTTGCTTCCCATGCAGCGGCGGCTGGCCGGACGGGCGTTTGCGTTGGCGGCGGCGGGCTTTTTGGTATTTCAGGTCGCTTTCCTCCAATTGACCGGGGGGCTGGCCACTTGGCTGTGGGTGCCCTGCATGGTGGTGGCCATGGGGGGAATGTTCCTGTTTGTGTGGCAATGCGGCGGGGCAGGGGCCATGGACAGCTGTTATCTCACCGTGCGGGCCTTTGTGCTGGCGGAGCTGATGGCCTCTTGTGAGTGGCAGATTCACTGCTTCCTCTGGCCGGAGCGGGTGTGGAGCTGGCAGGGGATATGCCTTATCTTCACCGTGTATGCCGTGGGCTTCGGCCTGATGGCCTGGCTGGAGTGGGGGCGCAGGTGGGAGAGTGAGGCGCTGGAGATGACCGGGGGAGAGGTGTTCTCCGCCCTGGTCATTGGCGTGGCGGTGTTTGCCATGAGCAACGCCAGCTTTTTGGCGGTGCACAGCCCCTTTACCCTCCCGCTGGAGGGATACAGCTGGGCTATATTCAACATCCGCACCATGGTGGATTTGGGGGGTGTGGCCATTCTCTTTGCCCATCATGTGATGTGCCGTGAGCTGCGCTACCGCCGGGAGCTGACCGCCATGGAGGGGGTGCTGCGCAGTCAGTACCTCCAATACCAGCAGTCCAAGGAGAGCGTGGATCTAATCAACCGCAAGTACCACGACCTCAAGCACATCATCACCGCCCTGCGCACCGCCCCGGATGCGGTGCTGCGGGAGCGCTATCTGGATGAACTGGAGGCGGACATCACCAGTCTGGAAATGCAGGACAAGACGGGCCACCCTGTGCTGGATACCTTGTTGGCGGGGAAGCGCATGGTGTGCCAGCGGGAGGGCATTGCCCTGACCTGTCTGGTGGACGGCGGACTGCTGGAGTTTGTCCATGTGATGGACCTGTGCACCATCTTCGGCAATGCCCTGGACAACGCCATTGAATGCCAGCAAAAGGTGGCCCAGCGGGACAAGCGCATGATTCACGTCACCGTGAAGGCCCAGCGGCAGTTTGCCCTGCTTCGCTTTGAAAACTACTGCGACCAGCCCCTTCAGCTGCTCCACGGGCATCCGGTGACCACAAAATCCGACCGGGCCAACCACGGCCTGGGCCTGAAGAGCATCCGCCACACCGTGGAAAAGTACGATGGGAGCGTCACCCTGTCCAGCCAGGGACAATGGGTGGAGCTGCGCATTCTCATTCCCCTCCCCGCTCCCCAGTGAGGGGTGGGGGCATCTTGCCGAAAACCCCGCCGCCTTTGTCCGTGCTGACCCAATGGATTTTACGGGTCATACCATGGGGACGGAGGATAGATTCTACTTTTTGTAACATATTCACAGAGGGCAATTGTGCGTTGTGCACAATTGCCCTTGCCATTTATGCGAGATTCCTACCGTTTAGGAAAAAACAAAATTTTCACCCGCCCTTGTGGTATACTCATGACCAGAGTAGGGCTGGGGCCTTTGTCCCCGGGCGCCGGCGCGCAGCTTGGGAGTGGCTTGCGCCGCTGACCGGACGGGTAGAGTGCTGACCGCCCAATCATATTGAGGATGGAACAAGAATAAGGAGGAATCAAGTGTGTTAAGTATCAATCTTGATGACGTCTTGAATGTATTGCAGACTGTCTCCCCCTACCTGATTGGCTTTGCAGTGGTGCTGGTACTGGCCATCATTGCGATGGTTGGCTGCATCAAGCTAAGCCGCAGTACAAAGTTTATGGTGCGCAGCCAGGCCGTTGTGGCCATTGTGCTGGCGCTGATCGTGGTGGTCAACCTCATTTGCTTTGGCCCCATGAGTACGATGATCTCCCTGGCCACCGGCGACGGCTCCATCAGTGAGGAGACTGCCGCTGAGGCCACCGAGCTGTGCATTGAGATTGCCCAGGAGGGCGTGGTCATGCTCAAGAATGACAACGGCGCACTCCCCCTGGACAAGGGCGTTAAGCTGAACGTGTTCGGCTGGTCCTCCACCAATCCCGTGTACGGCGGCACCGGCTCCGGCGCTCTGAACGAGGCCTATCCCACCGTCTCCATTCTGGAGAGCCTGGAGAAGGCCGGGTTCCAGCTCAACAGCGACCTGACCAACTTCTACACCAACTTCCGTGCCACCCGCCCCGTTGTGGGGATGTGGGGCCAGGACTGGACCATTCCCGAGCCCACCATTGCTGAGTATGACCAGGCGGGCATCTTCGAGTCCGCCAAGCAGTTCTCCGACATCGCCCTGGTGGTCATTGCCCGCTCCGGCGGCGAGGGCGCAGACCTTCCCACCAGCTATGACGGCGAGGACACCTTCCAGGACGGCGGTATGTGGGGTGCCTCCGGCGTGCGCTACTCCACCCAGAGCGACGACCTGGACGCCTCCAAGCACTACCTGGAGCTGACCAACCGTGAGCAGGCCATGCTGGAGCGTGTCACCAGCGAGTTTGACAACGTTGTGGTGCTGATCAACTCCGCCAACGCCATGGAGCTGGGCTGGCTGGAGGAGTATGACTCCATCAAGGGCGCCTTCCTCATGCCCGGCGCCGGTCAGAGCGGCTTTACTGCCCTGGGCCAGGTGCTGTGCGGCGAGGTCAACCCCTCCGCCAAGACTGCCGACACCTTTGTGTACGACCTGACTGCCACTCCCACCTGGAACAACTTCGGAAGCTTCCAGTATGACAACATGGACGAGTTTGCCATTGAGGGCTCTCAGTTTGCACCTGCCACCGTGCCCTCCTTTGTCAACTATGTGGACGGCATCTATGTGGGCTACCGCTTCTATGAAACTGCCGCTGCCGAGAAGCTCATTGACTACGACAAGACTGTGCAGTATCCCTTCGGCTACGGCCTGAGCTACACCACCTTCACCCAGACCATGGGCACTCCCACCGTGGACGGCGAGGGCAACATCTCCATCCAGGTCACCGTGACCAACACCGGCTCGGTGGCTGGTAAGGACGTGGTTGAGGTGTACTACAATCCCCCCTACACCAACGGCGGCATTGAGAAGGCCACTGCCAACCTGGTTGCCTTTGCCAAGACCAGCCTGCTGGAGCCCGGCGCTTCCGAGACCCTGACCCTCACCTTTAAGGAGGAGGATATGGCCTCCTACGACGCCGTGGAGCACAAGGCCTATGTCCTGGAGGCCGGTGACTACATCATCAGCATCAACTCCGACTCCCACACCGTGCTGGACTCCTACAGCTACACTGTAAACAGCACCGTTGTGTACGACCAGGGGCGCAGCACCGACCAGACTGCCCCCACCAACCAGTTTGACCACACCAAGGGCGATGTGACCTACCTGTCCCGTACTGACGGCTTTGCCAACTACAACACCGCCACTGCTGCGCCCGCTGACATGAGTATGTCTGACGAGCACAAGGCCACCTTCCTGAACAATAGCAACTACAACCCCGCTGACTACAACAATCCCAATGACGTCATGCCCACCACCGGGGCCAGCAACGGCCTGATGCTGGTGGACCTGCGCGGCAAGGATTACACCGACACCATGTGGGATCAGCTGCTGGATCAGCTCACCGTGGATGAGATGGACACCCTCATCGCCCTGGGCGGCTACCAGACTGCCCCCCTGGCCAGCATCGGCAAGGTGCAGACCTATGACTGCGACGGCCCTGCCTCTATCAACAACAACTTCACCGGCGTTGGCTCCATCGGCTTCCCCGCCGCTGTGATGATTGCCTCCACCTGGAACCAGGATCTGGCTCTGGAGTTCGGCCGCAGCATTGGTAAGATGGCCGACGAGATGGAGACCTCCGGCTGGTATGCGCCCGCCATGAACATCCACCGCTCCGCCTTTGCCGGCCGTAACTTCGAGTATTACTCCGAGGACGGTCTGCTCTCCGGCAAGATGGCTGCCAAGGCCACCGTGGGTGCAGAGGAGTACGGCGTGTACGCCTACCTGAAGCACTTTGCCCTCAACGACCAGGAGACCAACCGCACCAATATGCTGTGCACCTGGGCGCAGGAGCAGGCCATCCGTGAAATCTACCTCAAGCCCTTTGAGCTGGCTGTGAAGGAGGGCGGCGCCGACGCCATCATGTCCGCCTTCAACTACATCGGCACCGAGTGGGCTGGCGGCAGCGATGAACTGCTCAACAAGGTACTGCGTGACGAGTGGGGCTTTGTGGGCATGGTGCTCACCGACTACTTCGGTGTGTACGGCTACATGAACTCCGATCAGGGCATCCGCAACGGCAACGACTTCTGCCTGGTCAACTACGACACCGCCACCAACCACCTCCAGGACAAGAGCAGCGCTACCAGCGTGATTGCCATGCGTCAGGCCTGTAAGAACATCCTGTACACCGTGGTGAACAGCCGTGCCTATGCCCCTGAGAACCTGAACACCGGTCTGCCCACCTGGCAGGTGGCCGCCATTGCCATCAACGTGGTGCTGGCTGTGGCCATCATCGGCTGGGAGGTCGCCATTGTCCGCGGCTACAAGAAGGCCAAGGCCGCTGAGGCTGAGGCTGCCCAGGCCGAGACCACCCAGGGCACTGTGTAATCTACCCATAATCCAAACAATTTAGAGAGAAAGGGAGTCCCCAACCGTGAAATACGCTGATTTGATTTCCAAAATGACACTGGAAGAGAAGTGTTCCCTGCTCAGCGGCGGCGGACAGTTTGTCTCCAAAGCGGTGGAACGGCTGGGGATTCCAGCCATGTGGCTGTCCGACGGCCCCCACGGCCTGCGCAAGCAGGCCGGGGCCTCGGACCACCTGGGGCTAAACCCCAGCTTACCTGCCACCTGCTTTCCCACGGCGGCCACCATGGCCAACTCCTGGGATGTGCAGCTGGGCGAGGAGCTGGGCAAGCTGCTGGGGGAGGAGTGCCGTGCCCAGCGGGTGAACGTCCTGCTGGGGCCCGGTCTGAATATGAAGCGTTCCCCTCTGTGCGGACGCAACTTTGAGTATTTTTCCGAAGATCCCTATCTGGCGGGAAAGATGGCGGCCGCCTACATCCGGGGCATTCAGTCCCAGGGGGTATCCGCCTGCCCCAAGCACTATGCAGTCAACTCCCAGGAGACTCTGCGGATGCACTCGGACAGCGTGGTGGATCAGCGCACCCTGCGGGAGGTGTACCTCACCGCCTTTGAGATTGCGGTGAAGGAAGGGCGTCCCAAGTCCATCATGTCCGCCTACAACCGTGTCAACGGGGTGTTCGCCAGTGAGCACAAGCAGTTGCTTCACGACATTCTGGTGGAGGAGTGGGGCTTTGACGGCTTCACCGTCACCGACTGGGGCGGCTCCAACGACCGGGTGGCCGGCCTGAAGGCGGGGACCCATCTGGAGATGCCCACCACCGGCGGGGACAGCGACCGTGCTGTGGCCCAGGCCGTGCGGGAGGGCAAGCTGTCTGAGAAGCTGCTGGATGAGCGGGTAGACCGCTATCTCACCGTGCTCTTTGACACTGTCATTGACGAAAATGCGCCCCAGGCGTTTGATGTGGACGCCCACCACGCCTTCGCCCAGCGGGCGGCGGCGGCCTCCATTGTCCTGCTCAAAAACGAGGGGCGGGTGCTCCCCCTGCCCCAGGGCTGCTCCGTGGCAATCATCGGGGATTTTGCCGAGACGCCCCGCTACCAAGGCTCTGGCTCCAGCATGGTGAACACCACCCGGCTGGACAACCTGAAGGACGCTCTGGCAGACAGCGGATTGAATGTACTGGGTTATGCCCAGGGCTTCGACCGTCTGGGCAAAGCCAATCCCGAATTGCTGGCCCAGGCCGAGGCCCTTGCCGCCCGGGCCGAGGTGGTGCTGCTCTGCCTTGGTCTGACGGAAATCGGCGAGAGCGAGGGCCTGGACCGGCCTGACATGAAGCTGGAGGCCAACCAGGTGGAGCTGCTTACCCGTGTGGCTGAGGTCAATGCCAACGTGGTTGTGGTGTTCTCCGGCGGCTCTCCGGTGGAAACGCCCTGGCTGGACAAGTGCAAGGCCCTCATCCATGGCTACCTTGGGGGCCAGGCGGGAGCGGGTGCCATGGTGGACGCCCTGGTGGGCAAGGTCAATCCCAGCGGCAAGCTGGCGGAGACCTGGCCCATGCGTTACGAGGATACCCCGGCTTATCTGCGCTATCCCGGCAAGGAGCGCACCGCAGAGTACCGGGAGGGTCCCTTCATCGGCTACCGCTACTATCAGAGTGCGGAAGTGCCCGTGCGCTTCTCCTTCGGCTATGGTCTGAGCTACACCAGCTTCGCCTATTCCGACCTGGAGGCAGACGCCAAGGGCGTGCGCCTGGTGGTGACCAATACCGGCTCTGTGAAGGGCAGCGAAGTGGTGCAGCTGTATGTGTGCAAGGGGGACAGCGCCCTGATTGGCCCCAAGCAGCAGCTCAAGGGCTTTGTCAAGGTGGAGCTGGGGCCGGAGCAGTCCAAGACTGTGACCATCCCCCTGGATGATAAGGCCTTCCGCTATTGGAACACCAAGACCAACCGCTGGGAGGTGGAGGGGGGCGTGTACCACCTGATGGTGGGCGCCTCCAGCGCAGACATCCGCCTCGATGGGGAGATTACTGTGGAGGGCACCAATGCCCCCGACCCCTACGCCGGGCTGTATTTGCCCACCTACCGCTCTGCCAAGGTGCAGGAGGTGCCCGACAGTGAGTTTGCCGCCCTGCTGGGCCGGGAGATTCCCCCCAGCCAGTGGGACCGCTCCAAGCCTTTGGAGATGAACGATACCTTTGCGCAGCTGTGCTATGCAAAGGGCTGGGTGGGCCGACTGGTCTACCGCATCACCAAAAAGCAGCTGGACGAGGCCGAGGCCAAGGGCAAGCCGGATTTGGACGCTTTGTTCCGGTACAATATGCCCTTCCGGGCCATCGCTAAGATGATGGGCGGTATGATTGACATGGCCATGGCAGAGGCGCTGCTGGAGATGTTCAACGGCCACTTCTTCAAGGGCTTTGGACACCTGATTGCCGCCTTTGTTCGGAAGAATGGGGCAGAAAAGCGCACCCGGCAGGCTTTGGAGCAGGCCGGACAGGGACAGAATTGAGGAGGGGGAAGTGTCATGCAGACCAATGAAAAGCAGTTGAAGGGCTGGGAGAGCTTTGCTGCAAAGTATCCCAGCGCAGCCAAGTGGATTCGGGAGGGCGGTCTATTCGTGATCGTCAGCAACCTGGTGACGGTGATGAAGTACTTCATCCTCCAGTTCCTCCCCCTGGCCTTTACCAGCCTGTCCAACATCGATTTCGGCTGGCCCGGCATTCCCGTGACCCTGTTTGGGGAGACATTCCAGTGGAACATCTTTGGCTATGATGCCGCCCACGGCGGTCTGGGCTATTTCATTGCCTATATGATTGCCATGGCCATTGGTGAAATCATCAACTTCCCCATCCAGCGCAACTTTGTGTTCCGCAGCAAGGGCAACCTGGGCTTCCAGATTACCTGCTATGTCATTGCCTTCATCATCATCAACTGCATTGTCAACTCCATCAACTGCGTGTGGGTGGCAGTGGCAGGGATGTTTGTGCCTGACTTTATTTACAACATCGGCACCACGGTGCTCAATGGCGGCATCTCCATGATTGTGTTCTTCTTCGTGAATAAGATGATTTTCCCGGAGGCAGCACAAGAAGAGAAGCGCTGAGCGCTTCAAAAAAGTCCAAGGACTTTTTTGGGGGGATGCATGGAAAACAGGACTCGATTCCTTCGGAATTGTCGCCCTATTTTCCATGAGCAGAGTGTTTTCCGAGGCGCATGTCCCCGGAAAACACGGGATTGGATTTTCTTTCGCCGCCTGCGGGCGGCGAAACTCTGTGAGACACGAAGCGTCCGAGCCGTCGTGAGCAGGCTGGATGGACCGGAGTGAGGGATAGGCATGAGGCGGGCGCAGCCCGCCACGCCTGTCCCGAGTCGTAGGGAAACCGGGCGTCAGCGGAGGGGAGAGAGGCATGACAACAGAGAAGCGCTGAGCGCTTCAAAAAAGTCCAAGGACTTTTTTGGGGGGATGCATGGAAAACAGGACTCGATTCCTTCGGAATTGTTGCCCTATTTTCCATGAGCAGCGTGTTTTCCCAGTCGCATGTCCCCGGAAAACAGGGGAGTGAACCTTCTTTCGTCCCCCAGCGGGCGGCAGAAGTGCTGAGCGGCCGCAAGGCATTCCAAGTGCAGACCACCCTGCGGGCACACCGCCGGGTGGTCTGTTGTGCTGTTGCTGGGAAAATATCAGGACATATGCCCAGGGTAAAATGGAGAAAGGGGAGCGGATGGGAATGGCGGAGATGTCCCGGGAAATCATAGAAGAGCGGGTGGTGGAGTCCTATGTGGCCCTCTGCAAAGGCTTCGGCTTGCCGATCAGCGTGGTGCAGGAGTACCGGCCGGAGGGGGAGATACACTGGCTGGAGGAAGGGGCGCTGGGCTGGACGGTGGGGCTGAACACGGCTCACATCCCGCCCCAGGAGGGGGAGGCTTTTCTGGCCTACAATGTGCGCAAGGTGCTCCTGCCCCGGCTGGTGCTCCGCACCCCCAGGCTGGTGGTGCGCCGGGTGGCGCAGGAGGACGGGGAAGGGCTGCTGCCCATCCTATCCGATCCGGTGGGGTGCGACCTGGACTGCTGCGCTCCCTGCCGGGGAGAGGCGTTTTGGGAGCTGTTCCAGCTGTTTTGTCAGCAGGAAACCCGCTATGTCCTGGTGGAGCAGGCGGGTGGCAGGGTGGTGGGCACCCTCCATCTCACCCCTGACCCCACCCGAGCGGTGGAGGCCATGGAGCTGGGGTATGCCATAGCCCCCGCCCACCGGCGGCAGGGCTATGCCCAGGAGGCGCTGGAGGGGGTGGGCGCATTGCTCCAGGGAAAACTGGGTATGGAACTGCTCACGGCCGGTGTGCTGCCGGAAAACCATCCCTCTGCCCGTCTGCTGGAAAAGCTGGGGTTCTCCCCGGAGGGGGTGCGCCGGAAGGCCGCCTGGCATGAGGGACGGGGGCAGGCGGTGGATTTGGTCTATTACATCCTGGAGCGCACATAGCCTGTATCATACGGGAAACAGCCCCGCTGCAATGGCCTGAGATACCACTGCGGCGGGGCTGTGTTTGGATGTTTTGGGTGTGCAGCGCCAGCGGGGCAATTTGGGGAGATGCGAAGGGGTAAAGGGCTGGGAGCGGGAGAGTATGGCAGGGGCATGGCACGGGGGAAGGATTGAAGGCCCAGCCATGTGGGGAAGCAATCCCCGTGGCAGTGCGTTACCCCTGGCAACCGGCGGGGGCGTGGCAGTGCGCCGTGTCAGGTTCCATCCTCTGCATACGCCAGCTGGAGTGCGGTCTGATGGAGCAGCCGGGCCTGGGGGGTGTCTGCGGCACGGTAGTACACCTCTTTTCCCTCCCGGCGGCTCACCACCAGGCCGCAGGATTTGAGCTGACGCAGATGGTGGGAGAGGGCTGGGCTGCTCATTCCCATCAGGGCAGACAGGTTGATGACGCACTCCTCGCACTGGCACAGCAGGCAGAACAGCCGCAGCCTGCTGGCGTCCCCCAGCAGGCGGAAGCAGTCGGCAGCCTCCTGGAGCTGCTGGGCGGGCGGACAGGATAGGTCCTGAGGGGTGTGCCCGTGGTCATGGGGCAGGGGTGGATGGTTTATCATGGCGCCCTCCTGTGGAAAAACTGTCCCCCCAATAGGGGTTTTCCCCAGTATAGCACACGGAAGGCCCATTTTCCAGGGGGACGGGTGGGAGAAAAATTCTCCTTGACAAACGGGGAGGGAAGGGGTATGATAATGCCAGACAACAATTAAACATATGTTTAATTATTTGAGAGAAAATGAGGAAAAGGATGGATGGGCCATGAAAAAGACCTACAAGATTGAAGTGGATTGCGCCAACTGCGCCAACAAGATGGAGCAGGCTGCCGCCGGAACCCCCGGCGTGAAGAGCGCCACGGTGAACTTTATGATGCTCAAGATGGTGGTGGAGTTTGAAGAGGGGTGCGACCCCAGAGGGGTGATGGAGGAGGTGCTCCGCCGGTGCAAGCGGGTGGAGGACGAGTGCGAAATCTATCTGTAACCCGGCGACGAGGAAAGGAGCGGATGAGATGACCAGGAAACAAAAGGCCATGCTGCGGCGCATTGCAGCGGCGGCGGTGCTGCTGGTGGTGCTCCAGCTGCTCCCCCAGGGGCTGTTTCGGGGGCTGGATGGGCTGCTGTTTGACGGGGCGGGGCGTCTGGTGCGTCTGGCGCTCTATCTGGTGGACTATCTGGTGATTGGGCACGACATTCTGCGCAAGGCCTGGAAGGGGATTTGCAACCGGCAGGTCTTTGATGAGAACTTCCTCATGGCGGTGGCCACGGTGGGGGCGCTGGCGCTGGGGGCGGCGCAGGATGGAGATTATCTGGAGGCCATTGCGGTAATGCTCTTTTATCAAATTGGCGAGTGGTTCCAGAGCTATGCCGTGGGCAAGAGCCGGCGCAACATCTCCCAGTTGATGGACATCCGGCCCGACTATGCCAATGTGGAGCGGGATGGACAGCTTGTCCAGGCAGACCCTGAGGAGGTGGCGGTGGGCACGGTGATTGTGGTCAGGCCGGGGGAAAAGGTGCCCCTGGACGGGGTGGTGGTATCCGGCGCCTCCACCCTAAACACCGCCGCCCTCACCGGGGAGAGTCTGCCCCGGGAGGTGAGCGCCGGGGAGGAGGTCATCAGCGGATGCATCAACCTCAGCGGCCTGCTCCACGTCCGCACCACCCGGGAGTTCGGCCAGTCCACCGTGTCTAAAATCCTCGACTTGGTGGAGAACGCCACCTCCCGCAAATCCAAATCCGAGGACTTTATTGCAAAGTTTGCCCGGGTGTACACCCCTCTGGTGTGCTACAGCGCTCTGGCGCTGGCAATCGTTCCGCCCCTTGTGGGGCTGTTTCTCCCCGGCGGGGCCTCGTGGCAGGTGTGGCTGTACCGGGCGCTGACCTTCCTGGTGGCCTCCTGTCCCTGCGCACTGGTCATCAGCATCCCCCTCACCTTTTTTGCAGGCATCGGAGGGGCGAGCAAGGCGGGGGTACTGGTGAAGGGCTCCAACTATCTGGAGACCCTCTCCCAGGTGCGCACAGTGGTGTTTGACAAGACGGGCACCCTCACCCAGGGGGTGTTTGAGGTCAGCGGCATCCACCACAGCCCCTTGGAGGACGCCCAACTGCTGGAGTACGCCGCCCTGGCGGAGAGCGGCTCCAGCCACCCCATCAGCAAGAGCATCGTGCGGGCTTACGGCCGTCAGCCCGACCGCAGCCGGGTGGGGGATGTGCAGGAGGTGAGCGGCGAAGGGGTCATCGCCGTTGTGGATGGCCGCCAGGTTGCGGCGGGCAACCAGCGGCTGATGGCCCGGCTGGGGGTTGTCCCCGTCCCCTGTTCCCACGTGGGCACCCTCATTCACATGGCCCTGGACGGGGAATACGCCGGGCACATTCTCATTGCAGATGTGCAAAAGCCCGAGGCGGGCCAGGCCATGGAGGACCTCCGGCGAGCGGGGGTGCAGGAGACGGTGATGCTCACCGGGGATACCCAGCAGGTGGCCCAGCAGGTGGCAGAGGCGTTGGGGATTGACCAGGTGTACAGCCAGCTGCTCCCCGGGGATAAGGTCAAGCGGGTGGAGGAACTGCTGGAGCGCCCCGCTCCATCCGGGAAGGTGGCCTTTGTGGGGGACGGCATCAACGATGCGCCTGTGCTGGCCCGGGCGGACGTCGGCATTGCCATGGGGGCGATGGGCTCGGACGCTGCCATTGAGGCGGCAGACGTGGTGCTCATGGACGATGACCCCAGGAAGGTGGCCACAGCCATTCGGGCCTCCCGCAAGTGCCTGGGCATTGTGCGTCAAAACATTGCCCTTGCCATTGGGGTGAAGGTACTCTGCCTGGTGCTGGTGGCGCTGGGTTGGGCGGATATGTGGCTGGCAATCTTCGCAGATGTGGGCGTCATGGTGCTGGCGGTGCTCAACGCCATCCGTGCTCTGCGGGTGGAGTAATCGGGCGCAGCTATATCATGCAGACATAGAAAAGTGCCCGGCAGAACACACTGCCGGGCACTTGGTTGTTTTCAGGGGAAAGTCCGCCACAAAAGGGAGGTCAGACTTACACCTCGATGGTGGGGAACTTCATCTGCTTGTACTTGGGCAGGCGCTCGGCCACCAGAGCACGCTTGGCGGGGTCCATGAAGAAGCCGCCCTGGGTCTCTGCGATTTCGTCGCAGTGGATGCCACGGCCCTCCTCGGTGGTACGGTCGCGCTCCAGGCCGTTTTCGGCGATGACGAAGCGCCAACGGCCGTCCTCGGTCTTTTCCAGGTCGCCGCCAGCGCCGCACACCACGCATTCGATGGGGTACTGCAGGCCACGCCACTGGGGCTCGCCCAGACACAGGGAGTTGCTGTGGCAGTTGGGGCACCAGCCGTAATCGGGGTCACCCAGCCATTTGCGCTGCTCGGGGGCGGTGTTGAGGGCCTTCATCACGTTCTCGCCAATTTCACGGGCACGGGCAATCTTCTCGTCATAGAGCAGAACCTGGGCGGGGGCGGGCACCTGGGTGGCCATGTACATATCTACAATCTTAAAGCTGTTGGTGAAGGTGGTGGCCTGCATACACTCCAGGGCCATGGACTGCCAGGAGCGGGTGGAGCCGCCCACGGCAATCAGTGCGCCCACACGGTCCCGGGGAGGAATGGCGCCAATCTTGGTGAGGAAGGCGGATTCATAGGCCAGATTGCGGTGCATAAACTTCAGGAACAGGGAGGAGGGCATCAGGTCGAAGGTGGGAGCGGCGAAAATCACAGCATCCTGCTCCAGCATGACCTCCATAATCTTCTTCTTGTCGTCTGCGTTGTCCAGAGAGCAGCCGGTGTGCTTGCCCATGGACATACCAATGGTGCAGGAGGTGCAGCCGTTGCAGTCCTTGATGTCGTAGTCCCACAGGTTGATCATGGTGACCTCTGCGCCCTGCTCCTGACAGGCGGACAGGGCCTCCTTCAGCAGAATCTCACCGTTGCTGTCCTTGCGGCCTGCGGCCACGCCCATAACTTTCCAACTCATAGTGCGGCTCCTTTCGTTGATTGGGATGGTTAAAGGTACACCCCGGAGGTGCTGGGCACGCCAGCCCCCGGAGGTGTGATGCCATTCTACTCTGCAAAGGACATGCCAACTACTCGCCCACCATTCACGGGGCTCTTTGGGGAAGTGTGTCTAGTAATGATACAGATTGCTATACAGATGTATGAAAATGAGAGGGAAGAACCGGGAAAAGGGGCCTCCACCGGGATGGTGGAGGCCCCTTTGAGCGTTCAGATAATCTCCGTGGAGGGGGGCTGGAGTGTGGGCAGCGGCGCTTCGCTTCGGTCTCACCGAGTTTCGCCGCCTGCAGGCGGTGAAATAAGATCCAATTATGTGTTTTCCGGGGATATGCGCCTCGGAAAACACGCTGCTCAGGGGAAATGGGGCGACTTTTTCGGTACGAAATCGAGCCCTCTTTTCCATGCTTTCCCCTCAAAAAAGTCCTTGGACTTTTTTGAGAAGGCTCAGCGCTTCTTAGATGTCACGCCTCTCTCCCCTCCGTTTACGCTCGGCTTCCTTGCGACTCGGGACAACCATGGCAGGCTACGCCTGCCTGGTATGGTTATCCCTCGCTCCAGTCCATCCAGCCTGCTCACGACGGCTCAGCGCTTCTTGTTACCCGCAAAGATCAATAATCACATGGGCGAACAGTTTGGCGGAGAGCATCAAATCCGCAATGCGCACCCGCTCATCTGCCCCGTGGAGGTGGGTATCAAATCCGGGCAGGGTGCAGCCGAAGGCCACGCCGCCGGGAATATCATGCACATAGGTGCCGCCGCCGGTGGACAGGCACTCCCCCTTCAAGCCGGTGTACTCCTCATAGCGGCGCAGCAGGGTCTTGACAAAGGGGCTGTCGGCAGGGGTGTGGTGGGCCTGGTCCTGCGTGCCGGAGAAGGCAAAGCCCCGGCCTTCAAAGGCAGCCTTGACCACGGACAGGCAGTTCTCCTCGGTGGCGCACAGGGGCACCCGGGAGTCAAACCGCCCCTCCAGCCCGGTATCCGTCACCTCCAGCAGGGTGAAGGCCACGGTGAGGGGGCCGGCCACCGGCTCCTCCTGGGCAATGCCCAGGGCACGGCCTAAGTAGTCCCCGTGGGGGAGCAGGGTGTTGAGTTCTGCCAGGGCGCTCTTGCAGGGGCCGTCTGCCAGGGGGAGGGCGCACAGCAGGGCCACCAGACCGGTCAGGGCGTTGTTGCCCCCCTCGGGCCAGGCGGCATGGGAACCCTCGCCCTTGGAGCGGATGACGGTAAGCCCGTCCTCGTGGGCGAAGGTAAAGGTGATGCCCGTGCGGGCGGTGATGTCCCGGGCGTAGGGCTGCACATCGTGCATACTCAGGCCCTCCACAGCGGCGGAGGACTCGCCGGGCAGGACGTTCAGGCGCACGCCTCCGTGGAGCCAGCGCAGGCGGGGCAGGGTCTCCTGGAGGGGCCAGGTCTTGGAGAAGGTGGGCTTCATGCCGCCCTTCTCCGTGTTCACCACGGGGAAGCCTGCATCGGGGGAAAAGGTGGCGGGGGCATAGGGATGGCGGGCGAAGTACCAGGCGATGTCTCCCGATCCGGACTCCTCATTGGTGCCCAGAATGCACTTGCAGTTGGCCTTGAGGGGAATGCCCAAATCCTTGACGGCCTTCATAGCCAGCAGGGAGGCCACCATGGGGCCCTTGTCGTCGTCTGTGCCACGGCCGTAAATCATCCCGCCTGCCACCTTGGGGGTGAAGGGCTGGGTCACAGTCCAGCCGTCCCCGGGGGTGACCACATCCAGGTGGCCCAAAATGTGCAGGGCGTCAGCCTGGTCGTTCAAATCGGCGGTGCCCACATAGCCCTCGTGGTTGGTGGTGTGCAGACCCCACTCCTGGGCCAGCCGGAGGGCCTCCTCCAGGGCCGCTGCGGGGCCGGGGCCGAAGGGGGCGCCGGGGGCGGGAGCGCCCTCGGTGCTGTCGATGGACACCAGACGGCACACGGCGTCCACCAGCATGGCCTCCTTATCTGCGAAATAGGCTTCAAGTTGCTCCTTGTACATGACGTTCAATCTCCTTTTGTGGGGGGTTGCCCTGGGGAACCAGTTTTCTCTGGGCACTATTCTACTCACTTGCCGTAGAAAAAGCAAGGGAAACCTGGGGGGCTACTCCTCGCTGCGCTGGGAGGCCAGCTCGTCCAGGTATTTATAGACGGTGTAGCGGGATACGCCCAGCCGCTTTGCCACATAGGGCACCGACTTGCGGTAGGAAAAGGCGCTGCGCTGTTCCAGCATGGCAATCAGGCGCATACGGTCGGCCTTGTTGAGGGCGTCCGCCGGCTTGCCCAGGGCATTGAGACACTGGTCGAACAGGTCTGCCAGCTGCCGGAAATCCCCCTCCTGCCACAGGGCGGATTGCAGGTCGGAATGGGCGCTCATCAGGTCCATGAGGGTGCGGTTGGCAAACACCAGGGAGGTATAGTCGAAGTTGATGCCCAGAGCCAGATTGTAGTCCTCCCCAATGAGGTGGAAGGTGGAGGACTTAATCTGCCGCCCGTCGGGGGTGGTGGCGGCCAGGTTCACCTGGTCGGTGGTGGCGGCCTGCTCATCCAAAGCCAGCCCGATGCCCATGATGTCCATGGTGGAGCCGACTTCACGCCCGGACACGTGCCCGTTGTAGATGGACAGGATGGGGTGGGTGGGTACGCCCATATCGTGCACCAGGGTTTCGCAGGAGGAGCCGAACATCTCTGCGATGCCCTGGGCGGTTCGGTCGAGAAATTCAAATGCTTGGTCTCGGGTCATGGGATACATCCTCTCGTAATCAGGTGGAGATAGCAAGGGTCGGGCTGGTTGACACAGGGCCTGCAAGGGCTGTTATGCTCCGGGGCAAACGGCTTGCAGGCGGCGGCTTATTTCCTCTATTATACGGATTTTTGGGGAAAAGGCAACTGGGGCGCCGGGGAGAATTGACAGGGGCGGGGCGCACCCCTATAATAGTGGGACACAAATGGGAAGGGGGCGCTGCCTTTGGACATTCCAATCGTCTACACCGACAACCGCATCCTGCTCTGCCTGAAACCGCCGGGGGTGGTGTCGGTGGATCAGCCGGGAGGGCTGCCCCAGCGCCTGCGGGCGCAGCTGGGGGGAGAGGGGGTGTGCCTGCGCACCGTCCACCGGCTGGACCAGCCCGTGGGCGGGCTGATGGTGCTGGCCCGGTCCCGGCAGGCGGCAAAGCTGCTCTCCCAGCAGATGGAGGAGCGCACCCACTTCCACAAGGCGTATCTGGCGGTGGTGCGGGGCAAGCCCGCAGACAGGGAGGGCACCCTCCGGGATTTGTTGGGCTATGACCGCACCACCCGGCGGGCCTATGTGGCCCAGGAGCCGGGGCGGGAGGTGCGCCCGGCGGTGCTCCACTACCGGGTGGCGGCGCACCAGGGGGAATATACCCTGCTGGCCATCACCCTGGAGACGGGGCGCACCCACCAGATTCGGGTGCAGCTTGCCAGCAGGGGGCTGCCTCTGGTGGGGGATTGCAAGTATGGCGCGCCCCCGGCAGACATGGAGGGGATTGCGCTGTGGTCTTACCGCCTGTCCTTCCTCCATCCCCAGAGCGGGGAGGGGGTGGCCTTCTCCGCGCTGCCCCCGGCGGTGTGGCCGTGGAGCGTGTTTGACCTGCGGGGCATGGAGGATGCCCGGGAGGAGGGCGGCGGTGGGTAAACGCCGCTTGTGGGTGTAATTTCCTGGGTGAAAAGGGCAGATAAACGGATTTTTTGCGGAAAATCCCCTTTGAAGCGGCGGATAATTGTGCTATACTAGGGGTGAAACCACTCCATCCCAGGGGGCTAAAGCATATGGAAAAAAACCTGTTTGACCTGATTACCTTCGGAGAGATTATGCTGCGCCTGTCTCCGCCCCGCCACGAGCGCATCACGGACGGCGATATTTTTGAAAAGCGTGCCGGCGGTGCGGAGCTGAATGTGGCCTCCGGCGTGGCGCTGCTGGGTCTGCGCACCGGCATCATCTCCAAGCTCCCCGCCAACAAGCTGGGTACGTTCTTGAAAAACCGCATCCGCTTTGTGGGCGTGTCCGACGACTTTCTCGTCTACGATGACAGTGACGACGCCCGGCTGGGGCTGTACTACTATGAGATGGGCGCTGCGCCCCGCAAGCCCACCATTGTGTACGACCGCAAGGACTCCAGCGCCACACGCATCCGTCTGGACGAGATTCCCGCTGGGGTGTTTACCTCCGCCCGGATGTTCCACACCTCGGGCATCAGCCTGGCGCTGTGCAGCGGTATGAGGGAGGTGGCCGTAGAGCTTATCCGGCGGTTCAAAGAGGGCGGGGCCATGATCTCCTTCGATGTGAATTACCGGGCAAACCTTTGGAGTGAGGAGGAGGCCCGCCAGACCATCCAGCAGATTCTGCCCATGGTGGACATCCTGTTTGTCTCCGAGGAGACCAGCCGCCGGATGTTCCAGAAGACCGGGGCGTTGCCCGACATTATGAGAAGCTATGCCCAGCAGTACGGGGTGAAAATGGTGGCCACCACCCAGCGCACGGTGCTCAGCCCCCGCAAGCACAACTTCACCTCCACGGTGTACTGCGCCGACAACGACACCTTCTATACCGAGCACCCCTATGAGAACATCGACGTCATCGACCGTATCGGCTCCGGGGACGCCTATGTGGCGGGCGTGCTGTTTGGTATGCTCAAATACGGCGACCCCCAGCAGGCCATGCGCTTTGGCAATGCCACCTCCAGCGTGAAAAACACGGTGCCCGGGGATTTGCCCTCCTCTGACCTGGGGGAGATTGAGCGCATCATCCGGGAGCACAATTCCAGCGAGCCTGTCAGCGAGATGAACCGCTGAGGCGGCCCTGGTTCCATCGTCATACGCAGCGGCACCCCGCCTGGTTGGAACACATCCAACTGGGTGGGGTGTCTTGCCGTTTGCGGCGGCACAGGCGGGCGGCGGGGCGGAAGGGGAGGGAGGGGGCAATCCCCCCTGGGAGAGAAATCGTAACTTTCCCCTTTTTTTCCGACGAGTGATGTGCTATACTAGACTAGCAAAATTGTAAATTGGGCTTGCACACCCCTGGAGCAATGGGGGACAGGCCCGGGAAAGGACACAGATAGCCATGGGTTTGTTTGCAAAACTGTTTGGCTCCCGCTCCCAGCGAGAGGTCAAATCCCTCAACCCCATTGTGAACCGAATCGAGGCGCTGGAGGAGGAGTACAAGCAGCTCACCGACCAGCAGCTGCGGGATAAAACCGACGAGTTTCGTGCCCGTCTAGCCCAGGGGGAGACTCTGGACGACCTGCTGCCCGAGGCCTTTGCCACCTGCCGGGAGGCGTCCTGGCGTGTGCTGGGTATGCGCCCCTATCGGGTGCAGCTCATCGGCGGCATCATCCTCCATCAGGGGCGCATTGCCGAGATGCGCACCGGCGAGGGTAAGACGCTGGTGGCCACCCTGCCGGCCTACCTCAACGGACTGACGGGGAAGGGCGTGCACGTCATCACCGTCAACGATTACCTGGCCAAGCGTGACTCGGAGTGGATGGGCAAGGTGTACCGCTTCCTGGGGCTCACCGTGGGTCTGGTGGTACACGGCATGGACAAGCAGGCCAAGCAGGCGGCCTATGCCGCCGACATCACCTACGGCACCAACAACGAGTTCGGCTTTGACTACCTGCGGGACAACATGGCCATTTACGCCAATGAGCTGGTGCAGCGGGGCCATGTGTTTGCCATTGTGGACGAGGTGGACTCCATCCTCATCGACGAGGCCCGCACCCCCCTGATTATCTCCGGCCAGGGTGAGGCCTCTACCCAGCTCTACCAGATGGCGGACAACTTTGTGGCCCGCCTCACCAGCCACCG
>CALXDR010000016.1 GCA_944387115.1 uncultured Oscillospiraceae bacterium
GCATGGGCTGCTTTTGAAGAGGAGGTGCTGGCTGCGGCGCAGGAAAAAGGGGTGGAGCTGGTGCGTGATGTGGACACGGCGGCCTTCCAGGAGGCCTGTCAGTCCATCTACGAAAAGCTGAAGGCGGAATCCCCCGATGTGAATGCCTATGTGGAGCGCATTCAGGCAGCTGGACAGGCGGCTGACTGAGCGGCCTGGACAGGGCGTTATATAAGCACCGGGATATTTGAGAGAGGAGTTTGACCCTGTGAAAAAATTTAACAAAATTTTGGATGTCGTCATGCGGTTTCTAATGGCCTTGGCCATGTTTGCCCTGCTGGCAGGGGGGACTTGGCAGATTTTCACCCGTGTTGTTCTGCGCGATCCCTCCACTGTCACCGATGAATTTTTGCGCTATGTATTGATTTGGGCGTCGATGATTGGCTCGGCCTACTGCTTCTACCGGGACGAGCATCTGGCGCTGGACCTGATTCGTGACCGGGTGAAAGGCCCCGCAGCGGTGGCGCTGCACGTGTTCATTGAGGCAATGATTCTCTTCTTTGTGTGCTATGTGTTCATCTACGGCGGCACAAAGCTTGCGGGGGCTGCGCTGAATGTCTCTTCGGTTATGCACATTCCCTACACCTTCCTGTATGCGGTACTCCCCGTTTCCGGCGTATTCATCGTTCTGGCTCGTGTGCTGAAATATGTACAGCTGGCCGCTGAAAAAGGAGGAAAAAACTGATGGTTCTGCAAGCGACGCTCTTCCTGTTTGGCTCATTCTTTCTGCTGCTCCTGGCGGGGGTGCCCATCTCGGCCGGTATCGGTATTGCCTCAATTGTGACTGCGCTGTTTAATATGCCCTCGGACATTTTCGCACTCATTGCGGCGCAGCGCTGTTTCTCGGGCCTGGATTCTTTTTCCCTGCTGGCGCTGCCCTTCTTCACCTTGGGCGGCAATATCATGAACAAGGGCGGCATCGCCCGCCGGTTGATTCGCCTGGCCCGTTTGCTGGTGGGGCGCATTCCGGGCTATCTGGCGGCGACCAATGTGCTGGCAAGTATGTTTTTCGGCGCTGTGTCCGGTTCCTCGGTGGCGGCCACCTCTGCGATGGGCTCCATCCTCAGCCCCCTGGAGGAGGAAGAGGGGTACGACCCCAACTACTCCGCTGCGGTCAACATCTGCGCTGCGCCCACCGGCATTCTCATTCCCCCCTCCGGCCCGCTGATTTTGTACTCCATCACTGCCGGCGGCGTTTCGGTGGCGGCGCTGTTCATGGGCGGCTATCTCACCGGTATCCTGCTGGGCATCTGTGTGGCGGTGCTGGCCATCTTCCTGGCGGTGAAAAAGGGCTATCAGGCATCCACTGTGAAGGAGGACGCCTCTGCGGTGCGCATATGGATTGATGCAATCCCCTCCCTGCTGGCAGTTATTTTGGTCATGGGCGGCATTTTGGGCGGCTACTTCACTGCCACCGAGGCCGGTGTGGTCATGTGCCTGTACTGCACGCTGCTGGCGGTTCTCTACCGTGAGCTCAGCTTCAAGGTGTTTTACGAAATGCTGGCGGACACCATGAAGAGCTCGGCCACCATTTTGTTCCTCATTGCGGCCTCCTCCATCATGTCCTATGTCATGTCCTACTCGGGCATTCCTGCCGCCATCAGCAGCGCCTTGATGGGCATTTCCAACAACCGCTATGTGATTCTGCTCATCATGAACCTGTTCCTGCTGGTCATGGGTATGTTCCTGGACCTGACCCCGGCTGTGCTGATTTTCACCCCCATCTTCCTGCCCATCGCCACCAGCATCGGCATGAGCCCCGTGCACTTTGGCCTGATGCTCATTACAAACCTGGGCATCGGCTCGGTGACGCCCCCCGTCGGCTCCTGCCTGTTTGTGGGCTGCGGTGTGGCCAAGGTGAAGATTGAAGGGGTCACAAAGTACATCGTGCCCCTGTTCTTCGGCATGGTGGTGGCGCTGTTTTTGGTCACCTTCATCCCGGCAATCCCCCTGATCATTCCCTATCTGTGCGGTCTGGTGGAAAGCTTCTGGTGGAACTGACGGCCTGAAGGGGACAATTCAATGCTCGGGTTCCGACTGCGCCTGAGGCCATGGCATACAGCCGGAACCCCTTGGTTTTCGGAATCTTTGAAAGGAGCTTTGCATGAAGATTTGCAAAAAAATCACAGGTATGGAGCGGAGGGAGGGTGCTTATCTGCTCCACACCAACTGTGCCGATATGCTCATCTGTTTTGTGACAGACGAGATTGTGCGTGTGCGCATTTCCTTTGACGGGAAGCTGGACGAGGCGTCCTATGTGCTGGCAACGACAGCCTGGGAGGACCGGCTGGATGGTCTGCTTGAGGCAGAGCGCACCCGGCTGGAGCCGGTACAGCCCGCCGTGGAGGAGACGGCCCAGGGCTATGTGTTCTCCACCCAGGCGGTGCGGCTGGAGGTGGGGCGCGAAGTGCTGGGCATCAAGCTGTTCAACCGAGGGGGAGAGCTGCTGTACAGCGACCTGCACGGCACGCCCTATGTGCTCGACTCCAACCACCGCATCACCCACTACAGCGCCATGGAGGAGGACGACTGCTTTTATGGCTTTGGCGAAAAGGCAGGCGTGCTCAACAAGAACAAGACCTTCCTGCGGCAGCGTGCCACCGATGCCATGGGCTACGACGCGGAAAAAATGGACACCTTGTACAAGCATATCCCGTTTTACATCCGCCTGAACCGCACAACCAAGAAGGCGGTGGGCGTCTACTACAACAACTTCTACGAGTCGGTGTTCAACATGGGCTGTGAGAAGAGCAACTACTGGCCTCGCTACAGCTATTGGCAGGCAGACGGCGGCGACATTGATCTGTTCCTGCTGGCGGGGGACACCCTGCCCCGGGTGGTGGACAACTACACCTTGCTCACCGGCCGTCCGGCGCTGCTGCCCAAGCGTGCGCTGGGCTATCAGGGCTCGTCCATGTACTATCCCGAGCTGGAGGAGGACAGCGACGATGCTGTGCTGGAGTTTATCGATACGGTGAAAGAGGAGGGGTTCCCCATTGATGGGTTCCACCTCTCCTCCGGCTATACCAGCTGGGAGAACAAGCGGTGCGTATTTACCTGGAACAGGAAGCGTTTTAAGGACCCGAAGGCATATTTTGCAGCCATGAACGAGAAGGGTGCGCAGAATGTGCCCAACGTCAAGCCGGGGGTGCTGCTGTGCCATCCCAAGTTCGGGGAGTTTGCGCAGCGGGGGGTGTTCGTAAAGGATTCCCAGGAGGACACTGCCGCAGTGGGCCGCTGGTGGGGCGGCGACGGCGCGCTTTGGGATTTTACCAGCCCCCAGGGGCGCAAGGCGTGGAAGGAGTACCTGACCGAGCACATCATCGCCGTGGGCACCAACTCCGTTTGGAACGACAACTGTGAATACGACAACCTGCTGGACAAGGACGCCCGCTGTGATTTTGACGGGGCAGGGGGCACCATCGGCCAGCTCAAGCCCATCATGAGCACCCTGATGTGCAAGATTGGTGCAGAGACGGTTGTGGAGCACGACCCCGACGCACGCCCCTACATCGTCTGCCGCAGCGGTTCGGCGGGGGTGCAGAAATATGCCCAGACCTGGTGCGGGGACAACCACACCAGCTGGCACACCTTGAAGTACAACATCCCCACCATCACAGGCATGGGCCTTTCCGGCCAGCCCAACGAGGGGGCGGACATCGGCGGGTTCCATGGCCCTGCACCGGAGGAAGAGCTGTTTGTGCGCTGGGTGCAGAACGGGATGTTCCAGCCCCGTTTCTCCATCCATTCCGCCAGCGATGACAACACCGTGACCGAGCCGTGGATGTACCGCAATTCTGCTCCGCTGATCCGTCAGTGCCTTTTGATGCGCTACCGCATGACGCCGTATCTCTATTCGGCGGAGTATGAGGCCAGCTGCACCGGTGCGCCCATCATGCGTGCGCTGGTGTATGAGTTCCAGCAGGACGAGCGGGTGTACGACGAGAGCTTTTCCTTCCTGTGCGGCAGAGACATTCTGGTGGCCAATGTGCTGGAGCCGGGGGTGAAGACATGGCCGGTCTATCTGCCCGCCGGCTGCAAGTGGTATGACTGGAACAACCAGTTTGCCGCCTACGAGGGGGGGCAGACCATTGAGGTCCCGGTGGAGCTGCACACGGTTCCGATGTTCCTGCGGGAAGGGGCCATTGTGCCCCTGGCGGCCAACCAGCTGATGAATATGGAGCGGGACCACATGACCGACCTGCATTTGCTGCTGGCTCCCGGTGTGGACCGCAGCTATACCCTGTACGACGATGACGGGGTGAGCAACGACTACAAAAAGGGGGTAAGCCGCCGCACCTGCATCACCATGAAGGGTACCGATGTGGTGACGGTGGAGTTCACCTCGGAGGGGGCGTACACCGACTTTGTGGAGCGGGTGACTGTGGAGATGATTCGCAAAGACCGCAGCCCGTATTGGGTGCGCCTGGGCCAGCGGCGGCTGGAGCACTTCCTCAACCGGCGCAAATTTGAGGCCGCACAAGAGGGGTGGTACTACAGCCAGACCAGCAAGACTGTGCTGATTAAGTATGCAAACCCCCGGAAAGATACCACCCTCACCGTATCCTTTGAAGATTTTGACCTGATTGGTATGTGAGGCTGAGGGAGAAGGGACGATACATCATGTTACTCAAGCAAACCCACAGTGTGGAAAAAATCCACTGCGGCTATCTGGTGCACGCAGACGCAGCGGATGTGATGCTGGTGTTTATGAACGACCACATCGTGCGCATCCGTGTTTCCTTTGACCGGGTATGGAAGGAGGAATCCTACACGCTGGTCACCACCGCATGGCCCGACCGCATGGACAAGCTGCTGGAGGGGGAACGCACCCGCATCCAGCCCCTGGACGTCAAGTGCGAGGAGGATGAAAAGACCTGCACCTTCCGCACCGCTGCCGTCACCCTGGTGATGCGCAAGTGCCCCCTGTCCTTTCTGCTGTATGACGCCCAGGGCAACCTGATTTATCAGGATCTGCGTGAGCGCGCGTTCGAGCGGGATCATCTGGGCCGCCTGAGTCATTACTCCTGCGTGGACATGGAGCACGACCACTTCTATGGCTTTGGCGAAAAGACCGGCCACCTGGACAAAAAAGGCCGCCGGCTGCGTATGTCCCCCAAGGACGCCATCGGTCATGACCCCGAGCACGGCGACCCCATGTACAAGCACATTCCGTTTTACATCCGGGTCAATGACCGGAGCAAACGGGCTTTGGGCCTGTTCTACCACAACTCCTACGACAGCGTATTCGATGTGGGGCAGGAGATTTCGGGATACTGGGATCGCTACTGCTACTACCAGACGGACGGCGGAGACATCGACCTGTTCCTGCTGTGCGGCCCCACTGTGCCCGATGTGCTGGAGCAGTACACCCTGCTCACCGGCCGCTCTGCACTGCCCACCAAGCAGTCTTTGGGCTACTGTGCGTCCACTATGTACTATGCGGAGCTGGAAGAGAACTGCGATGAAGAAATCTACCGGGTCATTGACAAGCATAGGGCGGAGGGCATTCCCATCGATAATTTCTGGCTTGCATCCGGCTATACCAGCGGGGAAGGGGACAATCTGCGCTATGTATTTAACTGGAATCTGCGCCGTTTCCCAAAGCCGGCGGAGTTCTTTGCCCGCATGAACGAGATGGGCATCAATGTGATTCCCAACCTGAAGCCGGGGATTTTGAAAAACCATCCCTACCGCACGCTGTTTGAAGCCAACAAGGTGTTCATCAAGAATGCCCAGGGCGATGGGGACTACTATGGGCGCTGGTGGGGCGGCGAGGGCCGGTTCTTCGACTTTACCGGCCAGGCGGGCCGCAGCACCTGGAAAGAGCTGCTCAAGAAGAACGTGCTGGAATTGGGCGTAAAGACCGTCTGGAATGACAACTGTGAGATGGACGGCGTAGAGGACCGGGATGCGCTGTGCGATTTTGAAGGCGAGGGCGGCACCATGGCCCAGCTGAAAATCATGCACTCCAACCTGATGGCCTATGTGGGTAAGCAGGCGCTGGCAGAGGTATACCCCGGCGAGCGTCCCTACATCATCAACCGGGCGGGCTTTGCCGGGATTCAGCGCTATGCCCAGGTGTGGGGCGGGGATAACCTGACCGATTGGCGCACGGTGAAGTTCAACATCCCCACCATAGTGGGCATGGGCCTTTCCGGCTGTGCAAACATGGGGTGCGACATCGGCGGCTTCCACGGGGGCGCGCCTGAGGCGGAGCTGATGCTGCGCTGGATTCAAAGCGGTGTGTTCCAGCCCCGCTTCTGTATGAACTCGGCAAACGACGACAACACGGTGACGCAGCCCTGGATGTACCCCGAAATGAACGAGTATGTGCGTGCCGCCTACCGGCTGCGCTATCAGATGCTCCCCTACTTGTATTCGCTGATGTATCAGGCAAATCAGAGCGGCGCTCCGGCAATGCGCCCGCTGTTTTGGGAGTTCCCCCAGGACGAGGCGTGCTACAGGGACCAAAACATCACTTTCATGTTTGGCCCGGCGGTGCTGGTGGCCAATGTGGTGGAAAAGGGGGCGAAGGAGCGCACACTGTATCTGCCGAAGGGGTGCACCTGGTATGATATGAATGACAATCTGCGTGCCTATGAGGGGGGGCAGACCATCACCGTACCTGTCACGCTGGGCAGCATCCCCATGTTCCTGCGGGGCAGTGCTGTGTTTGTGACCACCGACGATGTGCAGCACATCGAACGGGACACCGTCAAGAGCCTGAATCTGCTGGTGTCTGCACAGCGGGACAACAGCTTTGTGCTGTACGACGACGACGGGCACAGCGAGGCCCATCGGGACGGCGTGTACTGCCGCACCAACATTGAGGTGCAGGCGGGCGACCGCACGGTCATCAAATTCCGAAGAGAAGGGTCCTATCAGGATACCGTGGAGCGGATGAATCTGCGCCTGGTAAGCAAGGAGAAGGGCGCTTATTGGGTGCACGTCAACGGAACGCCTGTGATGCGCACCCTGGTCAAGGAAGTGTTCGACCAGGCCGATTGCGCATGGTACTACGATTTGTCCGACCGTACCATCTGGGTAAAATATCCGAATCCCGCCCAAAGGGAGTATGAGGTGGTTATTTCCACCGAGAAGTTTGACCTGGTGGGCATGGTTTTGGAAGATGAATAACCCTGGCGTGTGAGCAGAGGCGCTCCGTCATGGGACGGACACAGCGTTGTGGCCTGCCCGGATGGACAGGCGTGAACGATAATCTCAAGGAGCAGTGCGGCAGGAGCGGCACTGCTCCTTCTTTTGTCTTGCTTCGAGGAGTGCCGGCATGGGGGATTTTATGTGGCAAGAGGGGGTGTAAACGGTGTTGACAGGGGCATAAGACTGTGGTGTTATGAAAGCGTAAACTACACCAGTCTTATGAGAGGAGGGCTTACACATTGGATATCAAGCTGTTTGATTCTGAGCTCAAGGTCATGGATGTGCTCTGGAGGGAGGGGGATACGCCTGCCAGGGAAATTGCCCGGGTACTGACGGATGAATTGGGCTGGAATGTCAACACGACGTATACGCTCATCAAGCGCTGCATGAAAAAAGGGGCGATTGCCCGTTCCGAGCCGGGCTTCATGTGCCATGCGCTGGTGTCCAAATCCGCCGTTCAAGAGGCCGAAACGGATGAATTGATTCAGAAAATCTACGATGGTTCCGCCAACAAGCTGTTTGCTGCGCTGCTGGGGAGAAAGAAGCTGTCTGAGGAACAAATCGAGAAGCTGAAACAAATTGTCGGCGATTTGGAATGAGGTGGAGGGCATGAACCTGCTTCAAATGAGCTTTATGGGCGGCGCAATGATTTTGGCCGTTACGGTCATGCGTGCCCTTGCAATGCACAAAGTCCCGAAACAGACGTTTCTCGTCCTCTGGGGCGTGGTACTGGTGCGGCTGATGATTCCCTTCTCTCTCTCCTCGTGGTTTAGCATCTATTCCCTCTGGAACTGGGGGGTGCCCGCAGAGCGCTTGGATATGGCGGCGGGTGTGGGGATTCCCTTGATCCCGGCGGGGCAGGGGGGTGTCGCATCGCAGGGCGCCGCCAGCGCTGGGGCGAATGTCTCGGCGCCGGAAATCATCTGGGTGATTGGGTGTGTTGTCTGCGGGTGCTTCTTTGCTGCGGCCTGCTGGAAATCCTATCGGGAGTTTCAGATGTCCCTGCCCGTCAGAAGTGAGGGGGTTGAGCGATGGCTGAAGGCCCAGCCCACAAGACGGGGCATTGCCGTGCGCCAATCGGGGGCGGTATCTTCTCCGCTGACCTACGGCGTGATTCACCCCGTCATTTTGTTGCCGAAAACCACGCCGTGGGAGGATGAAACCACCCTGCGTTATGTTTTGACCCATGAGCTTGTGCACATCAAGCGCTTTGACATGGTGACAAAAATGCTCCTGGTGGCTACCCTGTGTGTCCACTGGTTTAATCCGTTGGTATGGGTGATGTATGTCCTGGCCAACAGGGACATTGAGCTGTCCTGCGACGAGGCGGTGATTGGCCTGTTGGGTAGGCACACAAGGGCGGTTTATGCCAAAACGCTCATCAGCATGGAGGAAACAAGGAGTGGGTTCACCCCTCTTTGTAATAATTTCAGCAGAAAGGCGGTGGAAGAAAGGATTGTGGCAATTATGAAAACACGGAACACAACAGTGGTATCTCTGGCCCTTGCAGCGGTGATGGTTGCGGGGACAACGACGGTGTTTGCAACCTCTGCGCACGCCGGAAACGATGGTTCTATCCAAGGTACGCTAATCTCCTATACCGATGGCGACGGGGAGACCTGCTATGTGCTGGAGGAGGGGGGCGCAAAACGAACGCTGAGCGCAGAGGAATTTGAAGGGCAGTATCCCTCCCCGGACATCCAGTGGTGGACCTACGACGAATACAAGAGCTGGCTGGACAACGAGAGAGAAGCGCTTCAGGGGATGGTCGGTGAAAAGAGCTGGACTGCGGGTCAGGGCTGGTTTGTTGTGACGCAGGAGGTGGTGGACAAGACCATTGCCGAATATGAGCAGATACTCCAGAACATCAAGGACGGCATGATGTATTCCAAAACCGTGGATGGGAAAGCGGATGTGGATATCATGGTGGGGTATGACCCGAAAGGCACTGTGAGCCGGGGCGGCTACGAGCTTTTTGTGACGCTGGAAAATGGCACGCAGCAATGGATTGGGCCTTATGAGACACCCGGTCAATTGCTTGCGGCGGTGGAGTCTTTCTGTGATGAACAGGTCAAGCTGGGGAATATGGACCAGCAAGAGGCCGGTGAAATCATTGGCCAGTGCGTGCCGGGGGCAAATGCATGAGCGGGTGCAGCATGGAGTGGCTGCTCTGTCCGATTTGCAAAGGCAAAACCAGAATCAAGCTGCGCTGGGATACGGTGCTGGAACATTTCCCGCTCTATTGCCCCAAGTGCAAGGGAGAAACGCTGGTCGATGTGAAACAATTCAATACGAAGGTCATCAAAGAGCCGGACGCACAGACGCAGCGCCGATAACCCGTTAGCCAGAAAGAACGGATTATCGGCGCTTTTCTTTCGATGGAGAGCGCATGGGCGCCATAGGCAAGAGTGCGGCAATGGGCCTGGCGGCGCAGACGGCGGTTTGAAATAGGCATTTCAAACCGCTGTTTTCTCTTTGGGCATGGGGACGCAGGGGGGCGGCGAAACGCTACGAGGTACTACGTGGCTCTGGCCGCCTGGCGGCGGATTTCAACGTGCCTTCGGCACCAAGAGGGGCGCAGGTTCGGGGTAGCTGGGTAAAAAGAAAGAGCACCTGCTTCTCAGCAAGTGCTCTCTTGGTCCGAGTGACAGGACTTGAACCTGCGGCCTCTTGACCCCCAGTCAAGCGCGATACCAAACTTCGCCACACCCGGATGCTATGTCCACCGGACTGTGCCCGATGGAGCTTAGATAGAATACCATACTTTGTTGGGGAATGCAAGAGGAAATTCTGAGAAAAACAAAATTTTTTCTCTTGCAGGGGGAGAGGGGAATGGAAAATGTGCTGGTAGGCCTTGCATTCGGCGGTTCATTCGACTATAATGATAGGCGATAGAGAGGATGGACTGGGAAGGAGTTGACCATGAAGGAAAATCATATTTATTCTGTTTTCGAGATTCAGGAAATCATCCGACACCTGTCCGTCATCTTTGACGTGGTGCGTGTAGTATATCCTCAGGAGACAGCGGTGCTGGAGCTGGGGGAGGACGGGTCAGTGTGTCGTCAGCCCTATGTATGCTTCAAATTTTGGGACCGGGATACACGGTGCATGAATTGCTCGAGTATGCGGGCTGTGCTCCAGGGGGAGAAGCAGGAGAAGTACGACATCTGCCCCCATGGCTGTGCAGAGGAGACTTATTACGTCACCTCGCACCCCATTCGCATGGCGACGGAGGAAGGAGAGCTGTCGGTGGTGCTGGAGATTTTAAGCCAGTGCCGGAGCACAGACTTTCTCGGTGCCGACGGCTCTGTGAGCCTGGCCCATCGGCTGGAGGAGATTCAGGTGCAGCTGTATCAGGATGAGCTGACAGGGGCCTACAACCGCCGCTACTTCAATGAGGTCATTTTCCTCCAGCGCAATCAGAATCAGCTGGGCCGTCAGGTGGCCTTTATCATGGTGGATCTCCATAACTTCAAAATGGTCAACGACACCGTGGGACATCTGGCAGGCGATCAGCTGCTCCAGGGCGTGAGCGCCATTTTACAGCAGAACATCGGGCCAAATGATTCTGTGGTTCGCATGGGCGGGGATGAATTTCTGGTCATCCTCGTGGGAAGCACACAGGCGCAGGCGCTGGCGTGCATGGAGAAGCTGCGCTGGTCGGTAGAGGTGCTCACCGAGGCTGACTTCGGCTGTGCCTATACCGCCCAGTTTAATCCCATGGCAGGGAGCCTGGCGGATTTGCTGCAGCGGGCTGATGAGCAGATGTACAAGGCCAAGCGGCAGCGCTATGAACAGCTCGGGCAATCGCTGGTGCGGGAGGCGCGCCGGTAGCCGCTGCGGGGCTTCAGCTTTGCCTGTTCACCGTTTACGCAAGGGGCGTCCTGATGACAGAACAGGCGCACAGATGGTCCGGTCCCCGCTGAAAGACAGGAGGCTGGAGTGTACATGTAGGAGCGAGGAAAACAGGCAAAGGAGGTGGAGAAATTCCGGTTGCTTTTGTCGAAATGACGAATCTTCTCCAGTGCGGCAGGGACACCTTGCGTTCTTAGGTTTTTTATAGTAAGATACAGACTGTTGTTTACCAAAACAACCTGAAAAATTCCGCCTTTTTCCTGGCCTGGCTGGGGTGCGTGTCCGCATCTGGCTTGCCAGGAGGCGAAGAAAGGATGTCATGAAGTGAGACGAGCAATCGCCTTATTGCTGAGCTTCTGCATGGTGCTGTCCATGACGGCGCCGGTCTCAGCGGCCAGTGCGAATGACAGTGTGCCCACCCAGGGTGTAACCCAGGGCGTGCAGACCACGGATTCGACACAGGAAGGGCAGGCCCCTGATACACCCCAGGAGGAGGCCTCGGATGCATCCCAGGAGGATGCCGACGCCCCTTCTGATGTGCAGCAGGAGGAGCCTTCTGATGCACAGAAGGAGGAACAGGCTCCCGGCACTGACGCTGAGCAGTCCTCCGAGGTGGAGGAGGAGCAGCCCTCCGATGCGCCCGATGTCACCGAGCAGCCTGCCCAGGATGCTTCCGATGTGACTGAGCAGCCCTCCCAGGCAGTGGAGGAGGAGCAGTCCTCCCAGGCTGACCAGGAGGACAAGGATGACCAGTCCTCCCAGTCAGAGCCTGCCGAGCAGGTAGCTGCCGCAGACCAGGAGGACAGCACCGCCGGCGAGGAGGCCGGTGAGGCATCTGACGACACGGTGGAAGTGGAGCCCTCCACGGGCGTTGCCCCCACCAGCGTGGAAATCAACATCAATGCAGCTCCCTCGGTGCCCTTCTATGGGGAGACGCCCTTTGTTGTGGTGCTGGAGAAGGGGAACACCCGCTTCGAGCAGACTGCTGTGCTCCAGCCCACCGTGGGCGAGAACGGCCAGGAGGGCGCTTCGGTGTCCGCAGTGTTCTCCAAGGTGCCCAACGGTGTCTATACCCTGACCATCTCCGCAGAGGGGTACACCCCCTACACCCAGCAGATTGAGGTGTCCGGTCAGATCTACACCGTGCGGGTGTACACCGACCGTGTGGGCGGATATACCTACGGCGCTGACGACCAGCACCCCGGCGTACTCCGCGGCGGCGACATGAACGGCGACGGCAAGGTGGACGGCACGGACGTGGCTGCAATCATTGCTGCGCTGGAGGATGGCAGCAGCGCCGCCTATGACCTCAACGGCAACGGCGTGGTGGATTTGATTGACCTGCAGATGCTGGCGGGCAGCTATGAGGACCTGGCACAGGGCACCTGGAACGACTCAGCCTTTGTGACCAGCAGCGTTCCCGCTGCCGCTGGCACCGATGAGGATACTGTGGTAACCGGCGACCTGGACCGGCTGCTGGTGGACAGCACTGCCGTGGTGGGCCTCAAGCCCAGCAACGGCGAGGCCATTAGCAGCAGCAACCCTGTGGTGCTCGGCTTTGCCTTCTCCGAGGATGAGTCCAGCGTGAACCTGGAGGGCATGGTCATTAAGACCCCCGGCGGCACTGCCAACGCCATGACCGATGGTATCATCACTGTGGAATTGCAGGATGGCTCCACCGTGGACGTTGAGGTGGTGCCTGCACAGCGGGCTGTGATGTCCCGTGCTTCCAATATGAAGCGGGCTGTGATTGAGGCCGACGGCACCATTGTGGTGGACTTCGGCGCTCAGATTGCGGTGAAGAAGGTCACCATCAAGGTGACTGCCACCGCCGACAGCACCAGCCTGGCGGAAATCTCCAAGGTTGAGTTCCTCAACGACATGGAGAACCGCATTCCCCCTCCCCAGATGGATGTGCCCGAAAATGTCCAGGCTGAGGTGGGCAACAAGACCTTTACGGTGACCTGGAAGCCCTGCGTGAATGTGTCCGGCTATGAAGTGCGCATCACCAGCGAGGGCGTGGTTCAGACCCTGCGCACCGCCACCAACTCCATCACCGTGAACGGCTTTGACGGCGATAAGCTGGTCAACGGCACCGTGTACCTGGTGGAGGTTCAGTCCATCAACGGCCAGTGGAGCAGCGGCTTCAGCCCCGCCATTGAGGTTGTGCCCATGGTGAGCGAGGTGCCCCCCGCTCCCGACGGGCTGAGCCTGGTGGGCAAGTTTGAGTACATTGAAGCGTCCTGGAAGGACATGGACGATACGGATACCTACAATCTGTACTACCGTGAGAAGGGCGCTGAGAGCTTTACCAAGGTTGCCGGTCTGGAGAGCAATTCCTACACCATCACCGGCCTGAAGGGCGGCGCCTACTACGAGGTGTACGTCACCGGCGTCAACGATTTGGGCGAGGGCCCTGCCTCTGTCAGCTCCATGGTGAAGGTGGCAAGCCTGCTGTCCGCCTGGATGCCCTCTTATAACCTCATCAACACCCCCAAGGAGGAGGGTGAGGTGACCGCCCACATTAAGAACATCGCTTACTACGGCGGCAGCAGCGTTTCCAAGATGGTGGGCAGCAGCTTTGAGAGCGATGCCAACGGTCAGACCCTGCTGGGCCTGGCGGACGGCAACCAGGGCAGCTACCTGGAAATCAACGACTGGGACTTCGGCGTGGCATATCACCATGGCCAGTGGGGCGTCCAGTTTGAGTTTGATGGCGTGCAGTCTCTGGGCGGCCTGGCGCTGGTGGAGCCGGAGAACGGCTCTGTCAACACAGTGTCCATGTTCTACTGGGATCCCGACAGCGGCGAGCGTGTGGAGTTCAAGGACTTCCGCACCAATGTGCGCATGGATGAGAACAACCGCCGTTATCTGTACATCAGCTTCAACACCGAGGTGAACACCGACAAGGTGATGCTGGGCTTCAGCACCGGGTACACCCGTGGCATGAAGATTGCCGAGGTGCGCTTCTACTCCTTCGGTGAGCTGGAGAACAATATCCTCAACCTGTTTGCCGACAACCTCTACCTGACCCTGCGTGAGGGCGTCACTGAGGCGTACATTGAGGAGCTGCGCACCCAGCTGAACACCGTCGATCCGGTGAGCGGGGAGTATCATCCCAACCGCGCCCTGCTCCTCAAGGAGCTGGACAATGCCCTGGGTCTGCTCACCACCCCCAATCTGGAGCCGGTGATGGATGTGGATTGCTCCATCAACAACTCCCTGAATGGCAACATGGGCTTTAGCGGACTCAATGCCTGGCAGCCCCTGGGCGTCACTGCCCATGTGGGCGAGCAGATTGTCATCTATGTGGGCACTCCCGGCGGCAAGCCCGGGGACAGCACCAAGCTGCAGCTGGTCACCACCCAGGTGTACGCTGAGAGCAGCGCCCTCACTGGCCCTGTCTTTAACCTGAAGGTGGGCCGCAACGAGATTACAATCCCCCAGATTCAGACCCTCATGACTGAGGGCGGCGGTGCGCTGTACATTCAGTACACCGGCGGTCGGGATGCTGACAGCTACAGCGTGCGGGTCAGCGGCGGTGCGCAGATTCCCACCCTCAACCTCCACGGCATCACCGACAAGGAGGAGCGTCTGGCTCTGATTAAGGAGTACCTGACGGAGATGGACGCCTATGCTGCACAGCTGGAGCAGCTGCACGGTCAGCTGCACCAGGGCTCCGGCATTGAGGCTGTGGACTATGACTACAACGAGCAGGAGTGTATCCTCAACCACACGGATATTGTGCTGGATTTGATGATGTACTCCCTGCCTGTCACCCAGGTGCTGGCCGGTGTGGGCGACGGCACTCTGGATGTGCGTGCCCAGAAGCTTTGCAATGCACTGGACGCCATGGATCAGATGATGCTGGTGTTCTATCAGCACAAGGGCCTGACCAATATGCAGGGCGCAGGGGTGAAGAACCAGCTGCCCAAGTCCCACCTGAACATCCGCTATATGCGTATGTTTGCCGGCGCCTTTATGTATGCCAGCGGCAACCACATCGGCATCGGCTGGGGCTCTGTGACCGGAATGTTTGGCAGCAAGCCCATCACGGTCAATGCCGACGGCACCTATGCCGACGGCGCATGGTTCGGCTGGGGCATTGCCCACGAGATTGGCCACGACATCAACCAGGGCGTATACTCCCACGCTGAGGTGACCAACAACTACTTCGCACAGCTGTCTCAGGCCCATGAGGTCATCCGCTTCAGCTATGCTGATGTGTACGAGAAGGTGACCAGCGGCACCACCGGCTATGCTGACAACGTGTTTACCCAGCTGGCCCTGTACTGGCAGCTCCATCTGGCCTATGACAAGGGCTACGAGTACGAGATCTACGACACCTATCAGGCCATGTTCAATGGTATCTTCTTCGCCCGTGTGGACACCTACGCCCGTGATACCAAGGCTGCCCCTGCGCCCAACGGCGTGGCCCTCACCCTCACCGGGGATAAGGATCAGAACCTGATGCGGCTGTCCTGCGCCGCCGCACAGCGTGACCTGACCGACTTCTTCATCCGCTGGGGTATGGTGCCCGATGCCGTTACGCTGGAGTACGCCGCTCAGTTTGAGAAGGAGAGTAAGGCGCTGTATTACGGCGACGACGCCTCCCGTGATTACCGCTTCACCCATGAGGAAGCGGGGAGCACCATCCTGGGTCAGTCCGTCATCACCGAGGGCACCACGGCTGTGGTGGATGAGAAGATTGCCAACCAGGTGAACTTCACCATCTCCAGCACTGTGGATCCCGAGCTGCTGCTGGGTTATGAGATTACCCGCATCATCTATGAGAACGGCAAGGCGAGCAGCCAGGTGGTGGGCTTCACTACGGACAGCACCTATGTGGACACGGTGTCCACCATGAACAACCGTGTGGTGACCTATCAGATTACCGCTGTGGATCAGTTCCTCAACCGCTCTGAGAGCATCACCCTGGAGCCTGTGAAGATTTCCCACGACGGCAGCCACGACAAGAGCCTGTGGACTGTGACCACCAACATGGTCTCTGAGGCCGACACCGTGCCCCCCAGCACGGAGAACGACCCCTGCGAGCCTGAGGTTGAGTCCGCCATCTCTGTGGTGGTTGACAACAACAAGAACACCACCTACACCGGTGTGGCCCAGAGCGGCCAGGCGGTCATCACTCTGGACTTCCACAAGGCCCTGGAGGTCACCGGCCTGAAGTACACCGTCACCTCGGGCACACCCATCCAGAGCTATGAGATTGAAATCACTGCCGATGGAACCACCTGGAGCAGTGTGGCCTCCGGTTCCTTCGCCGGCGGGGAGGTAAACACCGTCTACTTCCAGAATGCCGATAAGGATCCCTGGGTGTGCACCTATGATGCGGTGCAGCTGCGCCTGACCGTTCAGGCTCCTGTGGGTACGGAGATTTCCATCAGCGAGCTGGATGTGCTGGGTCCCACCGGCGACAATGTGGAGTTGTGGGCCAACGGCATCGGCTACCTGGAGGAGGAGTATCGCTTCGCCGAGGGTGCTGAGGACGTCATTCCCGCCGGTTCCCTGGTCTTTACCGGCAACTATAAGGGCAACCCCGCTTACAATGTGGTGCTTCTCTACAACGAGAAGGGCGAAATTGTGGGCGGTCAGGACAGCGAGGGCAACCTGCTCTCCCACCAGATTATTCTGGCCCCCGATCCCGAGGACGGGATGCTGGGCGAGGTCAGCGAGGGCTACTGGGTGTACTGGATTGAGCCTCAGGATCTGGCGAATGTGGAGCTGCCCAAGAGCGTGCGTGTGGAGCTGTACCGTGTGGACAACGCCATCACCAACGAGGGACAGCGCCTGACCAGTGACACGCTGCCGGTGACTGTACCCGATACCCTGCCTGGCATCACCATTGCCGGCCAGGATTCCGATAACGCATAAGGAGAAGGTTATGAAGAAATTGTTTGCCAGTCTGCTCATCGGCGGGGCGCTGGTTGCCGCAGCGCTCCCTGCCGTGTTGGCAGAGGAGTCTGAGAGCTCGGTGACCATGACCAAGCAGGATGATAGCAGTGCCGCAGTCAGTCTCGTCCTGCCGGAATCCTCCGCCCGGGACATTACCACCTTGTGTCTGAGCTTCGCCGTCCAAGTGGACGGCGAAGCGGAGGCCAGCTTTGCCTTTGACGATACGGTGAACAGCAGTGTACAGGAGTATGTGTACAACGCTGAACGCAACCGCCTGACCGTTTATCTCTCTGGACGGGAGTCCCTGCCGTTTAACGGGGAAGAGGTATCGCTGGGGACGATTTCCGTCACCTCCAATGACGGCGAGATGGCCACCGCCGCTGTGCGTGTGGATAATTTGCAGCTGATCAATGCCGATTACGGGCTGTCCAAGCCCAAGGTGGAGAGCAATGGCGTGAGCCTCAGCCACGGCCAGGCTTCTGCCACCCCTGCGCCCACTGAGCAGCCCACCGTCGAGCCCACCGTCGAGCCCACTGCGGCGCCCACTGTTGCGCCCACCGTGGCTCCCACGGCTGCCCCCACCGTCAACCCCACTGCGGCGCCCAGTGTGCAGCCCACCTCTGCCCCCGTGCCCAGCGCACAGCCCAGCAGAGGACCCACTGCCAGCGGCGTGACTCCCACACAGACCCCTGCGCCCAGCGCTTCCGTTGCTCCCAGTGCCCAGCCCAGCGCTGAGCCTTCTGTGGAGCCCAGTGCCGAGCCCTCTGTGGAGCCCTCCGTAGAGCCCACCGAGGAGGTCACTGTGGAGCCCACGCTGGCCCCCAGTGCAACCCCTGCCCCTGATGCTGCCACGCAGAACGAGAGCAGCATGGGGGTGTGGATTGTGGTGGCTGTGATTGCCGTTGCAGTCGCAGCAGTGGGTGCCTTGGCAGCCATCCGCCGCAAGCACTAAGGGAAGCGTTTGCACAGCGCCTAGGAGGCGTATGGGCAAACCACCCCTATGGGTGTAGACCTACACTGCAGAAAAGACGGGTAACAAGCTATGCTTGTTACCCGTCTTTCTTGTCACCTGTCTTTCTTGTTGCCCGTGCTTGGCTCCTATGCATGGTCCATAGGGGAAGGGCGGCTGGCCTGGCTTTGTGCAGGTGTTCTGCACAGGCCATTTTTTATCTATATTTGCATCATGGGGGAGGGAAGGGGGTGGAGGCGGTTTATAACAAATTAGAATGAAATATGCGGAAAACGGGAGAAAGCGGTCTATCTGATAATCAGAAAGACCGCTTTCTCCTTAGAGAGAGAGTTAGAAAGAGAGGGAGGATTTTGTCATTTTTGGTGACGGTGTTATCATAGCAGAGATTCGCTCAAGATGGATGAATCCAATTTGAACGATTTATGAACAAATTGTGTACAAGGCAACAAAATGTCTAGAATCATAGTGCAATCTGGGAAAATGTCCTCAAGCTGGATGGCGGAGGCGGGGGAGCAGGGGAACATCCCGGCGGAGGCTGCCCGCAGGCAGCAGGGCAGGCGCGGGGGCTATACCTCATCCGAGGGGGGCGGACTGGGAAGGCAGGGGGAATGGGCTTGGGCCTGGGTCAGTGCGTTCCATTGCTCCAGCATCTGCTGGGGGGAACATCCCTCCACCGAAAGCCACACACGGCCGGGGGGGAGTGGGTGGGGCGGGGGAGGGAGCTGGATGGTCTGGTTATCCTCCATGGACTTGGGTGATATAGTCGCTGCTGGCGTAGCCCACCACGCCGTCAAAGGAGACAAGATACCAGTTCTGCCACTGGTTTAGAATGGTGAGCCTGGCGCCGTCATAGGCTTTTGCCAGCACCGGTGCGGTGAGGCTGGGGCGGGCGCGGATATTCAGGTAGCCCCAGTTGACATCCACCACGCCCTGTTTGGGGGCTTGGGGATAGAGGAAGGGGATTTGAAAGTATTCTGCCAGGGATTGCACCAGATTGCGGGCGATGGCGTCCAGGTTGTTCTGGACCCAGGCGGCGTCATCGGGGTTGTCATGGTAGCCCAGCTCCAGGAATACCGAGGGGGCACGGGGCTGGCGCACCTCTCCGATGGTTGTGGTGGCCTCGGTGCGCACCAAATCAGGGAGGGGATAAATCCGCTTGAGGTTTTGGGCGAAAATCTCTGCGGCCCGCTGCCCCATTGTGCTGCCTGGGTAGTAGAACACCAAAATACCCCGGTTTTCACCGTACTGATCGGGGGGAGAGGCATTGGAGTGCAGAGCCAGGTGCAGGTCATAGCTGCCGGCATTGGAGGCCCGGATGGAGGAGGCGGCGGTCATATCCGGGGTATTGCGTACAAACTGAATGCCGCTGGCCTCCAGATAGGGGACCATAGCGTCCGCCAGGCGGTTCATCCAATATTCTTCGCTGCCGCCGTTGACATACAGATTGCGCTCTTGTGTAGAGGGGGATAGGTAAATCGTTGGCATAGTCAGCCCTCCTTTGCCCCATCCTATGCGGCATGGCAAAGGGGGGGAACTGGGGCGGGGCGGGCTGCCTGGTGGAGGAGGGGGTGCAATAGAAAGCCCCCGGTAGGCAGTGCCGTTACCGGGGGATGGGGGTGGATTAGGCGTGGAGGGCTTGCGCCAGCTGGGCAAACTGCTCCAGGGTGAGACGCTCCCCCCGCACAGTTTCAGGCAGGCCGCAGTCCACAATCAGCTGGCGCAGCTGCTCCTTGGAGAACCGGGCGCCATAGGCGGAGGAGAGGGTGTTGAGCAGGGTTTTACGCCGCTGGGCAAAGGCGGCTTTGATGACGGCAAACAGGGCCTCAGGCTCTGCCGATACCGGGGGAGCGGCCAGGGGGGTGAGCTGCACCACCGCAGAGGTCACCTTGGGGGCGGGGAGGAAGCACTGGGGGGGCACCTCGAAGAGGTACTCACAGCGGGCGTAATACTGGCAGAACAGCGAGAAGGCCCCACGGTCCGAGCTCTCTGGACCGGCGCAGATACGGCGTGCCACCTCCCGCTGAATCATCACCGTGATGGACTGAAAGCACCCTGCCTCCAGCAGCCGTGTAATCACCGGCGTGGTGATGTTATAGGGCAGATTGGCGCAGGCCTTGACGGTGCGGCAGGCGGAGAACTGCTCGCGCACCAGCTGGGGCAAGTCCAGCTTCATGGCGTCGCCGGGCACAATGGTCACATTGGGGTGATCGGCCATAGTCTCCGCCAGAATGGGGAGCAGGGAGCGGTCCAGCTCAATGGCCGCCACCTTGCCCGCCCGCAGGGCCAGCTGTTGGGTGAGCGGGCCAATGCCAGGGCCAATCTCCAGCACTCCGGTGTCCCCATCCAATCCGGCGCTGTGGGCGATGTCCTGGGGCACCCAGTCCTCGATGAGGAAGTTCTGTCCCATGGATTTGGAGAAATGGAAGCCGTGGCGCTGGAGCAGGGCTTTGATGTCCCGAATATCTGTGAGCTTCATGCACGGCCCTCCTCCGCTGCGATTTCCTGAAGCAGCTTCTGGTCCGCCTTAGAGGATAAATCCAGCTTGGCGTATAGGTCCGGGCGGCGGTCCCGGGTGCGGATGAGGGACTGCTTCCGCCGCCACTGGGCGATTTTCGCATGGTTGCCTGAGGTGAGAATCTCAGGCACCGCCATATCATGCCACACCGCAGGGCGGGAATACTGGGGGTGCTCCAGGGTGCCGTCCCAGTGGCTCTCGTTCTCGAAGCACTCCGGGTCGGGGAGGACGCCGGGCACCAGGCGGCTGACGGCGTCTGCCACGGCCATGGCGGCAATTTCTCCCCCGGTGAGCACGAAGTCACCCAGGGAAATTTCCTCGTCCACATAGGCGTCGATGAACCGCTGGTCAATCCCCTCGTAGTGGCCGCACACCAGGATGAGGTGATCGTACTCTGCCGCCAGACGGCGGGCGTCTGCCTGGGTGAAGGTCTTGCCGCAGGGGGAGAGGTAGATGGTGTGCGGGCGCACGCCGGGGTACTGGCTACAGATATGCTGCCAGCACTGGTAGAGGGGATCGGCCTGCATCACAGCTCCCCGGCCGCCGCCGTAGGGGTAGTCGTCCACCTGCTTTTGCTTGTTCAGGGTGTAGTCCCGGATTTGGTGGGTGTTGATGCGCAGATAGTCCCGCTCCTGGGCACGGCCCAGAATGGACTCTGAGAGGACATCGCCCACGGTGTCCGGGAAGAGGGTCATAATGTCGATGTGATACATCCCGTCACATCCCTTCGATGAGCCGAACCTTGATATAGCCGCCCTCCACATTGGTTTCCAGCACAAACTCGGGTACGGCGGGGATGAGAATCTCCCGTTCGCCCGACACCACATACACCTGCTGGTGGGAGGGAGAGAGCACTTCCTTCAAATGGCCCAGCACACGGCCGTCCTCATCCACCACCTGCAGGCCCAAAATATCCTCCAGGAAAAAGGCGCCCTCCTCCAGCGCCACATCCGCGCGGTTGAGGCACACCACCTTGTTCTTCAAAAGCATGGCCTGGTTCACATCGTTGATGCCCTCCAGCAGGGCAATCACATTCCCCTTGTGCACCCGGGCGGAGCGAACCGCCACGGGAGCGCCGTCCAGGTAGAGGGTGGACAGCTGGCAGACAAACTCGGGACTGTCTGCCCAGGGGACAATTTTGACCTCCCCCCGGATGCCATGGGTGTTGACAATTTTGCCGCATTCCAGCAGCTGCTTGGTCATCTCGGTACGCTCCTTTCATTTGCGTAAAACGTTGTATGGAAAAAGGCGAGGGCAATGCCCTCGCCTACTGCGGTACCGTCAATCGACGATTTCCACGGAAATCTTTTTGCCCTGGCGCTGGGCCACCGAGCGCATGAGTGAACGAATCACTTTGGCAATGCGGCCTTGACGGCCGATTACCCGACCCGTGTCCTCGGGCGCAACCTGCAGCTCCAGCACCGTCTCACCGGCGGACTCATACTCGGTGACCACAACGGACTCCGGATGCTCCACCAGGTTTTGGGCGATATAAGTGAGCAGTTCCTTCATGTGGACCTCCCCATCCGCAGATTACATGCCGACCTTCTTGAGCAGGTCACGGACAGTGTCGGTGGGCTGAGCACCGGCCTTCACCCAAGCCTGGGCACGCTCCACGTCGATGTTGACGGCAGCGGGCTCCTGACGGGGATCGTAGGTGCCGATCTCCTCGATGAAACGACCGTCACGGGGGTAACGGGAATCGGCAACCACCACACGGTAGAAGGGGGCCTTCTTAGCGCCCATGCGGCGCAGACGAATCTTAACCATTGTACATTCACCTCCAGAATCTCAGTGCAATCTATATGGTATCTGCCTGGCAGGCGAACCTGAGACAGGGACCAAACGAATATCAGAAGGGCAGTCCCATACCCTTGAGCCGGCTGAGCAGGCCCTTGGATTTCTTGGGGTTGGAGAACTGCCGGGTGAGCTGCTGAATGCTCTCAAACTGCTTGAGCAGCCGGTTCACATCCACCACCTGGGTGCCCGAGCCGGCGGCAATGCGCTTTTTCCGGCTGGAGTTGAGCAGAGCGGGGTTGTCCCGTTCCTCCGGGGTCATGGATTGGATAATGGCCTCCACCCGGGTCAGCTGCTTTTCATCCACTGCCAAATCCAGCTTCTTTCCGCCCAGGCCGGGGAGCATGGAGGCGATTTCCTCCATAGAACCCATACTCTTGAGCTGCACCAGCTGGTCGTAGAAGTCGGTGAGGGTGAAGCGGTTCTTGCGCAGGCGCTCCATCTGTTCGGCGGCTTTCTTGGCGTCCAGGGTCTGCTCCGCCTTCTCAATGAGAGAGAGCACATCCCCCATGCCCAAAATGCGGCTGGCCATACGGTCGGGGTGGAACACCTCGATGTTGTCCAGCTTTTCGCCGGTACCGGCAAATTTGATGGGCTTGCCCGTCACGGAACGGATGGAGAGGGCGGCGCCGCCCCGGGCGTCACCGTCCAGCTTGGTGAGCATGACACCGTCAATGTCCAGTGCATCGTCAAAGGCCTTGGCGGCGGTGACGGCGTCCTGGCCAATCATGGCATCGACCACCAGCAAAATCTCGTCGGGGTTGACTGCGGCCTTCACAGCACGCAGCTCGTCCATCAGGCTTTCATCCACATGAAGCCGTCCGGCGGTGTCGAGAAACACCATGTCGTTGCCGTGGCGGCGGGCGTGCTCCACGGCGGCCTTGGCGATGTCCACCGGGTTGGTCTGCCCCATCTGGAACACAGGGATCTCCAGCTGACTGCCCACCACCTCCAGCTGCTGAATGGCGGCGGGACGGTAGATGTCACAGGCGGCCAGCAAAGGCCGCTTGCCCTGGCGCTTCATCAGGCCGGCCAGCTTGGCGCCGTTGGTGGTTTTACCAGCGCCCTGGAGACCAACCAGCATCACCACGGTGGGGGGATTGGAGGACAGGTTCAGCTTGCTGTCCCCGCCGCCCATGAGGGAGGTAAGCTCCTCGTTGACGATTTTTACAATCATCTGTCCCGGGGTGAGGGATTCCATCACATCTGCGCCCACAGCCCGCTGGGTGACCGAGGCGATGAACTGCTTGACCACCTTGAAGTTGACGTCCGCCTCCAGAAGGGCCATCTTGATTTCCTTCATGGCCTCCTTCACATCGGCCTCGGACAGACGCCCCTTGCCCCGCAGCTTGCGGAAGGTGGCAGAAAGTTTTTCGGTTAAGCTTTCAAAAGCCATGGGGGTCACTCCTGTCTGAGCTTGGCGGCGTTTTCCTTGATGGTGCGGCCAATCTGGTCGAGCACTTCGTCCCGGTAATCCCGCCGGTCCACACAGGCCAGAAGCTGGTCGGCGGCCTGGTCAATGGCGGCAACCTGCTGCTGCATTTGGTAGAACCGGCGGATGAGATGGGTCTTATCTTCGATTTCCGTCATAGCGGCCTCGGCCCGGACGATGACGTCACGCACTCCCTGCCGGGAGATACCGTAGTTCTCTGCAATCTCCGCCAGTGAGAAGTCCTCGTTGTAGTACAGGTCGTAGAACTCCCGCTGGCGAGGGGTGAGCAGGTCGCCGTAAAAATCAAAGAGCATTGCCATGCGGTAGGCCTGGTTCTTCATCCGGTGCACCTCCCGCTTCCTGGTGTAAAGCCTATGCCCTTTACAAGTTGATACTATACCACACCGGGATGGGGAAGTCAAGGCGAGAGAGCGGGAATTTCACCTGCTCAAATGGTATAAAAACAAAGGGGATATTACGACCTGTTTGTGCGAAATGACATATGCCAGGGGCGGGGAAAAGGGTGTAAAATAGGACGGGATGCTGTATAATAGCAGAGAAGCGCTGAGCCCCCGGAGCAGCCCGGATGGACTGGAGCGAAGGGTAAAGCCCAGGGCAGGCGCAGCCTGACTGGGTTTGCCCTGAGTCGGAGGGAAGCCGGGCGTTGTGAGCAGGCGAAGCGTGACATCACCGAAGCGCTGAGCCCCCACCGTCCCCCCGGATACACTCAAGCGAGGCGCTTGCCCATCTCGATGCATCATACTTACTATATATAAAGGAGGAACGCTATGGAGCGTATCCAAACCACGCTGGCTCCCGGGGTGGAGCTGGTGGCTTGCCGGACAGAGCAGTTCAAAACGGGGGTGCTCAGTGTGACCCTCACCGTGCCATTGCGGGAGGAAACTGCCACGGCCTATGCCATGATACCCGAGGTGCTCTACCGGGGGAGCAGGCTGCACCCGGATATTGAGCAGCTCTCCGCCGCCACTGACCAGCTCTACGGGGCCTCCCTGGGCCCGTCGGTGCGCCAGCGGGGGGAGAGCCAGGGCATCAGCTTTCTGTGCAGCGTCATTGACGACCGCTATGCGCTGGATGGCATGGCAGTGCTGGAGCCCGCCTCCATGCTGATGGGAGAGATTCTCCTGGACCCCGCTGTGGAGGGGGGCGTGTTTCGTGCCGACTATGTGCAAAGCGAGGGGGCCAATCTGGCCGACCGCATCAACGCCCGCATCAACGACAAGCAGGATTGGGCCATTTTCCGACTGACCCAGGAGATGTGCGCCGGGGAGGCCTATGCCCTGGATAAGCTGGGCAGTGCCCAGCAGGCGCTGGAGATGACGCCTGAGGTGCTCTGGGAGCATTATCAGACCTTGCTGGCTCAGGCGCAGGTGGTGTTCTACTACAGCGGCTCGGCCCCGTGGGACCGTGTGGAGCAGGTGGTGCGGCAGGCCTTTGCCCCCCTCATCACGCCACGCCAGCGGGGGTATACCTGCCAGGTGGTGGAGCGCCCTGCGGGGAGTGTGCGGCGCATCACAGAGCGGATGGAGGTGGGACAGGCCAAGCTGGCGTTGGGGTTCCGCACCGGGGGTATCACCATGGGACATCCCCAGTTTCCCGCACTTCTGGTGTGCAATGCCCTCTTCGGAGGCACTGCCAACTCCAAGCTCTTTCTCCGGGTGCGGGAGGAGCTAAGCCTTTGCTACTCTGTGTCCTCGCTGCTGGATAAGCTCAAGGGGATTATGGTGGTGCCTGCCGGGGTGGATGCCGCTGACCTGAATCGGGCAGAGCAGGCCATCTTGGAACAGCTGGAGGAAATCCGCCGGGGGCAGTTCACCCAGGAGGAGCTGGAGGCCGCCCGCATGGCGGTGCGCAGCGGTCTGCGCAGCGCCCGGGACAGCCAGGGGCGGATGGAGGACGACTGTGTCACCCGGCAGCTTGCCACAGGTACCCCGGAGGGGAGCCAGGCGCTGCTGGAGGCGGTGGAGCAGGTCACCGCCCAGCAGGTGGAGCAGGCGGCCCACGCCTTTGTATTGGATACGGTATACTGCCTGACTGGAAAGGAGGGGGAGTGATGGAGCAGCTGAGTTATGCCAATCTTGGGGAGAGGCTGCTGCGGGGAAAGCTGAACAACGGCCTGACCCTCTATGTGCTGCCCAGGAGCGGGTATTGCCGTCAGTTTGCCTTTCTGGCCACCCGGTACGGGGGCATTCACCAGAGATTCCTGCAAGCGGACGGCAGCTGGATAGACACCCCGGCGGGGGTGGCTCACTTCCTGGAGCACAAGATGTTCGATTCCCCGGACGGCAGCGAGCTGAAGACCTTTGCCGCCACAGGGGCGGAGTACAATGCCTTTACCGCCGCAGATATGACGGGGTACTACTTCACCTGTACCGACGGATTTGAGGAGAATCTGCGTGCACTGCTCGGTCTGGTGTCCCGTCCCTATTTCACCCAGGAGCGTGTGGACAAGGAGCAGGGCATCATTGGACAGGAAATCGGGATGTGTCTGGATGAGCCGGGCAATGGCGTGTACTATCAGCTGCTGGAAAATCTGTATGCCCATCACCCCATCCGCCAGGAGCTGGCGGGGACGGTGGAGTCCATATCCCATATCACGGCGGACACCCTCTACCAGTGCCACGGGGCCTTTTACCGGCCGGGCAATATGGTGCTGTGCGTGGGCGGTGATGTGGACGCCCAGCTGGTGGCCCGTGTGGCGGAGGAGCTGCTCCCCGTGGATCCCTTGGGTGCAGCCTGCACCGATTTGGGGGAGCGGGAGCTGCCCCAGGCAGTGCGTGCCTACGGAGAAAAGGAGATGGCGGTGTCTGTCCCTCTGTTTGAATTGGGCTTCAAGGGGGAACCGCCCCAGCCTGGGGAGAGTCTGCGCCAGCGGCTGATGGGCGAGCTGGCCTGCGATGTGCTCTTCAGCGCCTCCGCCCCCTTGTACAGCCGGTTGTACGAGCAGGGATTGATCAACAGCAGCTTTGACAGTATGTATGACTGTGCTCCGGGATGTGCCCATATCATGGCAGGGGGAGAGAGCCGGGACCCCAAGGCGGTGATGGAGGCGGTACTGGAGGAGGCCCGCCGCCTGACGTCGGAGGGGGTAGAGCCTCAGCTGTGGGAGCGGCTCAAGCGGGCGGCCTACGGCAGCATGGTGCGCCGGCTCAACTCCCTGGAGGACACCTGTATGGAGCTGGCCCAGGGCTATTTTGAGGGGCATGACTACCTGGCCTTCCCCCAGATTTTCCAGAGCGTGGAGTGGGAGGATGTGGCGCAGCTCATTGCCCGGTGGTGTACCCCGGAGCGGGGGTCGCTGTCTGTGGTGCGCCCCCTGCCCGGCATGGAAGAGCTGGAAGCGGAGCGAGAGGAGGAAGGGATATGACCAACCATTTGACATTCCCCGGCCTGGGGCTGGAGTTTGATTTGCATCGGGTTGCCTTTACGGTGTTTGGCAAGGATATTTACTGGTATGGCCTGATTATTGCGGCGGGATTCCTGTTGGCAGTGGCAGTTTGCAGCCGCATGGCGCCCAAATTTGGGGTGGATTCGGAGAAGCTGCTGGATATGCTCCTGTTTGCCGTGCCCATCAGCTTGGTGGGGGCAAGAGCGTACTATGTCATCTTCTATCCATCCCAGTTTCAGGACGCCCAGGGGAACTGGGACTGGGGACGGGCTGTGGCCATCTGGGACGGGGGCATTGCCATCTACGGTGCGGTGATTGCCGCAGTGCTCACCGTGGCCATCTTCTGCAAGGTGCGCAGGCAGTCCTTTTGGTGCTATGGTGACGTGGGCGCTCTGGGGCTGCTCATTGGGCAGATGATTGGCCGGTGGGGCAACTTTGTCAACGTGGAGGCCTTCGGCGGGCTGACCACTCTGCCCTGGAGAATGCGCTCCAAGTCCATTGCGGATTATCTCATGAACCGGGGACTGCTGGAGTCGGAGGAAGTCTACCAGAGTATTCTGGATGGCACGGTGGGGGTGCACCCCACGTTCCTGTACGAGTCATTGTGGAATCTGCTGGGTCTGGTGCTCCTGCTGCTGATGGTGCGCAGGTGGGGGCGGCGCTTTGATGGTCAGGTGTTTTTGAGCTATCTCATCTGGTATGGTGTGGGACGCACGGTGATTGAAGGGCTGCGCACAGACAGCCTGTACTTCTTCGGCACGCCCCTGCGCTCGTCCCAGCTGGTGGGGCTTGGCTCCGCCGCAGTGGCGCTGGTGGTGTTTATCATCCGTGCCAGGACGGCGGGACCTGCTACACCGCCTTTGACTGCCCAGCAAAATCAGAACAGCAAGGAGGAACTGCATCATGGCGGCGATTAAACTGGACGGCACTGCGTTGGCCCGTCAGCTCAAGGAGGAAATCAGGCAGGAGGCGGCGCAGCTGGAGCGCCGTCCCGGTCTGGCGGTGATTTTGGTGGGGGACGACCCCGCTTCCCAGGTGTATGTGCGGGGGAAGGAGCGGGATTGCCAGGAGTGCGGCTTTTACAGTGAAAAGTATGCGCTGCCCGCTTCCACCACCCAGGAGGAGCTGCTGGACCTGGTGGAGGTGCTCAATCAGCGGGAGGACATTGACGGAATTCTCCTCCAGCTGCCGCTCCCCAAAGGACTGGACCCCACTCCCGTGCTGGAGGCCATCCGGCCAGACAAGGATGTGGACTGCTTCCACCCGGAGAATGTGGGGCGGCTCACCCTGGGACAGGCGAGGTTTTTGCCCTGCACCCCTGGCGGTGTGATGTACATGCTGGAGCAGTACGGCATTGAAGTGGCGGGGAAGTCCTGCGTGGTGCTGGGGCGGTCCAATATTGTGGGCAAGCCCATGTCCCTGCTCCTCCTCCAGAAGGACGGCACGGTGACCACCGCCCATTCCCGCACCTCTGATGTGGCCCAGCTGTGTGCCCAGGCGGATATTTTGGTGTCCGCAGTGGGTCAGGTGGGTCTGATTACCAAAGAGATGGTGAAGGAAGGGGCAGTGGTGGTGGATGTGGCCATGAACCAGGACGAGAACGGCAAGCTGTGCGGGGATGTGTGCCAGGAGGAGGTGGCCCAGCGAGCGGGCTATCTTACCCCCGTCCCCGGCGGAGTGGGGCCGATGACCCGGGCGATGCTGATGCGAAACACGTTGCAGGCAGCAAAGAAGCGCTGAGCCTTCTCACAAAAGTCCAAGGACTTTTGTGAGGGGGGAGCGGGAAACAGGGCTCGATTCCTTCGGAATTGTCGCCCCATTTCCCCTGAGCAGCGTGTTTTC
>CALXDR010000017.1 GCA_944387115.1 uncultured Oscillospiraceae bacterium
GCGTACCTTCCACACCGGCGGCGTGGCCGGCGGCGATATCACCCAGGGTCTGCCCCGTGTTGAGGAGCTGTTTGAGGCCCGCAAGCCCAAGAAGATGGCCCAGCTGGCGGAAATCAGCGGTGTGGTGTCCATGGAGGAGGCCAAGCGTGCCACCCTGTGCAACGTCACCATCACCGGGGACGACGGCGAGACGGTCACCTATCCCATCCCCTACAGCGCCGGCCTGCGCATCAAGGACGGCGACCGGGTCACCAAGGGTCAGCGTCTCACCGAGGGCGCCCTGTCTCCCCACGAGGTGCTGCGTATCCGTGGCGTGGATGCGGTGCACAACTATCTCATCCAGGAAGTGCAGAAGCCCTACCGTCAGCAGGGCGTGGACATCAACGACAAGCACATCGAGGTCATCGTGCGCCAGATGATGCGCAAGGTGCGTGTGGAGGACGGCGGCGATTCCACTCTGCTGTCCGGCTCCACCGTGGACGTCATTGAGTACAAGGACGCTGTGAAGGCTGTGGAGGACCGCATTGCCGCCGGCGAGAAGCGTGAGGACGGCAGCGACCTGTGCCTGCCCACCTGCACCCGCCTGCTGCTGGGTATCACCAAGGCCTCTCTGGCCACCGAGTCCTTCCTGTCCGCTGCCTCCTTCCAGGAGACCACCAAGGTACTCACCGAGGCGGCCATCAAGGGCAAGGTGGACTACCTGCTGGGCCTGAAGGAGAACGTCATCATCGGTAAGCTCATTCCTGCCGGTTCCGGTCTGGCCGCCTACCGCAAGTACGACGAGATTCAGGATGAAATCCATGAGGAGGATCGTTACTCCGCTGTGAATGCGCAGGCGGAAGCCACCAAGAGCGAGCACCCTGATCTGCCTGAGGGGGAGGAAGGGGCGCACGAGGTGGAGGAGGATGAAATCCTCTCCATCACCGCCGACGACGAGGAGTAAGCCCTCGCCCCTCCGGTAAATCCCAATAGACGCAACTAAGGCGTGTCCCGCAGAAAGGGACACGCCTTATTTTTACGTCCATCAAAAAAAGACAGCATCGTTTTCAGTGCCAGAAAGCGCATCGCCCAGCGCTTCCAGGGGCAGCTGCTGTGAAAGGTATAGGCGGGTAATCAGCTGCGTAAACTGCGCCACAATCTCCTCCTTGGGCGGGCGATTCTTTTGCGTCACCCACCACACGCCGCAGCTGACAATGGCGCCGGCATAAATGGCGGAGAGCATGGCATGGGAGGCGCGCACGTCTTCCGGCTCCTCCTGCCTGATGTGCCGGCTGATTTCCCGGCGGATATCATCCTCCAGCACGCTGCGTAAAAACGCATTGGACTTGCTATGCAGAACATTGATGACCAGCGGTTCGTTTTCCTCGATAAAGTCCATGACGTGTTGGAAAACCATGGTGTACAGCAGGTGGGGCGGAGGGGAATCGTAGAGGCTGGAAACCTCCTCAAAGGAAATGCGCTTTAGCTCCTGAATGATATAGATGAGCAGCTCCGTCTTGTCGCCAAAGTGCTTGTAGAAGGTGGCCTTGCGAATCATAGCCCGCTGGCACAATTCGGTGACGGTGATTTCATCCCAGCTTTTCTGGCACATAAGCTCGTGGAGTGCTTTTGCCAGGGCGGCGCGGGTTTTCTGCACCCGAAGATCCAGTTTTTTCTCCATAGTACCCTCCGTTCGGAAACCATACCGCACCTATAGTCAATTATTTGACTATAGTGAGATAATTGTACGTTGAACCTTTCCACGAAGTCCAGTATACTCAAGAACGCACCGCAGGTCAATGACCCTGCCAGGGCGCTTGCCCGGAGGTGTTAGAGGATGCCCAGGTGCTCCAGCAGGATTTTGCAGCCCAGAAGGACCAGCACCACCCCGCCGAACAGTTCTGCCTTAGACTTGAAGCGCTCGCCGAATACATTGCCCACCTTCACGCCAATGGCGGAGATGACCAGGGTGCACACACCGATGAGGGTGACGGCGGGGAGAAGGTCCACCTTCAAGAAGGCAAAGGTGACCCCCAGGGCCAGAGCATCGATGGAGGTGGCCAGGGAGAGCATGAGCATATTGGGGAAGGAGAGGGAGGCGTCATAGGACTCCTCCTCGTGGCTGAAGGCCTCCCGAATCATGTTGCCGCCGATGATGGCCAGCAGGACAAAGGCAATCCAGTGGTCTACGGCGGAAATCATGTCGGCAAAGGCGTACCCCAGCAGATAGCCGATGGTGGGCATGATGGCCTGGAACAGACCGAACCAGGTACCCACTATGAGGGCGTGCCGGGGCTTGAGCGACCGGATGGACAGCCCCTTGCAGATGGCCACCGCCAGTGCATCCATGGATACCCCGATGGCTAAGATGAACAGTTCTCCAAATCCCATACTTACTTCCATTCCTTTCTGTGGTCCAGGGTGGCCGGCTGGTATTCCGCACCGCTGAAGTGCCGGATACACCCTAGTATGCGGGAGCACAAAAAAAGAGACCGGACCCGCCAACTGTGCGGATCAGTCTCATCATGGAAGGCCGGGCCAGGCGGAAAGCGCCAGAATGTTGACCGGGCCACGGCCATTGAGGCCGCCGACTACTCCCTAATCTATACACCATTGTACCGGGAAGATGATGGTTAGTCAACGCTAATTGATGCGCAGGGGGAGGGGCTGCGGGGAGGGCCGGCGGGCAACGGGAGAAAGGTGTTGAATGATGAACTTTTTTTGAATTTTACCATGGTTTCATTGAGTATCTGTGGTGAACAAGGTAAGATAAAGCTGAAGAAAGGATTTTACAACAGGTGGTGAATGGAATGAGTTATATCTCCTTTGAACAGGTGACCAAAGAGTACCGGATGGGCGAGGTGGTCATTCCGGCGGTGGCTGGGGTGGACTTTGCCATTGAAAAGGGGGAGTTTGCGATTATCGTAGGCCCTTCCGGAGCGGGCAAGACCACGGTGCTCAATATGCTGGGCGGCATGGACAGCTGCACCAGCGGGCGCATTGTGGTGGATGGGGCGCTGGTGAGCGACTACAATGCCAAGCAGCTCACCGCCTACCGGCGGCATGACATCGGGTTTGTCTTTCAGTTCTATAACCTGGTGCAGAACCTCACCGCCCTGGAGAATGTGGAGCTGGCTGCCCAAATCTGCCGCAATCCTCTGGACGCCAGGCAGGTGCTCAAGCAGGTGGGGCTGGAACACCGGATGAAGAATTTCCCCGCCCAGCTCTCCGGCGGTGAGCAGCAGCGTGTGGCAATCGCCCGGGCCATTGCCAAGAACCCAAAGCTGCTGCTGTGTGATGAGCCCACGGGCGCCCTGGACTATGTGACGGGCAAGGCCATTTTGAAGCTGATTCAGGACACCTGCCGTGAGCAGGGCATGACGGTGGTGGTGATTACCCACAACACCGCCATTACCCCCATGGCTGACCGGGTTATCCACATCAAGAACGGACGGGTGGCAGGGATGGAGTACAATCCCAATCCCACCCCGGTGGAGGCGATTGAATGGTGACCAAGCGCAATCATCTGCTGACCGACAGTGTGCGGGAAATCTGGAAGACGAGGAACCGTTTCTTCTCCATTCTGGTGCTCACTGCGCTGGCGGTGGCCTTTTTCGCCGGGCTGCGCACGGCGGCTCCCGATATGGAGTACACCGCAGATCGGTATTATGACCGCACCCATCTCATGGACGGCTATGTGCTGTCCACCATGGGGCTGACGGAGGAGGATTTGACCGCCCTGTCCAAGGGGGCTGGGGTGGATCAGGTGGAGGGAATTTGGGCGCTGGACGCCACGGCGAAGGATGCGGTGGTCACTGTGCGCTCCATGCCCCAGCGCCTCAATCTGCTGGAGGTCCAGGAGGGGCGTCTGCCCGAGCGCGCTGAGGAGTGCGTCACCGAGTCCATGCTCCTGGCGGACTTGGGGCTGAGCATTGGGGATACCATCACCCTCGCCCCCGACCCCGATCAGGCGGACAGCCTGCTGCGCACCACCTACACCATTGTGGGGGTGGTGGACAGCCCGCTGTATGTGGGCGTGGAGCGGGGCAGCTCCACCCTGGGAAGCGGGGCGCTGGACGCCTTTGTGTACATTCCCGGGGAAAACTTCAATATGGAGGTATATACCCAGGCCTACCTCACCTTCCAGGGGCTAGCAGCCCTGGAGAGCTACAGCGGCGCCTATGACCAGCAGCTGGATCAGGCGCTGGAGGGGCTGGAAGGACTGGCTGAGGAGCGGGCCGCACTGCGGGACGCCGAAATTCGGGGGGAGGCCCAGGACACCATTGACCAGGCCCAGGCAGAGCTGGACGAGGCCCGTGCCCAGGCCGACCAGGAGCTGGGAGACGCCTGGAAGGCGCTGGAGGATGCCAGGGCTGAGCTGGACCAGGGCTGGCAGGACTATGAGAACGGCAAGACCACCCTGGAGGAGAGCGTGGCCCAGGCCCAGAAGAAGCTGGAGGACACCAGTGCCCAGCTCAATCAGTCTCAGGCTGAGGTGGATGCCGGCAAGAGCAGCTACAACGCAGGATTGAAGGAGTATCAGACGGCCCTTGCCGCCTATGAGGAGCAAAAGCAGGCGCTGGACGCCCAGCAGGCCCAGCTGGATGAGGGCTGGGCGGCCTATCAGGGGGCGCTGGATGCGCTGTCCGGCAGCGAGGGTACGCCGGAGTACCAGCAGGCCATGGCACAGCTGGAGGCTCAGCGGGCACAGCTGGAGGCGGCGCAATTCCAGCTGGATGAGGGCTATGGACAGCTGGCTGAGGGAAAGGGCCAGCTCAATCAGACCCAGGCCACCCTGGATGCCACCGCACAACAGCTGCAAAGCGCCCAGCAGGCCATTGATTCTGGCTGGAGTGCCTACAACCAGGGCGTGGCCCAGCTGGAAGAGCAGCGCACCCAGGGCCAGCAGGAGCTGGAGCAGGCCCGTGTGAAGCTGGAGCAGGGCGAGGCGGACTATCAAGCGGGGTATGACGAATACCAGTCGGGCAAGGCTGAGGCAGAGGAGCAGCTAGCGGATGGAGAGGCAGAGCTGGCGCAGGCCCGGGCGGATTTGGATGCGCTGGAACCCTGCACATGGTATGTGCTGGGCCGAGACACCAATGTGGGCATTGTGAGCTACTCCCAGGACGCCCAGCGGGTGGGCAACCTGGCCAATGTATTTCCCATCATCTTCTTCCTGGTGGCGGCGCTGGCCTGTCTGACCACCATGACCCGTATGGTGGAGGAGCAGCGCACCCAGATTGGCGGGCTGAAGGCGATGGGATTCTCCCGGTGGGCCATCTCCCAGAAATATCTGGGCTATGCCTTGGGCGCCAGTCTGTTGGGCGGCCTTGTGGGCTTGCTCATTGGGTGTACCCTCTTTCCCTCGGTCATCGCCAACGCCTTCCGCATTATGTATGCCCTGCCCCCGCTGGAGTTTAAATTCCAGCCCCTGGTGTGCGGCATTGCAGTGCTGGCGGCAGTGGCGTGTACCACCGGGGCGGCGCTGGCAGCCTGCGGCTCTACCCTGGTGGACTCTCCTGCCAATCTGCTGCGCCCCAAGGCGCCCAAGGCAGGCAAGCGGGTGCTGCTGGAGCGGATAGATGTGATTTGGAAGCACCTGTCCTTCACCAGGAAGGTGACGGTGCGCAATCTGTTCCGCTACAAGCGGCGGTTCTGGATGACCGTCATTGGCATTGGCGGGTGCACCGCACTGATTGTCACCGGGATAGGTCTGCACGACTCCATTTATGCGGTACTCGACCATCAGTTTGATGAGATTACCCAGTATGACGCCTTAGTAGGCACCAAAGAGAGCGCCACGGCGGAGCAGCTGGACGCTGTGTCCCAGTGGCTGGATGACAACACCCATGTGGCGGGCAGTTTGTGCATCCACCAGGAGAGTGCAGAGTGCTCCACCGACGGGCCTGCCCAGATGATTACCCTGTTTGCTGTGGAGCGTCAGGAGGATTTGGAGCCCTTCCTCACCCTGCGCCACCGGAATGACCACAGCCAGGTCCACATGGCGGATGACGGGGTGGTCATCACGGAAAAGCTGTCCGAGCTGCTGGGCGTGCAGGTGGGGGACACCATCACCCTGGATGCAGACAGCAGGGTGGAGGCCAAAGTGGTGGACATCACGGAGAACTACGTACAGCACTACATCTATGTCACTGCGGCGGGGTATGAGACCCTCTTTGGGCAGCAGGCCAATCCCAACGCCTTCCTGGTGTCCTATGAGCCGGGGGTGGGGCAGGCGGAGTCTGACCAGGTCTCTGAGCACCTGATGACCATGGAGGCGGTCACCTCCTACTCCTATATCGCCACCTTTCGGGATACCCTTGTACAGAGCATGGACGCCATCAATTACGCAGTGATTATTGTCATTGTGTCGGCGGCAATCCTGGCCTTTGTGGTGCTGTACAACCTGACCAACATCAACATCACCGAGCGGATGCGTGAGCTGGCCACGCTGAAGGTGCTGGGGTTCTATGACCGTGAGGTATCGGCCTATGTGTACCGGGAGAACATCTTCCTCACCCTGTTTGGCATTGCGCTGGGGCTGGTGCTGGGGCGGTATCTCCACAGCTGGCTGGTGCTGACGGTGGAAGTGGATCGTGTGATGTTTGGGCGCACGGCTCCCGCCTATGCTTATCTGGCGGCGGCGGCGCTCACGGTGGTGTTCTCTGCCCTGGTCAACCTGGTTGCCCACTTCCATCTGAAGAAGGTGGATATGGTGGAGAGCCTGAAGTCTGTGGAGTGAGTGGCGAGTATGGAGTGGAAGATTGTACAGGCGGGGCAGGAGGATCTGCCCCGTCTGGAGGAACTGTACGCCCGGTCACGGGCCTTTATGGCGGCGCAGGGCAACCCCTATCAATGGGGACAAGCCTACCCCCAGCGCCAGCTTCTGGAGGGGGACATCCAGCGGGGACACCTGTGGATGTGCCTGCGAGGGGAAGCTCTGGCGGCGGCCTTCGTCTTTGCCCCAGGCCCCGACCCGTCCTATTTGCAGGTGGACGGGGAGGGCTGGCCGGATGAGGGAGAGTACGGCGTGGTACACCGTCTGGCTGCCGGCGGCGAAGGCCGTGGAGCGGGCGCGTGGTGTCTGCGCTGGTGCCTGGCACGGTGCAGGCAAGTGCGCATTGACACCCACCGGGACAACCATCCCATGCAAAGCCTGCTGGCCAAGCTGGGGTTTGTCTACTGCGGCACCATCCGGGGTATGGACGGCGCTGAGCGCCTGGCCTACTGGCGGGATGGCGTGCAAGGGCCCTGAAGTGGGTCACGGATACAACACTGCCCCTGGAACCCATTGGGTTCCAGGGGCAGTGTTCTTGTCTGGAAACGGCAAGCGCCGGGTGAAAGCAAACGAGCACCTCCCCAGGGCGTGCCTGGGGAGGTGCTGTATGGGGAGGAAATTTTAGATGAGGTTCTGCTCGGTCTCCTTGTTGAACAGGTGCACCAGGTGACCGGGGAAGTTGAAGTACAGCTCGGTGCCGTAGGGGATACCGCCACGGAGGTTATCGGGCAGATCGCTGGTGGAGATGCGCATCACCACGTCCTTGGCGGGGCCTTCCTCCTGGGGCGCAGAGACGTGGAGGTGCAGCTCGCTGCCCATCATCTCGGACACATCCACATTGCCGCGGGCGGCATTGTCGGCGTGCTCCTTGGCCACGAAGTTGATGTGCTCGGGGCGGATGCCCATGATGATGCTCTGGCTGGAGGCGTTCTGAGCCTTCAGCTTCTCCTGCACCTGGCTGGGCAGCTCCACCTTCACGCCGCAGCACAGGACATAGTAGCCCTCGCCGTCCTTCTTCAGGGTGGCGTCGAAGAAGTTCATCTGGGGGGTGCCGATGAAGCCGGCCACGAACACGTTGATGGGGTGCTCGAACACCTCCTGGGGCGTGCCCACCTGCTGTACAAAGCCGTCCTTCATGATGACAATGCGGTCGCCCAGGGTCATGGCCTCGGTCTGGTCGTGGGTGACGTAGATGAAGGTGGTGTCAATGCGCTGGCGCAGCTTGATGATCTCGGCACGCATCTGGTTGCGCAGCTTGGCGTCCAGGTTGGACAGCGGCTCATCCATCAGGAACACCTGGGGCTCACGCACAATGGCACGGCCGATGGCCACACGCTGGCGCTGACCGCCGGACAGAGCCTTGGGCTTGCGCTTGAGGTACTGGGTGATGTCCAGAATCTCGGCGGCCTCGTTGACACGGCGGTCAATCTCTGCCTTGGGCAGCTTGCGCAGCTTGAGGGCGAAGGCCATGTTGTCGTAAACGGTCATGTGGGGGTAGAGGGCGTAGCTCTGGAATACCATGGCGATGTCACGGTCCTTGGGCTCCACATCGTTGACCAGACGGTCGCCGATGTACAGCTCGCCGCCGGAAATCTGCTCCAGGCCGGCAATCATGCGCAGGGTGGTGGACTTGCCGCAGCCGGAGGGGCCGACCAAGACGATGAACTCCTTGTCGGCAATCTCCAGATTGAACTCCTGAACGGCAGTCACCTGGTTTTCATAGACCTTCGTGATGTTCTTCAGACTCAAAGTTGCCATATACATCGACCGTGATTGGGATGCCTCTGCAAGCCCAATCTCACGCAGCAGGGGGTGATTACCCCGCTGGTATTACGACAAGTCTCCACATTGCCGCACCGCCGGTCAGCGGATGCTTCCTCCTTCTTTCTGCCCGGCGGGGCTATGGGCATGGCCCAAGGGAGTAGCGCACACCGGGGGATGATGATATATGTGCTGCCCAGTTTTCTGGGGACTGCGCCTCCCAAAAAACTGGGTGACAGCTGAAGGGAAACGGCGCCCGCAAGCACACCGGATGGGAGAGCAGGGGGGGCCATCGGGCGGAAAAACAACCTGCGCCCGCAAAAACGGGGGGGGGTCAGCCGTGCGAAATGACAGAAAGTACGGAACTGTTCCACCACCGGACTGTATAGATTCTATAAAAAAAGCTGGCGCTTGTCAAGGGAAAGTTTGCGGATTTTTAGAATATCTCACAAATTGAAGGTAGAAGGACGGATAAATCATGGTCAGTATGTCAGTTGAAAATGGGAGGATTTGTTGCGAATAGAGGGTGAAAAAAGTAAAATACCGGAGAAAACAGGGCGAAACAGGCTGTTTTCTCCGGTATCTGAACAGGCGGTTATGGGGCGGCAGGCAGGCGCCGCCGCAGGAGCCACGCCAGCGCCCACAGCGCCGACACACCGGTGAGGGCAAGGCCCGCAGGCGCACCGGGGGTGGTGTAGCGCAGCTGAATGGTGTGGGTTCCAGGGGGGACCTCCACGGCCAGGAAGGTATCAAAGAAGGGTGTGAGCTGGGCCGGTTGGCCGTCCACATAGGCCCGCCAGCCGTCCTCGGCGGGGATAGTGGTGAGCACCGCTTCCCCCTCCTCCACCGTGGTGGTGAGGGTGAGGCGGCTGCCCTCCACCGATGGAGCGGGGCCTTGCGCCAGCGGGGCGAGGGCCTGGTTGAGCAGGGACAAATCCAGCCGGGCAAAGCAGCCTGCCCAGTTTTGCGGGGCGCTGGCGGTGATGCGCACCATCAGGGTCTCCCCGGGGGCGGGGGTGCCCAGGTAGTGGATGCATTGCTCCTCAGCGTCGTCCAGTGCGGTGAGGAATTGTCCGTTGACGGTCACATCCAACAGGTTGGGGTCGTCCAAATCGGCGTAGATGGGCTGTCCGCTGCCCTGGAAGGAGAGGGTGACCACTCTGTCCGCTTGGGAAATGGCGGGCTCTGCCGGGGTGAACAGGGGGCTGTGCTCCCCGGTGAGGGCGGCGAATAGGGCGTTTTGGGTGTCAAAGGCGGTGCCGGTTTGGGGCGTATCCAGCGCCTGCTGCGGGGCGGAAAAGGCCAGGGGGAGGCAGGTGGGGTTTTCCCACAGCTGCAGTGCCTGGGCCTGGTCCACGATGCGGTAGCCCGACGGCATGGCATCTGCACTGATGACATAGCGGATGCCCAGCAGGGCGTCGGTGAAGGGGGTGGAGCCGTAGTAGGCGCACCACATCCAGGACTGGGCAAAGCCCAGGCGGCGCAGGGCCTGGTTGACCTGGCCGTTGTACACACTGCTGTAATGGGTGATGCCCGGATAGCCGAAGGCCAAGGGGCTGTTGAGGCCCCGGTCCTGGGCGGCGCCCAGGCGGAAAAAGCCCTCTGCCTGGGCCTGGGCTGTGTCCACCAGAGTCTGATTGGCGTTGTAGCTGTCCTGGTAGCTGGAGAAGGAGGCGTACGCATAGCTTTTGTCTATGCCCTGGAGGATGGCGAGGGTGTTATACCCCAGTTCAAAGCACAGCACCACAGTGAGCACCCCCGCCCACAGGTTGGGAAAGAGGGGCGGGGTGCGGGCCTGAATGCGAGCGGCAGCTGCGCCCAGTGCCTTTTGCGCTCCCATGATGAGCACAAAGGAGAGGAGGAAGGCGTAGCGGTAGGGGAACCAGTTGGGGTAGAGAAACAGATGCCAGATCTTATCCAGCGGGGCGAGCCAAAGGGAGAGCACCAGCACCAAAGCCAGCCCACCCCCCGCCAGCCGTTCCCGCAGGGAAATGGAGGGGGTGAGGAGATGGAGCAGGAAGAGCAGAGGGGTGAGGACGCCGCAGAAGAGGAAGGGCAGGGCGAGGTTGGACAGGCCCTGGTACTGCCCGGGCAGCAGCTGCCGGAGCAGCTGGAGCAGCGGGAAGTTGGTCAGCTGGGTGTAATCCGGCGCACCGTAGTTCAGCTTGCCGTTGGTCATGGCCAGCAGGGTGGGCAGCCAGAGCCAGGCCGCAGCGCACAGGGCCCACACAGCGGCGCTGCACAGCCGGAGGAACACCTTCAGGCCCGCCTGGGCACTCAGCCTGCGGGAAATGCCCCGGTATACCAGCCACAGCACGCAAAAGCCGCCCAGCATATAGGAGATATACCAGGTGGACACAAAGCAGGCGGCCAGGGCGGCGCACATGGGTACCGGGGAGCCGCCGTCCATCAGATGCTCCAGGGCCAATAGGAGCAGGGGCAGCCAGATCAGACCGTCCAGCCACATGATGCACATGGAGTAGGCCGCCGACCAGGAGCACAGGGAATAGGCGAGGGCACCCAGCAGCGTAACGGCATGGGGCAGGTGATTGCGCCGGACGGAAAACACAGAGAAGGCCAGCCCGGCCAGCCCCACCTTGAGCACGGTGAGAAAGAGCAGCCCCATGGGCATCAGGTCATTGGGCACCAGCAGGGTGAGCAGAGAGAGGGGGCTGGACACATAGTAGCTGAATACGCCGATATAGGCGGACCCCAGCCCCTTGGACCAGGAGAAGAACAAATCACCCTGCTTGAGGGCGCAGAAGAAGTCCACATACTGGGTGGACATATCCATGGCCAGGATACTCCCATCGCCAAAGGGGGCCATGCCCAGGCAGGCATAGCAGGCGAGGAGCAGGCAGGCGGGGAGGAGAAAGGAGAGCACATAGAGGGGGAGCGGACGGCGCTTCATGGCCTTACCTCCTTGTGGTTGGGGTCTTCCCTGTGGGGCGGACACCCCGCAGGCCGGCGCAGGACGGCACAGGCGGCGTGCCTGGGCACGGCGTGGCTGCGTGCATGGCGGGTGCAGCTCAGCTCAGCCGTGCGCCGCCAAACTCCAGCAGGGTGAGCTGCTGGTTGCGCTCGGCGGTCCAGTTGATGGACCACTGGGAGGCGAAGAGGAGCAGCTGATTGCCCTTGTAGTCCTCCACCAGCATGGCGTCGTTGGGCAGGGTCAAATCCTCCGCCCGGAGGGGCTCCTCCCCGTCGTGCTCAATCCAGCGCAGGAACTGGTAGGGGAGACCCTCGGCGTACAGGTCCACGCCGTACTCGTTTTTCAGGCGGTAGTCCAGCACGTCAAATTGCAGGGTGCCCACCACGCCCACAATCACCTCTTCCATACCGGAATAGGGGGTCTTGAAGATCTGGATGGCGCCCTCCTGGGCAATCTGCTCCATGCCCTTGAGAAACTGCTTGCGCTTCATCGTGTCCCGGGAGCGCACTCGCTTAAAATGCTCGGGGGCGAAGGTGGGGATGGGGTCAAAGGCGAACTTCTTGCCCGGGGCGCACAGGGTATCGCCGATGGAGAAAATGCCCGGATCGAATACGCCGATGATGTCTCCAGCATAGGCCTCCTCAATCATTTCCCGCTCGGCGGCCATCAGCTGCTGGGGACGGGACAGACGCAGCTTGCGCCCGCCCTGGACGTGATAGACCTCCTTGTCTGCGTCAAAGCGCCCGGACACAATGCGCATAAAGGCGATACGGTCCCGGTGGGCCTTGTTCATGTTGGCCTGAATCTTAAAGACAAAGGCGGAGAAGTCCGGGTCAAAGGAGTCCACCACCACGCCGTTGGCCTGGCGGGGGAGGGGGGCGGTGGTCATGCGCAGAAAGTCCTCCAGAAAGGGCTCCACGCCGAAGTTGGTCAGGGCAGAGCCGAAGAACACCGGGGAGAGCTTGCCGTGGCGCACCCGCTCCATATCAAATTCGCAGGAGGCGCCGTCCAACAGCTCCACCTCGTCTGCCAGCTGGTCACGCCTGGCCTGGCCAATCAGGTCTGCCAGGGCGGGGTCATCCAGCTCCACCTCGGTGGCAGTGGCGGCCTTGGCGTTGGAGTTGGAGGTGAAGTGGATGATTTTCCGGCGCTGACGGTCATACACCCCCTGAAACTCCTTGCCGCAGCCGATGGGCCAGTTTACCGCATAGGTGTCGATGCCCAGCTCCTTCTCCAGCTCCTGGCACAGCTCAAAGGGGTCCCGGGACTCCCGGTCCATCTTGTTGATGAAGGTGAAGATGGGGATGTCCCGCATGGCGCACACCTTGAACAGCTTTCGGGTCTGGGCCTCCACGCCCTTGGCCGCATCGATGACCATCACCGCAGAGTCGGCGGCCATGAGGGTGCGGTAGGTGTCCTCGGAGAAGTCCTGGTGTCCGGGGGTGTCCAGGATGTTGATGCAAAAGCCGTCGTACTGGAACTGCATCACCGAAGAGGTGACCGAGATACCACGCTGCTTCTCAATCTCCATCCAGTCTGAGGTGGCTGCACGGCTGTTCTTCTTGCCCTTGACCACACCGGCCTGGGCAATGGCGCCTCCGTACAGCAGGAATTTTTCCGTCAGGGTGGTTTTACCGGCGTCGGGGTGGGAGATAATGGCGAATGTGCGTCGCCGTTCAATTTCAGATGTGTAATTGGACAAAGAAAACGACCTCCATGTTGAAAATTCGGCGCAGCGGCCTGCCCCATTGCGGCGTCCTGGCAGAGTGTCCGGGGGGCAGCTTGCACAGGCAGCCTGCTGCGTGTGGAACCTTTTGCGCAGCGCGCCGCCCCATTGTGGAAGGGCGGCGGGGATACCCGAATGGACAGGCGGATAAAATCACATCATTATACCACTGAACATAGGAAATAGCAATGATTTCTCGCCCGCACCGGGGCCTTTGTTCCCGCTCTTGCGCCCACAAGGGAAAAATGCTAAAATGATACGATACACCAGATCAAGATACCCAAACACACCTAGTTTAGTAGAAAGCGTGAGGTGCTGCACATGAAGTTGATGGTCATTGACGGAAATTCCATCGTCAACCGGGCCTTTTATGGCGTCAGCCAGAATCTGACCACCAGGGATGGACTGCCCACCAACGCCATTTTTGGCTTTTTGAACATCCTGTTCAAGCTGTTGGATGAGGAGCAGCCTGAGGGGCTGGCGGTGGCCTTTGACCGCAAGGCCCCCACCTTCCGCCACCTGGCCTATGAGGGATACAAGGCCCAGCGCAAGGGAATGCCCGAGGAGCTGGCAGTCCAGATGCCGGTGCTCAAGCAGGTGCTGGACGCCATGAACATCCGCCGCTATGAGCTGGACGGCTGGGAGGCGGACGACCTGCTGGGCACCATGGCCCGCATCAATGGCGGGGCAGGGGGGTCTACGGTGGTGGTCACTGGGGATAAGGATTCCCTGCAGCTCATCGACGGGAATACCACGGTGAAGCTGGTGACCACCCGCATGGGTCAGACCACCACCCGCAATATGACCCCGGAGCTGTTCCGGGAGGCGTATGGCTTCGACCCCATCCACATGGTGGATTTGAAGGCCCTGATGGGGGATACCAGCGACAACATCCCGGGGGTGAAGGGGATTGGGGAGAAGACCGCAATGGCCCTGATGGCCCAGTACCCCGATGTGCACGAGCTGTACCAGCACCTGGACCAGGTTGAGGCCAAGCCCTCGGTGCGCAAAAAGCTGGAGGAGGGACGGGCGCAGGCGGAGATGAGCTACGCCCTGGCCACCATCCACTGCGACGCCCCCATAGAGTTTGCCCCGGAGGACGCCCGCCGTCAGCCCTGGGACGAGGGGGCCCTCTACCAGATGCTGCTCAAGCTGGAGTTTGCCAAGCTGATTGACAAGCTGGGGCTGTCGGGACAGAGCAGCGCAGCGCAGCCGGAGGGTGAGGCGGTAAAGCTGGGCGGTGTGCACCTGGTGGAGCAGCCGGAGCAGGCCCGGGACTATCTGGCCCAGTTTCGCACCTTGGATCATGTCTCCTGCCTCATGCTCCCCCAGGGGGACGGGGTGTGCGTGGTATACCGGCAGGGGGACGGCCTGGAGGGGGCGGCCTTTTTGTCGGGGCGGCTGGAAGGCTACGCCCAGTTTCTCCGGGAATTTTTTGCCCCGGACATTCCCAAGGTGTGCCATGATGCAAAGCACATGGTGAAACAGCTTCTGGCAGAGGGGTTGGGGCTGGAGGGCTTTGTGTTTGACACCGCCCTGGCCGCCTATCTCCTGGCCCCCACGGACGGCAGCTACGACCTGGAGAAGCTGTCGGTGAGCTGCTTTTCCACCGAGGCCCCCAAGGGGGCGCTGTTCCAGGGCGAGGAGGCCTTTGGCTCCCTGGCGGACATTGCCCAGCCCCTGGAGGCCTGGGCGGCCCACACGCTGCTGGTGGAGCGGCTGTATCAGTTCCAGAAGGACAAGCTGGAGGCGCTGGGGATGACGGCGCTGCTGCGGGAGATTGACCTGCCCCTGTGCCCTGTGCTGGCCCGGATGGAGCAGGAGGGCTTTTTGGTGGATCGGGGGGCGCTGGCCCGGTTTGGGGCGCAGCTCACCCAGGGGATTGCCCGGGAACAGGAGATCATCTATGAGCAGGCAGGGGAGGTGTTTAACATCCAGTCGCCCCTCCAGCTGGGGAAAATCCTATTTGAAAAGCTGGGTCTGCCGCCCTTGAAAAAGACCAAGCGGGGCTATTCCACCAACGCCGAGGTGCTGGAGAAGCTGCGCCCCCGCCACCCCATCATCAGCCACATCCTGGAGTACCGTCAGCTGACCAAGCTCAACTCCACCTATGTGGAGGGGCTGGGGAAGGTCATTGCCCCCGACGGGCGCATTCACACCAGCTTCCAAAACACCGTGACCGCCACCGGGCGGCTGTCTTCCACCGAGCCGAACCTGCAAAACATCCCCGTGCGCACCCCCCTGGGTGCAGAGATGCGCAGTATGTTTATGGCCGCCCCCGGTATGGTGCTGGTGGATGCCGACTACTCCCAAATCGAGCTGCGGCTGCTGGCCCATATGTCGGGGGACAGCGAGATGATTGCCGCATTCAACAGCGGGGTGGACATCCACACGGTCACCGCCTCCCAGGTGTTTGGCGTGGGGGTTGAGGAGGTCACCGGCGAAATGCGCCGGGCCGCCAAGGCGGTGAACTTCGGCATCGTATACGGCATTTCCCCCTTCTCCCTGTCTGAGGACATCCATGTGACGGTGGCCCAGGCCAAGGCGTATATGGAGAAGTACTTTGACCACTACGCCGGGGTGCGGGCCTATATGGACCGGGTGGTGGAGCAGGGGAAGGCGGACGGCTGGGTGTCCACCTTGTACGGCCGCCGCCGCTGGCTGCCTGAGCTGAAAAGCTCCAACTTCAATACCCGCTCCTTTGGCGAGCGGGTGGCGCTGAATATGCCCATCCAGGGCACGGCTGCCGACATCATCAAGCTGGCCATGGTGCGGGTGGACGCCGCCCTGACCCAGGCGGGCCTGCGGGGACGGCTGGTGCTCCAGGTCCACGACGAATTGATTGTGGAGTGCCCCGAGGCCGAGGCGGAGCAGGTGAAGGCGCTGCTCACCCGGGAGATGGAGGGGGTGGCGGAGCTGTCCGTGCCCCTCACCGTGGATGCCAAGGTGGGCAAGAGCTGGGCGCAGTGCCATTGACGGGCAAGCCGCTGACCCAGACCCGGTGAGGCGGTGTCCGCCGCACAGGGGCAGATAGAACGCTGCAAACCACGCCCTGCCCGTCCGGGCGGGAGAGAACAGGGAGGATTTATGTTCGAAGAAACACGAGTCAAAGAAATCAACCGGGCCATTCTGGTGGGCCTGCACTCCCCGGCGCTCAATCGGGAGGAGGACGCCACCGATGAGACCCTGGAGGAGCTGGCGGCCCTGCTGGATACCGCCGGCGGAACCTGCCTGGGGCGGGTGCTCCAGAGCAAGGCCAGCCCGGAGCCACGCACCTTCATCGGCGAGGGAAAGGTGGAGGAGGTGCGGGAGCTGGTGGGCAGCCTGGGGGCGGACATCGTCATTTTTGACAACCCCCTCTCCCCCTCCCAGCAGCGGGTGCTCACAGAGGCGCTGGGGGTGACGGTGATGGACCGTGCGGCCCTCATCCTGGACATCTTCGCCCGCCGTGCCCGCACCAGTGAGGGCCGCCTTCAGGTGGCGCTGGCGCAGTACAAGTACCTGCTCCCCCGTCTGACGGGTATGTGGAAGCATCTGGAGCGCCAGGAGGGCGCCATCGGCACCCGTGGCCCCGGTGAGACCCAGCTGGAGAGCGACCGGCGGCACATCCACCGGAAGATTGCAAAGCTGGAAGAGGAGCTCAAGGAGGTGCGCCGGGTGCGTGCCACCCAGCGGGAGCGGCGGGAGAAAAACGAGGTGCCCGTGGTGGCCATTGTGGGGTATACCAATGCGGGAAAGTCCACCCTGCTCAACGCCCTCACCGGGGCGGACATCCCCGCCAACAACCGCCTGTTTGACACCTTGGACACCACCACCCGCACCCTGGAGATTTCCGACACCTGCACAGTGCTCATCTCAGACACCGTAGGGTTTATTTCCAAGCTGCCCCATCAGCTGGTGGACGCCTTCAAGGCTACCCTGGAAGAGCTGACCTTTGCCGACCTGCTGCTCCATGTGATTGACGCCTCAGACCCCAGCTGGAGGGAGCAGGCGGCGGTGGTGGAGCGGCTCATTGTGGAGCTGGGGGCCGCCGAGACCCCACGCCTGGAGGTGTACAACAAGTGCGACCAGTTTGCCAGCGATGAAGTGCTCCCCCGTGGGGAGGATGCTGTGCACATCTCCGCCAAAACAGGGCAGGGGCTGGAGGAGTTGGTACACGCCATCGGGAAACGGCTGGACCAGGGCGCCCATCGGGTGCTCATCGGACTGCCCTACGACAAGGGAGGGCTGCTGGACTATCTCTATCAGCAGGCCAAGGTGGAGCAGGTGGAGTATGCCGACACCATTCAGGTCACCGCTGTGTGTACCCCCAAGCTGCTGGGGCAGATGCAGGAGTATATCCTGGAGGGCTGGAGCCCCAAAAAGGAGCCCTGGGAGGACTGAGAGAAGGGAGGGGAAGGGGATGCAGGAGTACTACATTCCCACCAAGGCCGCAGAGAGTGTGTTTGTGGAAAAACGCTCGGAGTTCATCGGGCACGTATGGCCTGTGGAGAGCGAAGAAGAGGCCCGCGGCCACATCGAGGAGATGAAAAAGCGCTACCACGATGCCCGGCACAACTGCTGGTGCTACCTCATCAAAGACGGCCCTGTGCGCTATTCCGATGACGGAGAGCCCCAGGGCACGGCGGGACAGCCCATGCTGGGGGTGTTCCAGAAGGAGGGGGTGACCAATGTGTGCTGTGTGGTCACCCGTTACTTTGGCGGGATTCTTCTGGGGGCGGGCGGACTGGTGCGGGCCTATACCCAGAGCGCCAAGGACACCCTGGATGCCGCCGGGGTGTCGGTGGTGCGGCGCTGGGTGGCGCAGGCGGTGGCCTGCCCGTACAGCTTCTTCGAGCGGGTGCGGCTGGAGGTGGCCGGGTGCGGCGGCGTGGTGGACGAGGTGGCATATGCCGCAGATGTGACGGTACACGCCCTGCTCCCGGAGGAGCGGGCAGAGCACTTTGCCGCACGCATCACAGAGCTGTCCGCCGGCACCTTCTCCGCTGTGGAGATGGGGGAGCAGCTCCAGCCGGTGCCTGTTCGATAGGCGGTCAACGAAATTGAATCTGAAGCAAAGCGCAGCCCCGGGACGGTTTTTGTCCCGGGGCTGCGCTGCTTTTATGTTGCCTGTGGGGTGTCCGGTGAGGGGGGACTTTGGCGGGCGGTGCGGACATCCCATGCAATCAGCCCCACGCAGCCTGCCGCCGCCAGGGCGAGGATGAGCAGGGCGCAGTTCTGAAAAAACACCTGGGGGAGGATGAGGATGATGGCGTCCTGGTCAGGGTAAAAAATCCAGTTGTCCTTTCCCGGAAAGAAGAGGGTGTGGAAGAGGACAAAGGCCCGGTTGAAATCCAGTGCCGCCAGGCCGCCCACAAGGAGAAATGCGCTCCCCATCCCTGCACCGGCCCAAAAGGCAGGGCCGTGGCCCAGCAGCCGGGCAGGGCGCAGGCCCCGTGCCCCCATCACCACCAGCAGGACAGCCAGCGCCCCGGCGCACCCCGCCAAAAGGTGCAAATCCAGGAGAAAGAGGGCACGCACATCCTCAAAGTGACTTTTGCCCGCCTCTGACCAGGGGAGCACCCCGGTGGAAAAGGTGTCCCCGCCCAGGCAGAAGTCCATCATCTCGTCAAAGGCGGTGCGGATTTCTGCCCAGGTCAGTCCCGTCTGCTCCTCCAGCCCCAGCGGGCCGATGTGGGCGTAGTAAAAGGGGCGGCAGAGGATGGGGGCGGCGATGGCAGCGGTGAGCAGGAGGGCGGCGGTGAGTATCGCCAGCACCACGGTGAGAAAGGGGCGGGATTTCATGGACAAGCACCTCTTTGCAGGGGAATGGAAAGGCATTGCGCTGCACAGCAGTATACCAGATGGGGGAGGGGTTGAAAAGGGGGGAATCAGGCGGCAACGCCGCAAATGGGGCACCGGAAAGGCCTTTTCGATTAAATACGACACATCCCGACAAAAATCGAGGAAGGTCGGGAATAAAGTCGAACAAAAACGGGGAAAAATCCAGCAAAATCCCTTGTCAAATGGTAATTTATGTGCTATTTTAGAGAAGCAGTAAATAACTGGAACTTAACAACTGAGGTTCTAGACGGAAAGGGATGTTTCAGATGGAAGAACGCAGAAAACTTGTGATGGCGGACGCCTCGGAGGAGTTCCGCAAGATGTTTCGGGATATGGCAGAGCAGGAGGAAGGGCTGGAGCTGGTAGGCCAGACTGGGGATGGAGGGGAGCTGCTGCGCATGGTGGAGCAGTGCCGGCCCGACGTGGTGATTATGGACCTGATGCTGGCGGAGATGGATGGCCTGGAGGTTCTAGAGCAGCTGCCCCAGCCACGGCCCAGGGTGCTGGTGCTCTCTGCGTTTACCTCCCCCAGCCTGGCCGAGGAGGTGGCCTCCCGAGGGGGAGACTACTGTATGCTCAAGCCCTGCCGCCTGTCTGCGGTGCTGGAGCGGGCCAGACAGCTGGCCTGGGGACACAGTGCCCAGGCGGTGGTGGAGGAGGAGCATGCCCGCGGCCTGGAGCGCCGGGTGACTGCCATTATCCACGACATTGGGGTGCCTGCCCACATCAAGGGGTACCAGTACCTACGGGAGGCCATTACCCTGGCGGTGGCGGATATGGAGATTATCAATGCCGTGACCAAGGTGCTCTATCCCGAGGTGGCCAAGAAATATGGCACCACGGCCAGCCGGGTGGAGCGGGCCATTCGCCATGCCATTGAAGTGGCCTGGGACCGTGGAGATTTGGAGACTTTGCAAAAGTATTTCGGCTACACCGTGTCCAATGCCAAGGGCAAGCCCACCAATTCGGAGTTTATCGCCATGATTGCAGACCGGATTTCCCTGGAGCAGGAGCGCAAGCGGGCGGGTTGAAGCAAAAAAATCCGTGTCCCCCATGGGGGACACGGATTTTTTTCGTGGGTTCAAAGGAGGACAGCCAGGGCCTGGCTGAGTGTTTCCACCGCAGCGTGGAAATTGGCCCGGTGCTCCTGGTGTTGGCTGGGGTGGAAGAGATGGTCGGACACCACCTTGAGGGAGGAGAAGGGCACGGCGCTGCGCAGGCATACCTGGGCGGCGGCTGCGGCCTCCATATCGCACACGGCGGCCTGGAACTGATCTCGGATGCGGGCGGCCCGGGCCACATCTCTGCCAAACCAGTCGCCGCTGGCCACAATGCCCACCTGGCAGTCCAGTCCGGCGGCCTGGAGCTTGGCGGCAGTTTCCTCCCCTTGGATGCAGGGCAGGTAGACGCCCTCCAGCCGGGGGACTTGTCCGGGGGGAAGGCCGAACACCTCCATATCATGCTGCACGCAGGCGCAGGCGGACACTAAAGTTCCGGTGGGCAGGGGGTGGAAGGCACCGGCTACGCCGGCATTCCAAAGCCGGGTGAGAGGGAAGCGGTCCATCAGGTATTGGGCGGCCAGGGCGGTGTTCACTTTGCCCACCCCGCCCACGCATACAACCAGACCGCACTCCAGCTGCCACAGGGGGAGCGAGGGGGGATTGGGCAGCGCCTGCCCGCCCTGGAGGGCGGCGGGCACCTCTGTGGGCATGGCAAATAGGATGGCTTGCATGGGCGGCATCCTCAGTGGCTGGAGGAGGAGAGCAGGTGGTTGCGCACATCCCAGAGCTTTTGGGAGAGATCCACATAGTAGTTGTGGGGGAACTCAAAGCGCTTGACCTCATCCCACAGGCAATCCACTTCCCGGGCGCAGTGGGCACGGCTCTCCTCGATGGTGGGCACCTGGTACACCAGCTTGCCCTGCTGGAAGATGGGCACCAGGAGGGGGCGGGCAGTGAAGTCGGTGACGGTCTGCCGCTTCCAGGTGGCCTCGGGGTCAAACAGCTCCAGAGGCTGGGTGAAGTCGGGCTGCTCATCGTGCAGGCAGATGTAGTCTGCCATGGCCTTGCCCGTGGCATTTTCAAACAGGCGGTACACCTTCTTGAAGTGGGGGATGGTGATTTTTGCGGGGTTCTCGCTGATTTTAATCTTGGGCACAATCCGGCCCTGTTCATCCTCAATGGCGGCCAGCTTGTACACCCCGCCGAACACCGGCTCGCTCTTGGAGGTGATGAGCCGCTCGCCCACACCAAACGAGTCAATTTGCGCCCCCTGGGTGAGCAAATCCCGGATGATGTACTCGTCCAGGGAGTTGGAGGCAATGATTTTGATCTCAGGCAGGCCCGCGGCGTCCAGCATGGTGCGGGCACGGCGGGAGAGGTAGGTCAAATCCCCCGAGTCAATGCGGATGCCGCCCCGGGTGATGCCCAGCTCGTGGAACACCCGGATGGCATTGGGCACGCCGGACTTGAGGACATTGTAAGTGTCCACCAGCAGGACGGCGGAGTTGGGGTAGACGGTGCAGTAGGTCTTGAAGGCGGTGTACTCATCGGGGAACATCTGCACCCAGGAGTGGGCCATGGTGCCGGTGGCGGGGGTGTGAAACAGCTGGTCTGCCATGGCGCAGGCGGTACCGGCGGCCCCGGCGATGTAGCTTGCCCGTGCGCCCAGCAGTGCCCCGGCGGCGCCCTGGGCCCGGCGGGAGCCAAACTCAGACACTGCCCGCCCCTGGGCCGCCCGCACAATCCGGTTGGATTTGGTGGCGATGAGGGACTGATGGTTGAGGGCCAGCAGAATGTAGGTCTCCACCAGCTGGGCTTGGATGGCGGGGGCACGGACGGTGAGGATGGGCTCCCGGGGGAAGATGGGGGTGCCTTCGGGCACTGCCCAGATGTCTCCGGTAAAGCGGAAGGTGCGCAGGAACTCCAAAAACTCCGCTTCAAAAAGCTGCTTGGACTGGAGGTAGGCGATGTCCTCCTCGTCAAAGCGCAGGTTTTGGATGTAGGAAATCACCTGCTCCAGCCCGGCGGCAATGGCAAAGCCGCCCCCATCCGGCACACTGCGGAAAAAGACATCAAAGTAGCAAATCTGATCCTTCATGCCGGTCTTGAAGTAGCCGTTGCTCATGGTCAGCTCGTAAAAGTCAGCCAGCATGGTGTAGTTCACGTTGTAATTCACGGGGAACCCCTCGCTTTCCGTTGGTGTAGCATATTATATGCGCTCTTGGGTGGAATTGCAAGAGCGCCTTTGCTGTCAAGGCGGCTGAGGGGGGAATACACTGGGGATGGGACGGGGCAGCCGTCCCCGGGACCAAGAGGGAGGTAGTTATGCTACAGGAACATTGCTTGATTTGGGTGGTCGGCGGAGACCACCGTCAGGTGGCGCTGGCCCGTGCCCTGGCGGACGACGGACACGAGGTGCGCACCTTTGCCCTGGGGCCTTGCCAGGGGTTGGAGCGGGAGACATTGGCGGGGATTGAGGATGCCCACTGCGTGGTGCTCCCCCTTCCAGCGGAAGAACAGGGACAGCTCAATGCGCCCTTGGCAGGGCAATATCATTCCATAGAGGAGATTTTTTCCGCCCTGCGGCCAGGCCAGCTGGTGTGCGCCGGACAGGTGGGAGCTGGTTTGGCTGCCCGGGCCGGGCAGAGGGGGATTGTGCTCCGGGACTACTTTGGGAGAGAGGAGCTGGCGGTGCTCAATGCCATCCCCACCGCAGAAGGGGCAGTGCAGATTGCGCTGGAGGAGCTGCCCATCACCCTGCACGGAGCCAGAGTGCTGCTGCTGGGCTTTGGCCGGGTGGGGCGGGCGCTAGCCCCCCGGCTCAAGGGGCTGGGGGCAAAGGTGTGGGTGGCTGCACGCAGCTGCATCCAGCGTGCCCATGCCGAGAGCATGGGGCTGGAGAGCGAGGGGATGGAGCGGCTGGCAGAGTGGCTGTGCAGCTATGACCTGGTGGTCAACACCATTCCCGCCCCGGTGCTGGGGGTGGAGGAGCTAGCGGCGATGAAGCAGGGGGTTCTGGTGATGGATTTGGCCTCCCGGCCCGGCGGAGTGGACCGCACGGCGGCCAAGGCGCTGGGGGTGCGGGTGGTCTGGGCCCTTTCGCTGCCCGGCCGGGTGGCCCCGGTGACTGCCGGGCGCTACATTCAGCAGACGGTATATCATATCATGGAGGAAGAGCTAGGAGGGAAAGTATGAGTGAGATGCAAGTGGGGTTTGCCGTTTGCGGCTCCTTTTGTACCCTGAGCCAGAGTATGACCGCCCTGGAGCAGGTGGCGGCACGGTTCGGCTCTGTATGGCCCATTGTATCCGAGACGGTAGCTGCCACCGACACCCGCTTTGGCGCTGCCCACGACTTTATGCGGGAGATGGAGCGCATCTGCGGCCGCAGGGTCATTTCCACCGTGGCGGCGGCAGAGCCCATCGGCCCCCGCAAGCTGCTGGATGTTCTGGTCATCTGTCCATGTACCGGAAACACCCTGGGGAAGCTGGCCCACGGCATCACAGACACCGCCGTGACCATGGCGGCCAAGGCCCATTTGCGCAATGGCCGTCCGCTGGTCATTGCCCCATCCACCAACGACGGCCTGTCGGCCTCTGCGCCCAACATTGGGAGGCTTTTGGAGCGCAAGCAGGTGTACTTTGTCCCCTTCGGCCAGGACGACTGCAAGGGGAAGCCCACCTCCCTGGTGGCGGACTTTACCCAGGTGCCCCAGACCATTGAGGCCGCTCTGGAGGGGGTGCAGCTTCAGCCGCTGCTGCTGCGGGGCTGAAGGGGGAAAAGACAGGGTCGCTTGCACATACACCGCCGGGTATCTGGGTGTGCCCGGCGGTGTTCTCATGAAAATGCGGGGCAGGGCTTGCAATGGGCGGATGGGTGACATATAATAGAGCGGAAGCTGTGCCCGCTTTGTGGGGCATGGAAACGCAATGGGAAAGGAAGTGAAAGGCGCCGTGGCCAGTGATCCTAGCGGTCAAAGTTTTTGTTCTTTTCTGCGGCGCATACACTGACAGCCGGCTGATTTGGTATGCGCCCGGACACCCATGTGATGTGGGGAAACCAATAGGGGGCGGGAGGATAGGCTCCGGCCCCGGAAAGGCGTGATACCAATGCTGAGCATTCATAAGACTATGGAGGGGAAGATGGTCCGGCTGGATGCCGTGGAGGACGGCTGCTGGGTCAACCTGACCTACCCCAGCGAGGACGAGTTGAAAACCGTCTCCGCCATCCTGGGGGTGGAGCCCTCCTTCCTGCGGGCCGCACTGGACGAGGAGGAGACCTCCCGCATCGACAGCGAGGACGGACAAACCCTGATTATTGTGGACACCCCCGCTATGGAGAAGGACGATACCGGGGTGGTGTACTCCACCCTGCCCCTGGGCATCATTGTGACGGACAAGCACATTATCACCGTGTGTCTGAAGGAAACCTCGGTGGTGCGCGACCTCCAGGACGGACTGGTGAAGGATGTGCGCACCCAGCAGCGCACCCGGTTTATCCTCAATATCCTGCTGCTGGTGGCCAAACGCTACCTGCAATACCTCAAGCAGATTGATAAGAGCTACACCTATATGGAGCGGCAGCTGTACAAATCTCAGCGGAACAAGGAGCTGATTCAGCTGCTGGATTTGGAGAAATCCCTGGTCTACTTCAACACCTCCCTGAAGGCCAATGAGGTGACCTTGGAGAAAATCCATCGGGGGCGCATTGTCACCCTCTATGAAGAGGATCAGGACTTGCTGGAGGATGTGCTCATTGAGATTCGCCAGGCCATTGAGATGGCGCAAATCTATTCCTCCATTATCTCTGGCATGATGGACACCTTCGCCTCCTTCATCTCCAACAACCTGAATGTGATGATGAAGGTGCTCACCTCCATCACCATCCTCATGACGGTGCCCAACATTGTCTTTGGGTTCTACGGTATGAACGTGGCAGGCCTGCCCCTGGACCAGTATGCCTGGTTCCCCATTTTGGTGTCTGTGGCCATTATTGTGCTGCTGGCGGTTATCCTCAAGAGAAAGGACCTCTTTTGACAGCAAACAGCCGTTGCCCCCTGTGGGGGCAACGGCTGTTTGTCATTGGTGGTGACCGGCGATGTCCAGGGCCATCTGGGCCAGGGTGTGACGCACACTGTCAGGGGCGAGTACCTCCACCCCGGTGCCAAAGGAGAGCAGGTAGCTGTACAGCCAGTTGTCCTCGGGGAACACACTGGACACCAGCAAAGAGCCGTCCGGCTGGGGTGTGATGCACCGCAGGTCGAATTCATCGTACACCCGGTGGGTGAGGCTGGGGGCGAAGCGGAGGCGCACCTCCAGGCGGAACAGAGGGGGCACATCCCCATCAAACTCCAGCTCGGGTGGCTCCAGCCAGCGGTGGAACACCTCGCCGGGCAAGTCCAGGTCCAGTATGCGGGTCAGGCGGAAGGTGCGGTAGCACTCCTGCTCCAGGCAGTATGCCTGGAGGTACCAGGCCTGATCCTTGTACACCAGGCGGGCGGGCAGCACCTTGCAGGGGCGGATTCCGCCCTGGGCGCTGGCGTAATTGAAGCGGAGGATGCGCCGCTCCAAAATGGCCTGGCGCAGGTGGGGGAAGAGGGATTCGTCCCAATGGGTGGCGCCCCAGCGGCTGAGGTTGACTTGCAGCCAACCCTCCTCCCGGCGGTGGAACAGGGCGGAGAGCTTGCACAGGGCCTGCCCATCCTCCTGGTCGGGCAGCTCTTGCAGGGTGGTGAGCAGCTGGCGCTGCTCCTCCTCGGTAAAGGCGGCCCGGTCCAGCACATAGCCGTCCATGAGGGATACGCCGCCCCCCTTGCCCTGGCAGGTGTAGATGGGCACCCCTGCCGCAGAGAGCACGTCCAGGTCCCGGTACACTGTGCGCACAGACACCTGGAGGGTTTCAGCTACCTCTTCTGCCGTCATACGCCCTCGCTCCAGCAGCAGAGATACAATTTGAAACAGCCGCTGGCTGCTCATGACCTGTTCACTCCTTTATAGACGATAAAGTACAGTATAACACATTCTTGCCGGGATGAAAACTGTTTTATCGGGGAAGTTGGCACAAAAAGCAACAGTGCCTGACCCACTCGGGACAGGCACTGTTTGATTTAGGATGGTAATCAGGCCAGCTTGCCCTTGGCCAGCTCGGTGAGCTGGGTGAAAGCAGCCTTGTCGTTGACAGCCAGCTCGGCCAGCATCTTGCGGTTGATCTCTACGCCAGCCAGCTTCAGGCCGTGCATAAAGGTGGAGTAGTTCATGCCGTTCATCTTGCAGGCGGCGTTGATGCGGGCGATCCACAGCTGACGGAAGTCACGCTTCTTCAGCTTGCGGCCGGTGTAGGCGTACTGCAGGGACTTCATCACCTGCTCGTTGGCCATCTTGAAGTGCTTGCTCTTGGCACCCCAGTAGCCCTTGGCCAGCTTCAGGATCTTATTTCTTCTCTTACGGGTCATCATTGCGCCCTTAACTCTTGCCATTGTCGTTCAGCCTCCTAAACTGAGTAAAGTGAAATTATTTGTAGGGAATCAGGCGCTTGACGGTCGCCTCGTTGGTGACGTCAGCGTAGGCGCCCTTGCGGAGGCTCCGCTTGAGCTTGGTGGTCTTGCCGTGGCCGTTGAGCAGGTGACGCTTGTTGGCGTGGGCACGCTTTACACGGCCGCTCTTGGTCAGCGAGAAACGCTTCTTGGCGCCGCTGTGGGTTTTAATCTTAGGCATAGTGGTAATCTCCTTTTCTGTATGATGGAACTGAACAAACCTGAGGATTACTTGCTGGGCTTGCCGGACTTGGCAGAGAGGAAAATGCTCATGTGCCGTCCCTCCAGCTTGGGGTCCTTGTCCAGATTGGCCAGCTCACTGCACTGAGCGGCAAAGTCCAGCAGCAAATCCCGGCCGATGTCGGTGTGGGCCATCTCACGGCCCCGGAACCGGACGGTGACCTTCACACGGTTGCCGTCAGCCAGGAACTTCTGGGCGTTGCGCAGCTTGGTATTGAAGTCGCCAACGTCGATGCCGGGGGACATCCGAATCTCCTTGATCTCCACCACGTGCTGGTTCTTCTTGGCTTCCTTCTCCCGCTTGGCCTGCTCGAACTTGAACTTGCCGTAGTCCATGAGCTTGCACACGGGCGGGGTAGCGGTGGGGGAAATCTTCACCAGATCCAACCCTGCCTCGTCGGCACGGCGCTGGGCCTCCGCTGCGGACATTACGCCAAGCTGGTCGCCGTCAGCTCCGATGAGCCGTACCTCACGGTCACGAATCTCCTCGTTGATTTGATGGGTCATGTTAGCTATGGCAAAGCACCTCCTGAAATAGAAAAATGGACGGGGGAACCAGCGCCCACGTCCACAACAAAATCCACGCATATGCGTGGGAATGTTTCGGGTATCAACCTCTTTGCCCTGGGCTGGAGGTGAGGACGGCGGCGCCATTCCTGCTTTCTTTTACGACCGCATTATAGCAGCAATCCTCTCTCTTGTCAAGAGCAAAACGAAAAGTATTCTCTTGTATGCGCAAACCCTTCCGGCCCGGCAGGGGGGAGGCGAGGGGCGGACTGTGCCGGGGGAGCAACTTTACACTGAGGGCCGGGCAATGGCTACCCTTCAGCGGGGATGGCGGAGAGCACCAGACTGCTGGGGGCCTCCAGCCAGAGGGGGGACTGCTGGGGGCGGTGGGGGTCTAGCAGGATGATGGACAGGTGACGGCTGGCGGCATAGTTGAGGGTGTACTGCGTCCCCCCCTGACTGCCGTCGAACAGAGCCAAAATGGCGGAAGAACGGTCTACCATATACCGATCCCGGCGGTACATACACTGGCGGTCATAGCACTCCTGCACAAGCGTCTCGATATGACAGCGGTTGAGCAGGCTGCGCCACCGGCGGCGCTGGGGCTCTGGCCAGCGGTCTGCCTGGCTGCGGCAGGGGACTGCCCCCTCCAGCTGCACATCGGGTCTGCGGGCTGCCAAGTCCAGCACTGCCTCGGCAAAGTACAAATCCGCCCCCAGCGCCATACCGGAGATAAAGGTGCGAAAGCCCTTCTGATACAGTGTGTCCAGGGTGGAAGCCATCTGGGCTTTGATTTGCTGACAGCGGGGGTCGGACTCTGCAAATCCCCAGGGCAGCTTGCTCGGGCGGTGCCCGGTGAAACAACAGGTTTTGAATTTCTCCATGGGGCATCCTCCTTACATCAGGGAAAAGAGGGTGACTTTTTCGGCACGAAATCCAACCCTTTTTCCCTTGTATTCCCGCAAAAAGTCCTTGGGCTTTTTTGAAATGGTGCGGCACTTCTAAGATGTCACGCCTCGCCTGCTCACGACGCCCGGCTTCCCTCCGATTCGGGACAGGCATGGCGGGCTGTGCCCGCCATGCCTGTCCCGAACTCCGGTCCATCCGGGCTGTTCGCAACGGCTGCGCACTTCTTCATTGTCACGCCTCGCCTGTTCGCGACGGCTGGCTTCCTTGCGACTCGGGACAACCATGGCAGGCTGCGCCTGCCTAGTATGGTTATCCCTCGCTCCAGTCCATCCAGCCTGCTCACGACGGCTCGGACGCTTCTAAGATGTCATGCCTCTCGCCCCTCCGTGTACGCTCGGCCTGTCACGCCTCACAAACCGCCGCTGTCCCTCGGCTTCCCTCCGACTCAGGGCAAACCCGGTCGGGCTGCGCCCGCCCTGGGCTTTGCCCTTCGCTCCAGTCCATCCGAGGGGCGGCGG
>CALXDR010000018.1 GCA_944387115.1 uncultured Oscillospiraceae bacterium
TCCACCTTGCCCTTGATGGCGGCCTCGGTGAGGACCTTGGTGGTCTCCTGGAAGGAGGCGGCGGACAGGAAGGAGTCGGTGGCCAGGGAGGCTTTAGTGATACCCATGAGCAGCTGAGTATAGCTGGCGCACTGCAGCTCGCTGCCGTCCTCGCGCTTCTCGCCGGCGGCGATGCGCGCAGAAACCTCCTGATTGGCGTCTTCCACCTCGAAGATATCCACCATGGAGCCGCTGAGCAGCTTAGTGTCGCCGGCGTCCTCCACGCGGACCTTGCGCATCATCTGGCGCACGATGACCTCGATGTGCTTATCGTTGATATCCACGCCCTGCTGGCGATAGACCTTCAGAACTTCCTGGATCAGGTAGTTCTGAACGGCGGAAACGCCGCGGATGCGCAGGATGTCGTGGGGGTTCAGGGCGCCCTGGTTCAGGGCGGTGCCCTTGGCGATGATATCGCCGTCGTGGACGTTCAGGCCGGTGTGGGGCAGGGCGTAGTTCTTGACTTCGCCGCTCTCCTGGTCGGTCACATTGATGCTGGCCAGGGAGCCGCGGCTGCTCTCCTCGATGGACACGCGGCCGCCGATCTCAGCCAGGGTGGCCATGCGCTTGGGCTTGCGGGCCTCGAACAGCTCCTCGACACGGGGAAGACCCTGGGTGATATCGCCGCCGGCCACGCCGCCGGTGTGGAAGGTACGCATGGTCAGCTGGGTGCCCGGCTCGCCGATGGACTGAGCCGCAATGATACCCACGGCCTCGCCCTGGCCCACAGGCTCGCCGAAGGCCAAGTTCATACCGTAGCACTTGGCGCACACGCCGGTGCGGGCGTCACAGGTGAGCACGGAGCGCACCCGCACGGACACCTTGCGCTCAGGATCGCCCTCGGCCTCCGCCTGCTCACGCAGCTTCTGCTCGATGAGGACGGCCATATCGGCGCTCACCAGGTCATTGCGGCTGACCAGCACTTCGCCGGTGCGGAAGTCCACAAAGTCCTCGGTGAGGTAGCGGCCCTTCAGGCGCTCCTCCAGCGTCTCGATGATCTGGCCATTCTCGCTGATTTCGGAGATGGTGATGCCATCGTGAGTGCAGCAGTCCTCTTCCCGGATGATCACTTCCTGGGAAACGTCCACCAGACGGCGGGTCAGGGAACCGGAGTCGGCGGTACGCAGTGCGGTATCCGCCATGCCCTTTCGAGCGCCTCGGGAGGAGATGAAGTACTCCAGCTGGGTCAGACCCTCACGGAAGTTGGCCTTGATGGGAATCTCAATGGTACGGCCGGAGGTATCCGCCATCAGACCACGCATACCAGCCAGCTGACGAATCTGGGCGGCAGAACCACGGGCGCCGGAGTCGGCCATCATAAAGATGGGGTTGTAGCGGTCCATGCCCTTTTGCAGCGCATCGGACACATCGGCAGTGGTCTTTTCCCAGGCGGACACCACCAGGCGGTAGCGCTCCTCGTTGGTGAGGAAGCCGCGCTTGTACTGGTTCTCAATCTTGACCACTTCCTTCTCCGTGGCGGCAATCAGCTCAGCCTTCTGGGGAGGAACGGTCATATCCGCAATGGCCACGGTCAGTGCGCCGCGGGTGGAGAACTTATAGCCCCGGGCCTTGATGATGTCCAGCACATCGGCGGACACGGTGAAGCCGTGCTTGGCAATGCACTTGTCCACAATCTTGCCCAGCTGCTTCTTGCCGCACATGAAGTTGATTTCCGGCTCGAACATCTCCTCGGGATCGCTGCGGTCCACAAAGCCCAGGTCCTGGGGAATGCCCTCGTTGAAAATCAGGCGGCCCACGGTGGTGCGCACCATCTTGGAGCGCACTTCGCCGTCCACCTCCAGGGTGCGGCGCACCATGATGGGCTCGTGCAGCTCCAGCTCGCCCTCATCATAGGCCAGACGGGCCTCGTTGTCCCCATCAAAGCAGCTGTACACCTCACGGGCCTTGCCGTCGGTGGCCTCAGCGCACAGGGCGGGGGTGGTGCGGTACCAGCGGTCGTTCTCCTCGTCACGCACCCAGATGCGGTCGTTGGGTGCCACAGTCCCCTCGCTCAGGGCCTGTGCGGCAGCCTGGGTGGTCTCATAGGAGCAGGCGGGGTCGTGCTCAGGGTCCCGCTCATAGGTCAGGTAGTAGGAGCCCAGCACCATGTCCTGGGTGGGCACCGTGACAGGAGCGCCGTCGGAGGGACGCAGCAGATTGTTGGCAGCCAGCATCAGGATGCGGGCCTCAGCCTGGGCCTCAGCGGACAGGGGCACATGGATGGGCATCTGGTCGCCGTCAAAGTCGGCGTTAAAGGCGGTACACACCAGGGGATGGAGCTTGATGGCCCGTCCCTCCACCAGCACCGGCTCGAAGGCCTGAATGCCCAGACGGTGCAGGGTGGGCGCTCGGTTGAGGAGCACGGGGTGCTCCTTGATGACAAACTCCAGCGCATCCCACACAGCGGGGGAGGCCTTATCCACCATTTTCTTGGCGGACTTGATGTTGTTGGCGTGGCCGTCCTCCACCAGCTTCTTCATGACGAAGGGACGGAACAGCTCAATGGCCATCTCCTTGGGCACGCCGCACTGATAGATTCTCAGCTCGGGGCCCACCACGATAACGGAACGGCCGGAGTAGTCCACACGCTTGCCCAGCAGGTTCTGACGGAACCGGCCCTGCTTACCCTTGAGCAGGTCGGACAGAGACTTCAGGGCACGGTTGTTGGCGCCGGTCACAGGACGGCCGCGGCGGCCGTTGTCAATCAGGGCGTCCACAGCCTCCTGGAGCATACGCTTCTCATTGCGCACAATGATGTCAGGGGCATTGAGCTGAATCAGCCGCTTGAGGCGGTTGTTGCGGTTGATCACCCGGCGGTACAGATCATTCAGGTCGGAGGTGGCAAAACGGCCGCCGTCCAGCTGCACCATGGGGCGCAGATCGGGGGGAATGACGGGGAGCACATCAATGATCATCCACTCCGGCTTATTGCCGGACAGCCGGAAGGCATCCACCACCTCCAGGCGCTTGACAATCTTGGCCTTCTTCTGACCGGCGGCATCCTTGAGCTGGGCACGCAGGCTCTCGGAGAGCTGCTCCAGGTCCAAATCCTGGAGCAGCTTGCGCACTGCCTCGGCGCCCATACCGGCCTGGAAGTCGTCGTCATAGTACTCACGCAGCTTCTTGTACTCGGCGTCGGTGAGAATCTGATTCTTGGTCAGGTGGGTGTAGTCAGGGCCGGGATCGGTGACGATGTAGGCCGCAAAATACAGCACCTTCTCCAAAATGCGGGGGCTGATATCCAGCAGCAGACCCATACGGGAGGGAATGCCCTTGAAGTACCAGATGTGGGACACCGGAGCGGCCAGCTCGATGTGGCCCATGCGCTCACGGCGCACCTTCGCCCGGGTGACCTCCACGCCGCAGCGGTCGCACACCTTCCCCTTGAAGCGGATTTTCTTATACTTACCGCAGTGGCACTCCCAGTCCTTGGTGGGGCCAAAGATGCGTTCGCAGTACAGGCCGTCCTTCTCGGGCTTGAGGGTGCGGTAGTTGATGGTCTCCGGCTTGGTCACCTCACCGTAAGACCAATCCTTGATCTTCTCCGGGGAGGCAATGCCAATGCGGATGGCGTTAAATTCGGCGTAACTCATGCTAACTTCCTCCCTTCTCAGTCTTCGTCGTACTGGTCGTCCTCACCATGGCCCAGGTCGTCCTGGATGGAGACAGCCAAATCATCCTCGTCGCTGGTCTCCTTCATGGTAAAGCCGGCGTTTGCAAACTCACGCTCAGAACCATAGTCCTGATAACGGTCGTCCTCCTCACGGAAGCGGCTGGGCTGATAGGTGTCCTCTTCCTCGTCCCGCAGTTCAATCTGGTCGCCGTGCTCATCCAGCACCTGGATGTCCAGACACAGGGCCTGCAGCTCCTTGACCAGAACCTTGAAGGACTCGGGCACGCCGGGCTTGGGCACATTGTAGCCCTTGACGATGGACTCGTAGGTCTTGACACGGCCGGTGGTATCGTCGGACTTGACGGTGAGAATCTCCTGCAGGGTGTAGGCGGCGCCGTAGGCCTCCAGCGCCCACACCTCCATCTCACCAAAGCGCTGACCGCCAAACTGTGCCTTACCGCCCAGGGGCTGCTGGGTCACCAGAGAGTAGGGGCCGGTGGAACGGGCGTGAATCTTGTCGTCCACCAGGTGGTGGAGCTTCAGGAAGTACACATAGCCCACGGTGACAGGGTTGTCAAACCGCTCGCCGGTGCGTCCGTCATACAGCCAGCTCTTACCGTCCTCACGCAGGCCGGCCAGCTTGAGGGTATCGGCAATGTCCTGCTCGTCAGCGCCGTTGAAGATGGGGGTGGCCACCTTCCAGCCCAGGGCCTGGGCAGCATAGCCCAGGTGGACCTCCAGCACCTGACCGATGTTCATACGGGAGGGCACGCCCAGGGGGTTGAGCACGATGTCCAGGGGGGTGCCGTCGGGGAGGAAGGGCATATCCTCCTGGGGCAGAATGCGGGAGACAACACCCTTGTTGCCGTGGCGGCCTGCCATCTTGTCGCCCACGCTGATCTTGCGCTTCTGAGCGATGTAGACACGCACCACCTGGTTGACGCCGGGGGCCAGCTCAGCGCCCTCCTCACGGGTGAACACCTTGACGTCCACCACAATGCCGCACTCACCGTGGGGCACCTTCAGAGAGGTGTCACGGGTTTCGTGGGCCTTCTCGCCAAAGATGGCCCGGAGCAGGCGCTCCTCAGCGGTCATCTCCGTCTCGCCCTTGGGGGTGACCTTACCCACCAGGTAGTCTCCGGAGCGCACCTCAGCGCCCACACGGATGATGCCCCGCTCGTCCAGGTCACGCAGGGCGTCCTCGCCCACATTGGTGATGTCACGGGTGATTTCCTCGGGGCCCAGCTTGGTGTCACGGGCCTCCGTCTCATACTCCTCGATGTGGATGGAGGTGAACACGTCCTCCTTCACCATGCGCTCGTTGAGGAGGATGGCGTCCTCGTAGTTATAGCCCTCCCAGGTCATAAAGCCCATGAGGATGTTCTTGCCCAGGGCGATTTCGCCCTCGTTGGTGGAGGGGCCGTCGGCCAGGGTGTCCTTGGCCTTCACCCGCTCGCCCACGGCTACGATGGGCCGCTGGTTGATGCAGGTGCCGTGGTTGGAGCGCATAAACTTGGTCAGCTTGTAGTCCTTGGTGGTGCCGTCGTCATAGCGCACGCACACCTGGGTGGCGTCCACCTTGGTGACAACGCCATCCCCCTCGGCCAGCACAACCACCTCGGAGTCCTGGCAGTTCTTGTACTCCTGACCGGTAGCCACAATGGGGGCCTCGGTGGTGAGCAGGGGCACGGCCTGACGCTGCATGTTGGCGCCCATCAGCGCACGGTTGGCGTCGTCGTTTTGCAGGAAGGGAATCATGGCCGTGGCCACAGACACCATCATCTTGGGGGACACGTCCACATAATCCACCTTGGAGGCGTCCACCTCAATGATCTCATTGCGGTGGCGGCAAGCCACACGGGCATTGGTGAAGCAGCCGTTCTCGTCCACAGGCTCCGTGGCCTGGGCCACATTGTACTCGTCCTCCACATCGGCGGTCATGTAATCCACCTGGTCGGTGACCCGGGAGGCAACCCAGCGGCCGTTCTCATCCACCTGGTGCTCCACCTTGCGGTAGGGAGCCTCAATGAAGCCATAGCGGTTGATGCGGGCGTAGGAGGCCAGGTAGGAAATCAGGCCGATGTTGGGACCTTCGGGCGTCTCAATGGGACACAGACGGCCGTAGTGGGAATAGTGTACGTCACGCACATCGAAGGAGGCACGGTCACGGCTCAGACCGCCGGGGCCCAGAGCGGACAGACGGCGCTTGTGGGTCAGCTCCGCCAGGGGGTTGGTCTGGTCCATGAACTGGCTCAGCGGGGAGGAGCCGAAGAACTCCTTGATGGCGGCGGTGACAGGACGGATGTTAATCAGGGACTGGGGAGTCACCGTATCCAGGTCCTGAATGGTCATACGCTCCCGGATGACACGCTCCATGCGGGTAAAGCCGATGCGGAACTGGTTCTGAAGCAGCTCGCCCACGCAGCGCAGGCGGCGGTTGCCCAGGTGGTCGATGTCGTCCACGCTGCCCACGCCGAAGGCCAGGCAGTTGAGGTAGTTGATGGAAGCCATCATGTCGTCCACAATGATGTGCTTGGGCACCAGGTCGTCCACACGGCTGCGGATGAGGTCACGGAACTCCTCGTCGGACAGACCCTGGGTCTGCTTGGCCTCCAGCAGCTCCTGGAGCACAGGGAAGTGTACCCGCTCGCTGATGCCCACCTCTTCCGGGTCAAAGCCCACAAAGGGGCCCATCTCCACCATGTGGTTGGAGAACACCTTCACCAGGTGGGTGCCGGTGTGCAGGTCCTCCACCTCCACCAGTGCCTCGTTGATGCCCAGGGCATCCAGCTGCTGGGCCCGCTCACGGGTGAGCACCTCGCCGGCCTCTGCCACAATCTCACCGGTGGTGGGGTCGGCCAGAGGGGCGGCCAGCTTCTGCCCGGACAGACGGGTCCAAATGGCCAGCTTCTTGTTGAACTTATAGCGGCCCACAGCGGACAGGTCGTAGCGGCGGGAGTCGAAGAACAGCGTCTCAATCAGACTCTCGGCAGACTCCACCGTGGAGGGCTCGCCGGGACGCATCTTGCGGTAAATCTCCAGCATGGCCTCCTCATAGGTCTTGCTGGCGTCCTTCTCCAGGGTGGCCAGAATGCGGGGGTCCTCGCCGAACATATCCAGAATCTCTGCATCGGTGCGGGGGCCGACAGCCCGGATGAGGGAGGTGATGGGCAGCTTGCGGTTCTTGTCAATCCGAACATAGAACACATCGGACAGATCGGTCTCATACTCCAGCCAGGCGCCCCGGTAGGGGATGACGGTGGCGGCATAGGTGATGTTGTCCGCCTTGTCCGCATTTTTGGCAAAGTACACGCCGGGGGAGCGGACAATCTGGGAGACGATTACACGCTCGGCGCCGTTGATGATGAAGGTGCCCGCATCGGTCATCAGGGGGAAGTCGCCCATGAAGATTTCCTGCTGGGTAATCTCCTGCTCCCGGTTTTCAATCTTCTTGCCGTCGGGGCCAACAGCGTCGTTGTTCAGGCGGCGCAGGCGCACCCGCACCTTGATGGGGGCGGCATAGGTGGCGTCCTGGGCCTTGCACTCCTCAATGGTGTACTTGGGGGGATCGTCCATGGAGAAGTCCACAAAGGTCAGCTCCAGATTGTTGGCGTAGTCCGTGATGGAGTCTACGTCGTTGAACACCTCCTGCAAGCCGGTTTCAAAAAACCACTTGTAGGATTCCTTCTGGATTTCCAGGAGGTAGGGCATCTCCTGGATTTCCTCGGTGCGGGCGAAGCTCTTTCGCAGGGTTTTACCGCAGTAGATGTCTTTGACCGCTCTTGCCATTTGCTGATCACGCTCCACTTCTTGTAGAAAGTTGCCGGACGGGCAGTGCGCACACCCGGGCTTGTTGTCACTGTTTCTAAATTCCCTCTTGCCATCCCACGGGAAGTCTGCTATACTCGCATTACCGTGGGGGGATGGCCGCCCATGGTCTCCCGTGTATTAAAAGCACTTAATCATACCACATAAATAGCCGCCTGTCAAGCGAATGTTTGGCATGGCGGCAATTTTTTGTGCCATTCTCCCCCCTCCCCTTGACGAAAGCGCCCGCTTTCCACTATAATCTTTGGTTGAATCCCCTGTGTTGTTACAGGTGCGGACCCCAACAGCAGGCCGCATCATTTCACTGAACAAAGGAGAAGCTCCATGATCACTGTATCCGACCTGTCCCTGAGCTATCAGGGCGCCCCGCTGTTCTCCCATGTGGACCTTCAGTTCACCCGTGGGAACTGCTACGGCATCATCGGCGCCAACGGCGCCGGCAAATCCACCTTTCTAAAAATCCTGTCCGGGCAGCTGGAGCCCACCAGCGGTCAGGTGTCCATCCTGCCCAACGTGCGTATGTCCGTACTCAAGCAGGACCAGAACGCCTACGACGCCCACACCGTGATGGACACGGTGGTGATGGGCAACCAGAAGCTGTATGACATCGGCAGAGAGATGAACGCCCTGTACGAGAAGGAGGACTTCACCGACGAGGACGGCCTGCGGGCCGCCGACCTCCAGGCGGAGTACGCCGAGATGGGCGGCTACGAGGCAGAGAGCGACGCCTCCCGCCTGCTCCAGGGCCTGGGCATCGGCGTGGATATGCACTACAACGACATGGCCACCCTGGACGCCCGCCTGAAGGTGAAGGTGCTGCTGGCCCAGGCGCTGTTCGGCCACCCCGACATTCTGCTGCTGGACGAGCCCACCAACAACCTGGACATCGCCGCTGTGGAATGGCTCAACGACTTCCTCATGGACTACGAGGGCACCGTCATCGTGGTCTCCCATGACCGCCACTTCCTCAACACCGTGTGCACCCACATCGTGGACATTGACTACAACAAAATCAAGATGTATGTGGGCAACTACGACTTCTGGTACGAGTCCTCCCAGCTGGTGCAAAACCTCATCAAGCAGCAGAACAAGCGCAACGAGGAGAAAATCCGGGAGCTGCAGGAGTTTATCTCCCGCTTCTCTGCCAACAAGTCCAAGTCCAAGCAGGCCACCGCCCGGCGCAAGCTGATTGACAAGCTGTCCGTGGAGGAGCTGCCCGCCTCCTCCCGCCGCTACCCCTGGGTGGGCTTCTCCCCCGACCGCGAGGTGGGCAAGGACATCCTCTTTGTCACCGATGTGTCCAAGACGGTGGACGGGGTGAAGGTGCTGGACAAGGTCTCCTTCATCGTGGGCCACGGGGACAAGATTGCCTTTGTGGGCGACAACGAAAACGCCCACACCGCCCTGTTCAAGATTATCACCGGCGAGTGGGAGCCGGACGAGGGCAGCGTGAAGTGGGGCCAGACCGCCTCCTTCTCCTACTTCCCCAAGGACAACTCCCCCTTCTTCAACGACTGCGACCTGAGCATTCTGGACTGGATGCGCCAGTTCTCCGAGGACCAGCACGAGAGTTATCTCCGTGGCTTCCTGGGGCGGATGCTCTTCTCCGGGGATGATATTTTCAAGCCTGTCAAGGTGCTCTCCGGCGGCGAGAAGGTGCGCTGTATGCTCTCCCGCATGATGCTCTCCGGCGCCAACGTGCTGCTGCTGGACCAGCCCACCAACCACCTGGATTTGGAGTCCATCGCCGCACTCAACAACGGCCTGGAGGCCGTCAAGTGCAATGTGCTGGTCTCCTCCCACGACCACCAGCTGGTGCAGACGGTGGCCAACCGCCTGTTTGATTTCACCTCCGACGGTCAGCTGATCGACAAGCGTATGAGCTATGAAGATTACCTGGCCACCCAGATGAGCCATGAGTAAAGTGAGTCTGGTCCTGCTGGCCGCCCTGGCCGCCATGAGTCTGGTCTCCCTGTGCCTGTTCGGCTGGGACAAGTCCATGGCGAAAGCGGGCCGCCGCCGTATCCCCGAGGCCACTCTCTGGACCGTGACCATTTGCGGGGGCGGCATTGGCGCATACCTCGGCATGCGCCTGTTCCGTCACAAGACACAAAAGGGGTTCTTCCCCATCGGCATTCCTCTGTGCGCCGTGCTCCAGATCGTTCTGCTGGCCGCCGTGTGGTTCCTCACCCGTCCGGCGGTGTAATCTGCACCTGGCGCACACGCCAAGCCTGGAAAAGGGGCACAGCGCAAAGGCTGTGCCCCTTTTTTACCGGGAGGATGCACAAGCAGGCAGTTTGGCGCTGTCCTGACACATCCCCCTCTGCGCCCTCTGTGCGGCGCTCCTCCATCTACAAAGGTCAATGACAAAAGCGGAGCATGGATATCCCCCATCCATGCTCCGCTTTGCTGTGTGCGCCCAGAGGCGTCAATTCCGCCCGCCATCGGTGGCAGTGGCAAAGGGCACCGACTCATACGCCCACTGGTGCTCGTGCTGCGCCATAAATTCACTGGTCACATTGAAATAAATCCAATTTTCAGGGTCAGATTGCCCCTCGTCCCACGTGGGGTCTGCGCAGTACCACGCTCCATTGAGGCGCACCATATTCCATGCGTGATCATCCAAGCTGCGATAGGCTGCCCCTACCACGGTGATGCACTCCACCCCAGACAGCTCACAGAGCAGTTGGAAGGTGGTTGCAAACCCCAGGCATACCCCCTTCCCCGCAATCAGCGGGCCGTAAGGGGTAAAGGAGTGAGGGGATACCTTCCCCATCCACTCGAAATGGGCCTCGTCATAGGAGATGTTGGTCACCACCCACCGGTAGATGGCCCGCTCCCGCTCCAGCTCGCCCATATCCTCCCGGATAATCTGGCCCAAAATCGCCCTGCACCGCTGCAAAATCTCCCGGTCCTGCGCCGACAACCCCTCCTCGCCGCCGCTGCTCCAGGCCGCTACAATGGCAGAGGTATCATAGATGGTCATATCCTCAACATTGGGGTCTACATAGGGCGTCCAGTTGGCCCAGGGGACAGCGGTGGACTGCGGCGCAGGGGAATCGCCCGGCGTTGGCGTTTCAGCGGGCGTGGCAGCTGTCTGCCCCGAGGGTGCAGGGGCAGACCCCACACCTCCGCCGTCCTGCGAGGCAGCCCCGGACAGCCCCGCTTCCATGGCGTCTACCACCCCCTGGACGTCCTGGGTGATGATCAGCGCCACCCACCCTCCACAGGTGTGTACCGTTCCGCCATGCACCAGCTGGGCCTGTTCCGGCTCATATCCGGTAAAATCCCCCTCACGGCGGAAGCGGTACTCCTCCAAGCCTGCGCAAAGCTCCGCCGCCTGCCCCTCATCCGCCGCCTGGAGCACCACCAATTCAAAGGCCTGTGCGCCCTCCAGGCGCACACACGCCCCCTGGGCCACCTGATCCCGGTCCACATAGTAGATGTCGGGCAGCACCTCCAGCAGCTCCTCTTCCTCCACCCAGCGCACCGCCAGCGCCCCCTCTGGAGCGGCCTGGAGCATCCCCTCTGCCAGCTGCCGGGCGGTGACGGGGGAAACAGACTCGGTGTGAGACAGCGCCCCATCCCCCCTCTCCTGGACCTCACCCCGCACCTGACAGCCTCCCAGGGTCACAGATACCCCCAGCGCTCCGGCCAGCAGCCACGCCCGCACCCTTTTTCTCATCCTGGACACACGCCCCCTCCTGTATCTGCAAAAGCTGGGCTGAATTTCTTCAGCCCAGCTTTGACCTGCTTATTCGGACAGATAGCTCTTGAGCAGCTCCTGGAGCAGCTCGTCCCGATCCAACTTGCGAATGAGCGTGCGCGCATTGTTGTAGTTGGTGATGTAGGTGGGATCTTCACTGAGGATATAGCCCACAATCTGATTGATGGGATTATACCCCTTCTGCTGCAGCGAGTTATACACCGTAGTCAAAATGGCCTTAATCTCCTCGCTGCGGTCGAAATTGACACTGAATTTCCGCGTATAGTCCAGTTCACTCATCATCGTACACCTCCTAAGAAAGCATTTTATCTGATAGCATATTTTACCGCATTCTTCCCCAGAAGTAAAGGGCGAAATGCGATTTTTCAGCGGGGGTCATCAACATCTTCTGCCACGTGCGCCCGCCCTATAAAAACTGCCCCCTGACCCCAATTGGGCCAGGGGGCAAATCCGTCCTCAGCCAATGCGCTTGGCTGCAATCAGGTAAGTACCATGGTAGCCGCCGAACAGGGTGTCCACACGGACGCCGGAGCGGGGAGTAGATGCATGTACAAACTGGTTGTTGCCCACATAAATACCCACATGGGTGGTGGGCAGGGTGCCACCGGAGGAATCATACTTGGGATCGAAGAAGAAGAGCAGATCGCCAGGCTGAAGGTCGCTGGTGGAAACAAAGCTGCCGCTGTTGTAGTACTGGCTGGAAGAGCCACGGGCCACAGAGTAGCCCAGCTGACGGTACACGTAGTATACCAGGCCGGAACAGTCAAAGCCATTGGGGCCGGCGGAACCGTAGATGTAGGGCTTGCCCACCTGGGCCCAGGCCAGGTCAGCCGCCGCCGCACCCACAGAGCTGTAGGAAGGCGCAGACTGCTGGGGCGGAGTCTCCACAGGGGCGCTGTTGTCTGCACCGGTGTCGGCAGAACCGGTGTTGGTGTCCGCAGCGGGGGTATCGGCAGGGTAGGTGACCTCGCCATCCACCACAAAGCTGGCAGACACATAGCCGGTGATAGAGCCGCAGCTAATCTTGTACCAGCCGCTGACGCCGCACTCGCTGTAAGAGATGACGGTGCCCTTCTTCAGGGTTGCCACCTTGCTGTACCCAGTGCCCGCACCAGAGCGGACATTGAGGGAGGCGGTGCTCACCGTACCGGTGCGGACCACCGGGTTCTCCGGCTCCACCGCCACTTCGCCCAGGGTGACCCACTCGGCGGACACATAGCCGGTGGTGGTTCCATCGCTCACCTGATACCAGCCCTTGTAGCTGTCATCCAGAATGGTGATCTTGGCGCCCTCCCGGAAGGAGCCCACCTTGTCGGTGCTGGCGTCCGGGCCGGAGCGGATATTGAGGGAGGTGGCAGTGACGGTGGCCTTGCTGTCCTTGTTGCCGCCGCCCAGAGTAATCCACTCGGCGGACACATAGCCGGTCACGCCATTGTGGGTGACCTGATACCAGCCATCCACATTGCACTCGTGGAAGGTAACCACGGTGCCCTTCTTCAGGGAGCCCACCTTCTCAGAGCTGGCGTCCGTGGCGGCGCGCACATTGAGCGCCCCGGCAGAAACCGTGCCCACACGCTCCACGGCGCTGACCTGGAGGGCGGGAGCCTCCTCTGCGGGAGCCTCCTCTGCGGGAGTCTCCTCAGCGGGGGCTTCCTCCGCAGGCTCGGCCTGGGGCTCCTCCGTCTGGGTGCTCTCCTCGGAGGGTTCCTCCTCATCGCTCTGCTCAGACTGCGGCTGCTCCACCTCTACCCACTCAGCGGACACATAGCCGGTGAGGGTGTCGTCCGTGACCTGATACCAGCCCTCTACGCTCTGGTCGAGGATGACAACCCGGGCCCCCTCCAGCAGAGTGCCCACAATGTCATACTCTGTTCCAGCGCCAGCCCGGACATACAGCTGGCTGGCCTTCACCAGGCCGGTGAGGGCCTTCATCTCTTCCGCTGCGTCCTCAGACTGTGCATCGACGCTGTAGGAAGCTGCCTTAGCCTCCATGCCGTTGGATGTAGCCTTGTACCACTCCTCAGACAGTGCGCCGAGGATGGTAGCCGAAGTGCTGCGAGGTATATATCCCTTTACCGCCGCCTCCACGCTGGCCTGACTGCGCAGACGCAGCGCATCGGTGGTCACCGTCCCGGTGCCCCGGGTCACCGCCATGGCAATGCCGCTGGTCAGGGCCACAGCCACTGCGCCAGCCACAACGGATTTCAGAAACGTATGCCGAAAGTGCACGACAGTCTCCTCCCAATCATTTGTGATACCCGCCGGATTCATCCGGTGGAAGGGTCTTTTCTTACTTGCCGGACAGCGCCCGCATCAGCCAGATGGAGCCCATGTCCACGGCGGAAAACAGGTCTGTCAAGTCGCTCTTCTTGACCACACGGTCCCGGCTCTTCAGGTCGGGATCGGTGAGCTGCAGCTCCATGTGTACCTTGTCAGCCACATCAAGCTCGCCCACCTTCGAGGTACTCATCACCTGCATCATCACAATGTATTTGTCCGCCATGGATCCGTAGTAAATCAGATTGCCCTTGCGGCGCAGGGGGTGGCCTTTGTACATCAGACCGCTGTGCTGTTCTGCCATGAGTGCCTCCTTATCCAGGTCAAAACCTTGTCTTGATACTTGGGAAAGATGGGGCGTTTCCCCATCTGCTGTTGTCTTGCCGGTTTCCCCGGCCAATGGCCTTCCTGGGGATGTAACCGAATTGTAACTATTGTAACTGTTTGTTCCCCCTTTGTCAACAGCTATTTCTGTCGAATGCTGTATTTCTGTAAACAGACCAAAAACCACCCCCTCCCCCCTTCTCCCCATAGCAGAACGCACATCAAACCCATGGCACACGCCGCCTGAGGGAAGGATACCTCCTCTCCACCCCCCACACAGGCAGGCAGGCTTGCCCACACCCAATCCAAGAAAGAAAGCGGGCCCCATCTGGCAGGCCCGCCTTCCCTCGCTCTTATTTATAAGGTGGCGGTTTTCCCGCCCTTACCCTGTCCCCCGGCCTCTGCCCCTCCGGGCGTCAGCCACGCTGTGCCGGGTCCGTGGGATTATCCGCCCCGCAGCGCCTGCCCAATGGCCTGGAGCAGGCTCTTACTCCGGTCGGCTGTGTCCTGGGTGACCTCCCAAATCATCACGCCGCCCAGCTCCTGCATGGCAAACCGGGTTTTCTTCTTGATGGTGTCCACCCCGTTGTACCAGGCATCCATGCCGTTGTAGGTCACATGATCCTTCTGATAGGCATCGGGCACCGCAGCCAGAATGTTTTCATAGGACGCCCAGCTCGGCCTGGCATAGAAGGGCACACCCAGCACCACCTTGTGGGCGGGCAGGCCCCGGGTGGTGCGCCAGTAGCGGCCGCTGCCGGCGGCAAAGCTGTAGGAGGAGTGCCGCTCCCCATCTCCGCCGTCATAGGCCATGACATTGATCCAGTCCACAGCAGCCAGCACTGCGTCGCTGTGGGCGGCGGCGTCGTAGTAGATGTTCCCGTCCGGCGTCACGCCGCTGAGTACGGCGCTGGAGAGCACCTTGCCCTGGCTGTGCAGCCGCTCTGCCAGCTCCAGCATAAAGCGCTGGTACTGTCCCGCCGACGAACCATCCACCCGGGGATGCTCCCAGTCCATGTCCACTCCGTCAAAGCCGTAGGCATTGCACATGGACACAATGGCCTCCACCAGGGCATGGCTGCGCTCCTGGGTGGATGTGGCGGACAGGAATGTCCCCTCCAGCGGCACATCGTTGTAGCTCCAGCCGCCCACACCCAGCAGGACCTTCGCCCCTGCGCTATGGGCGCTGCGCAGTATCCCCGCCACCTGGTCGGCGTTCTCCAGGGGGCGCAGACCGCCCTCCGCCGTGGGAATGGCAAAGGCGTAGACCACATGGGTGAGCACCTGGAAATCCAGCTTCCCGGTGTCCCGCTTCCACGAGGGATAATAGGCCACTACCTTAAAATCTGAGGAAGCCGCCGTCCCCGTCCCGGTGTTTGGCACAGGGGTGGGCGCTGTCTCTGGAGCGGGCGTGGCAGCGGCCGCCGTGCCGGTGTCCAGCCACACATCCGCCTGACCGGGCTTCTCCCCCTGGGTCCACCACTTGGCCCGGTAGATGCGCCCGCCGTACACCACCTCGTCGCCGCCCCAGTATACTGCGGAGGCATCCCAGGTGTCTTGTGCGCCGGCCGTGCTCCCCCCTGTGTTCTGGGCGTTGCCGCTGCCGCCCCCATCAGAGGCGGCGCTGCCGGTGTTTTGCGGGGTAGCCCCCGTGGCTCCCTGGGCGGTGCTGCCGCCCCCGGCGCTCTGCGTCCCCTGGGTGGTGCCGCTCCCCCCGCTCGGGGCGGGCGTCCCCGCTGGGGTGCTGCCCGTACTCCCGCTGCCCGGGGCAGAGGCGGAGGGGGCGGCAGACTCAGCGGGTGCCCCATCGCTGCCCGGCTCCTCCTCCGGCTAGGCCGATCCCTCCGCCTGTGCATCTGGCTGGCCACTGACCACCGGCCCTCCGCTGGGTCCCGCCTCCTGTTCCGGTGAGACCACCGCCTCAGGCGGTGCGCTGTGCCCAATCTCTGCGCTCTGCTGGGGCTGCGCCTGTGCCAGGGCGGAGGCGCTGCGCCAGGCTGTAAACGCCCACGCCACCAGCCCCATCAGCACCAATCCGCACAGCAGCCCCATGGTGAACATACGGATGTTTTGCCGTTTCCTCTTGTTTCTAACCGGTTTTTTCATGGTGCATCCGATATGCGGCGGGCTACATATCCCTGGTCACTCCTCTCTGTGTATGCGCTGCTCCCGAATTTTCTCCAGCGTATCTTTTAAGGTAGCAGCCTCCTGAAGCTCCAGAATTTCACCAATCAAACGATTGGATATCAGGAAGCCCTCCGGGGTAAAATGCCACCGTCGCCCGGTGCACGCCGCCCATCCCCGGTGCTCGTATTCCGCCAGCTTGGCGGCAATGGCATCGAAATTCATGTAGAATCTCCGGCGGTACTCCCACTCCTCAATGCCGTGGGTGGTGCGCAGCTGGAGCATGAGGTACTCGCTGCCCCGCTCTCTGGGCTGAATCTGCTCAGATTCCGCAATCACCTGCCCCCCTTCCAGCACCCCGGAGATGTACCCCTCCAAATCCCGCACAAAGGAATAGCGGCACCCGCCAAAATCCGAGTGGGCCGCCGCACCAATGCCCATGTAGGGGCGTCCCATCCAATATTTCAGATTGTGCCGGGACTGGCAGCCCGTCTTGGCGAAGTTGGAGATTTCGTATTGCTCATACCCCTCCTGGGCCAGCCGCTGCACCAGCCACAGGTAGCAGTTGGCCTGGGCGTCGTCGTCGGGCAGTGCCTCCCCCCGCTGCACCCGCAGGGCGAGGGGCGTACCCTCCTCCACCGTCAGGCCATAGCAGGACAGGTGCTCCGGCTGTAGTGCAATGGCCTTTTCCACAGACTCCCGCCAGCTCTCCTCGGTCTGACCGGGCAGGCCGTAAATCAAATCCAGGTTGAGGTTGCGGATTTTTGCCCCCCGCACCGCCTCCACCGCAGCCACCAGCTGGGCATAGGTGTGGGGACGGTGCACCGCCGCCAGCTCCCTGTCGCACCCCGACTGCATCCCCATGGAGATGCGGTTGACCCCCATCCGGCGCAGGGTGCGCAGCATACGCAAATCCACGCTGTCTGGATTGGCCTCCACCGTCACCTCTGCCCCTTTGTCCACCCGAAAGCGCTTTTTTATCCCTTTCAGCAGCTCCACCAGCCGCTTTTCCCCGTACCAGGTGGGCGTGCCGCCGCCAATGTAGATGCTGTTGACCACATTGTGCTTGGCCAGCGGCGCGCTCTCCGCAAGGTGCTGGAGCAGTGCCCTCTGGTAGTCGTCCATCCGTGCCTCCCGCCCCGCCAGGGAATAGAAATCGCAGTAATCGCACTTGCTGCGGCAAAAAGGGATGTGCAAGTAAAGTCCCAGGCTGTTTGCCATTGTCGCTGTTCCTCCTGCTCTATCGGGGAGACCCTCCCCGTCAGGGCGCAGTCCCCCGACCACACCCTGCATGGTGATATGGCTGTTGTGCCAGTCCATCCAACGGCCGGACATCCGGCAGTCAGACCACGGCGGTACACAACAGCACAGGCACTTGCTGTGCAAATGCCTGTGCCTGCCCACTTTTCTATGAGATGTGTCCCTATTATACCCCAGTCCTCCCGCTTTTTCAATCCCATTCCCTAGGATTCCCTCTGCCTTTCAAATTTAATTTTGAAAATCATATTTCATGATTTTTCAGTTGATATTATAAATTGTCCGTGTTATAATACAAGGTAGAAAGGACGGTGTCACGATGGAACACATTTTACCTCACCCCTCCGCTTTTCACGGCTGTTCCAGGCCCCGGCGTCCCAGACCGGAGGAAAAGGGCCGCAACCCCTATGACGGACTGCGCCCCTGGTCGGCCATCACCCATGGCGCAGGCGCTGTTTTGGCGGTGGTGGGCACCCTGGTGCTGCTGGTGCAGGCCGTATCTCAGGGGAGCGACCCCTGGAAGCTCCTCTCCTTTGTCATCTACGGCCTGTCCATGACGGCGTTGTACACCGCCTCCACCCTCTACCACAGCGTGAACACCTCGGAAGCGGGCCGAATTGCCCTGCGCAAGTACGACCACACCTGCATTTACCTGCTCATTGCCGGCTCCTACACCCCCGTGTGTCTCACCGCCCTGCGCGGCCCCTGGGGCTGGTCCCTGCTGGCAGTCATCTGGACGCTGGCGGCAGCGGGCATTGTCATGACCCTCAAGTGGATCAACTGCCCCCGGGGGCTGACCGCAGGCATCTATATCGCCATGGGCTGGCTGTCGGTGGTTGCCATTTACCCCATCTATCAGGCCATAGGTCTGGCAGGCCTCCTCTGGCTGCTGGCAGGGGGGATTCTCTACACCATTGGCGGCGTGCTCTACGCCCTCAAATGGCCCGGACGGGACAACCCCCGCTTCGGCTGTCACGAAGTGTTTCACCTGTTTATCCTGCTGGGCTCCGCCGCCCATTATCTGATGATTTACCAGATTCTCCTCCCCTATTGAATCCACGGCTGTTCTGCCCCGTCCCGCCCTGTCTCACCCACGAGAGAGGGCGGGACATTTTGTCTATATCGACGGAATACATCCATCTCTTTCTCCATTTGGTTATCAATCCTACCCGAATAGGAATTTGACGGACCGTCCGCTGTTGGGTATACTTTTTGTGAGAATATGGTGCGTTTTGCCCCAAAGAAAGGAGCACTTACGATGTCTTTTACCTACCGTCCCATGCGCAGCATCATCTATGTGGACTGTGTGCGTGAGCAGTACCGCCACAAGCTGCAGCACTGGCTGTATGCCACCCATGTCCCCGACAGCATCAGCAAGTTCGCCCCCTATTGCAACCAGTACGCCTTTTACAACGCCCTGCCCACCCCGCCCCAGGGCGAGCGCTTCGGCACCCGCCGGATGCAGATGACCGAGCACTACTGGATGCTCAACGAGATGACGCCGGAGATGAGCGTCAACGCCTTCACCGAGCGTATGCCCGTGGATGTGCTGCGCTGGCAGGGCATGATTCCCGACGACGGCACCGATCTGTCCCACGAGGCCAACATGGACGGGGACACCCACCGCTCCTCCGGCGGCGACAACGGCTGCCCGCCCTTCGTGTTTGCCCATGTGCCCATCAACTGGGAGGAGGACTACAAGGGCAAAGGCCGCACCATTGACGACGGCCCCAACTACCGCTGGCAGTTCGTCCTCCGCTTCCCCTGTGAGAAAACGGGTGAGAAGTGGTTCCAGGAGGTGTTTGTGCCCTACTTCCAAAGCCGTCCCGAGGTCAACCGCTTTGTCTCCTCCAAGATTTATCACGACATCGTGGGCTGCCAGTTCAACCGCCTGGTGGAGATGTGGTTCGACGGCCCCGAGGAGTGGTACGCTGCCGCCGTGGAGGGCACCCAGGATATGGAGAAGCCCGACTGGGCCCAGACCGAGCAGTTCCCCTTCCTCCGCTCCAACTTCAACATTGTGGGTATGTTCCTGTCGGATATGGCCGCCAGCAACAATCTGACCCAGTACCGTGGCTACATCACCATGCGCTGAGTCCCCCAACCCCGCAAAAATATCCCCGGCGTGTGGTACGCCGGGGATATACTTATTTTATGATGCGTTTGAGCTGCGCCAGAGCCTTTGTGGTATAGGGGCGGTAGCGCAGGGGGATGTCCAGCCATGTCCCCCGCTTGAGAATGCTCTTGTAGTGGGTGAAGGTGTCAAAGCTGGCTTTCCCGTGGTAGCTGCCCATGCCGCTCTCCCCCACACCGCCAAAGGGCAGGTGGTGGCTGGCCAGGTGTACAATGGTGTCGTTGATGCACCCGCCTCCGTAGGACACCCGGCGGGTCACACCCTCCTCCACCGCCCGGCTGCGGGTAAAGAGGTAGAGCGCCAGAGGCTTGGGGCGGGCATTGATGGCGGCAATGGCCTCCTCCAGCCGGTCATATACCAGCATGGGCAGTACCGGACCGAAGATTTCCTCCCCCATGATGGGGCTATCCCAGGACACATCCCCCAGCAGCGTGGGGGCAATCTTCCCATCCCGGGCCTGCCCGCCAAAGAGCACCCGCTCCCCCTCTATCAGCCCCAGCACCCGGTGGAAATGCCGCTGATTGATCATGCGCACATAGTCGGGATTGTCCAGAGGGTCCGCCCCGAACATCTCCCCCACCGCCGCCTCCAGCGCCTGGGCCAGCTGTCCGGCCACACTGCGGTGTACCAGCACATAGTCCGGGGCCACGCAGGTCTGTCCGCTGTTGAGAAACTTCCCAAAGGCCAGCCGGCGGGCGGTGAGGGGGATGTCCGCCGTCTCATCCACAATGGCAGGGCTTTTCCCGCCCAGCTCCAAACTCACCGGGGTCAGGTGTCTGGCGGCCTTCTCCATCACCTCACGGCCCACCGCCGGACTTCCGGTGAAGAAGATGTAGTCAAACCGTTCCTCCAGCAGCGCCTGATTCTCCCGCCGTCCCCCCTGCACCACGGCGCAGCGGCTGGGCGGCAGCGCCTCTTCCACCAGGCGCGCCAGCAGGGCAGAGGTGGCCGGGGCGTAGGCCGACGGCTTGAGCACCACCGTGTTCCCCGCCGCCAGCGCCCCCAGCAGCGGCTGCATAGACAGCAAAAAGGGATAGTTCCAGGGGGCGAGGATGAGCACCACGCCGTAAGGCTCCGGCCTGCGGAAGCTGCGGGCGGGAAACTGGGACAGGGGGGTGGGAACGGGCACATCCCGCATCCAGCGGCGCAAATGCCGCCGCAAAAAGCGCAGCTCCTCCAGCGTCATGCCCACCTCGCACAGATAGCTCTCAAAAGGGGGCTTGTTCAAATCCGCCCGCAGCGCCTGATAGATCTCCCCCTCCCGCCGCCGGATTACCTCCTCCAGGCGGTCCAGCGCCTCCACTCTGGCCGCAGCCTCCAGCGCCGCCCCAGAGGCGGCATAGGCCCGCTGCTGCGCCAAAATCTCCTGAATTCTCATTCCTGCACCTCCTGTCGTATCTCTGCGGGGTCAAAGCCCCATCAAACACTGGTAGAGCGGCCAGCGCTCCAGATGGTATCCATCCTCCACCAGGGCCATGAAATTGTCCTCCATGTGCTCCACCTCCCGGCCAAAGGCGCTGCACAGCGCCGCCGCACCCTCTACAGAGAGTGTGCCCTGCGCCTGCCATTCCAATGCCATCAGATGGTAGAGCGCCACACACGCCCCGCCAACCAGCACAGCCCGGCCGTACAGCCCATCGTCGTTCACCGCCTTGAGCCAGTGCCGGAAAATCAGGTAGCCCGCCACACGGGTCAGCTGCCCCTCCCACTGGGGATAGGCCTCTTGGAACCCCGCGCGCAGGGCGTCATACGCCCCCTCGTCCAGCCCGCTCAGCTGGGCACAGCGGCTTTGGAGCAATGCCGGCCACTCCGGCCGGAGCGGCTCCAGCGCCATCCAGCGCTCCAGTACACGCAGGGCCATCTCCCGCCCGCCCATCTCCGCCCCCTGGGGCTCCAGGGGGGCGCATTGGAACAGCTGGTCGTAGGCGCAAAAATCCAGGGCGTCCTGCCCATCGTAGGCCAGCGCCAGAACCTGTGCCAGCCGTTTCCACACCGTCCCCTCTCCCCGGGTCAGCGCTTCCAGCGCCATGGCACGGGTGTGCTCCAGCCCGGACAGCATCCCCCCGTCCACCCCCTCAAAGGGCAGGTCTGCGCCCCCGTCCTCTTCCTCCACCAGGGCAAACCCCGGCGCCTCCAGCAGCAGGCGGGCCGCCTCAGGGCAGGAAATGGCCAGAGCCGACTCGGTGAGACAGCCGTACTCCTCCACAAACCGGGGATAGGCTGCACAGTGACCGCACAGGTGCTCCTCCCCCCACTCCCGCTGCACGGCGCACCACCCGTCCTGGGTGAGCATGGCACACCGCCCATCCTCTCCAAGACGAAAGCAGCGCTCCCCATCCTCATTGTCCACAATGCCCGCCTTCAGGCGCTCCCGCAGCCCCTGGGGCGCCTGCTGATACGCCTCCAGAGTCTGTTCATCCAGTACAATCTCCCAGTCCTTGCAGCAGGTGTCCGGACAAGCGCCCCCTATGCAGCGAAATTTGCGGTAGTAATCCGGTTCTCTCCTTCTCATCGCACCCATCCTCTTCTGTGTTGTCCTCTGCCCATGCCGTCCGCCGGGGCAGGCCATGTCCTCTCAGCATACACCGCCATCCCACCACTGTCAATCTTCCCATCCCCCTGACGCCCATACCCGGCCCAGGCAGGCCCCGCCCCTACGGTTCTGTCCACCGCCCACCCGGCCCCGCAGTGCAGGCCGAGCGCCGGTACTCCGCCGGAGAAATCCCATATTCACGCTTGAAGGCACGGTAGAAGGAGGAGTAATCCCCAAAACCCACCCTGGCGCTGATTTCTTCAGCGGGCAGACCCTCCTGGAGCAACACCTTGGCGGCAATTAGCCTCCGCTGGGTCACAAAGCGGTAGAAGCTGACCTTCATGCGCCTGCGGAACAGCTGGTTGATGCTGCTCTCGCTGATGAGAAAGCGCCGGGCCGTATCCGCCAGGGTAATTTTCTCGTGCAGGTGGTTTTCAATGTAGATGAGCAGCCTGTCCAGCAGCTCCTGCTTTTCCGCCTTCGGCCTCAGGGTGTGGTCCCCTGCACGGGCACGCATCATCTCCACCAGCAGCTGCATGGTGTTGCCGCATACACACGTCTGCCAGCCCGGCCCCTGGTCATAGCTCTCCTGCACCCCCCTGCGAAACAGCCCGCCCAACTGCTCCTGCCACGGGGTGGAGGCGGTGCGCAGCACAAAGGGCTGCTCCGGCAGCAGCAGCTCCCCCGGGAAGGCGTCGGCCAACAGCTGGGCGTAGGCGGGGCTGATCCACAGGACACAGCGGGCATAGGGCTCTACCAGCTGATCCAGGAAGAGTGCCCGGTGGCTGGTGTTGGGCGGTATATAGACAATGTCCCCCTGCTGCAGGCGGTAGCGCCGGGTGTCCAGCAGATATTGCAGATTGCCGCCGCAGCAGTACAGCAGCTCATAAAAGGTGTGGCTGTGCAGGCACACCGTGGCGTCGCTGTGGCTGACGTCGTCGTGGGTGTCCACATACCGGGAGTCCATCTCCATTTCCTGATAGATGGACTCCAGGCTATGCCCTCTGGCGCATAGATAATCGTCCAGTTGGCTGCGCACACGGTGTATGGGCACCCCCGGCGCCGCATTGGTGCCAGCACGCATTTGGCTCATTTTCATAGTTTCTCACCTTTGTTTTTGTTGATTTTCATTTATTATAACACAATTTTGCTGGATATACAAGCTGGCATACCGTTTTTGCAATTCCCTTTTCGGAAGCTGCGGCGGTATAATCGAGCAAAGATTGGGCGGCTTCCAGGTCAGCCGCAGCCCAATCCATCCCCCACCTGGCGCAGGGGGCCGGCACCCTGCATCCAGCGTGTACTGCGTCAATCAACACACAAGGAGGACTGCACGCTATGGAACATTGCAAAACCACAAGCCACCTGACGCTCAAGCAGCAGATTGGCTACGCCTTCGGCGATTTGGGCGGGTGTATGACCTTCGCCCTGATGGGCGCCATGGTCACACGATACTACACCAATGTGCTCAAGGTTGATACCCTGATTCTAGCCACACTGCTCTTCATCTGGAACATCTGGGATGCGGTCAACGACCCCCTGATGGGCATCCTGATGGACAAGATGTACGCCAAGCACCACCACAAAAACGGAAAGTTCCGCCCCTGGCTGCTGCGCATTGCGCCGCTGCTGTGCGTATCCGCCATTGTATTCTGGACTGTGCCCACCTTCTTCCACGGTACAACCATGCTGGTGGTGCTGTTTTTCTGCAAGATTCTCTACGAGGGCTGCTACACCATGTTCAACATCCCCATGGGGTCGCTGCTGGGTGCCATGGCAAACAATGACGCCGAGCGCTCTTCCCTCTCCAGCGCCCGTGGTTTCGGCGGTCTGGTGGGCAATGTGCTCCCGCTGATTATCCTTCCCCAGCTGCTCGACCGCTACGGCGATACCTCATTCGCCTTTGGCGTCGGCTCCTCCATCTGCGCCGTCATTGGCTTCGTGTTCTGCCTGCTCCACTACTTCTGGACCTCCGAGCGCAACGCAGAGGCTGTTGCGGCCGTGGGCCAGGGTGAGGGCATCAAGCTGGGAGACATCGGCCGCCTGTTCACCAAAAACCGCGCCTTTGTGGCCCTCATCATACACGGCATCTGCATCTGCACCCAGCAGTATGTGGCCTCCACCCTGGGCACGTATATGTACGGGGATGTGCTGGGCAACATCGGCATCATGAGCGTGCAGAGCACCCTCTCCATGGTGCTGGGCGTGGTATGCCTGTTCCTCTGCCCCGTGGTCAGCAAGAGAATGGGTCTGGAAAAGATGATTCGCGCCTGCCTGCTCATTGGCGCAGCCTGCTACCTGAGCCTGTTCGCCCTGATGATGTTTATGGACATCAGCGCCGTCACCTACATGATTTGGAGCTCCATCGCCTCCAGCTTCTGCGGCGTGTCCATTTATATGCAGTGGGGCCTTGTGGCTACCGTCACCGATTACAACGAGTATGTGACCGGCAAGCGCACCGAGGGCACCATCTACGGCGTGTTCAACCTCTCCCGCCGTGTGGGCCAGACTGTGGGCAACTCCGCCGCCGTGCTGGCGCTGGGCTGGATTGGCTATGAGGCCGGGGCCGCCACCCAGACGGCTGTGACCATCACCGGCATCAAGGCCCTGTGCGTCCTCATTCCCGCCATCGCCCTGATTGGCTCCTGGGTCGCCTTCCGCTTTGTGTGGAACATCACTCCGCAAATCCGTGCAGCAATGGGCGAGGGCAAAGCGCGTGGGTGAGCCCAACCCTGCCCGCCCGTTCCTTCCGTCCCAACCCTGATTTTTCCCCATCCCATCCAATCCCCCAAAGGAGGCACTTATCCCATGAATATGCGCACCCGCATCCTTCCCAAAATGCTCAACAGCGAGGTTGAGGCGTATTTGCAGCGCAACGACATCATCATCGTCCCCGTGGGCACCGTGGAAATGCACGGCGGCTTCCCCCTGGACAGCGAAACGGTCATCAGCGAAGCGTACGCCCTCAAAATGGCCGAGGCCTGCGATGGTCTGGTGCTCACCGGCCTGCCCTATTTTTACGCCGGGGCCACGGCTTCGGGCCGTGGCACGGTGCAGGTGTCCATTCGCCAGGGCATCGACTATCTGTCCGCCATCGCCCATAGCTTGCTGCGCCAGGGCTTCAAGCGGCAGATTTACATCAGCTTCCACGGCCCCGCCCACATGACCTGCAGCCCCATGGTGCGAGATTTCTTCGATGAAACGGGAGTTCCCATTCTCTACATGGACTTGACCATGCAGATGACCAGGAGCGCCGCCGACCTGTTCAAAAGCCTGGACAGCTTCCACGCCATCACAGTGGGCGCCTATAAAATGCTGGGCCGCCTGGAGGACATCCCGCTGACAACCGACTTTGCCCAGCAGCAGCCCCAGAGCTGCGCCCCCTTCCAGGATTTATTTCAGCTGGCCTATCAAAGCGCCTCCATCGGCTATTGCTTTGCCCAGCAGAGCGACCATATGCCCACCACAGCCATCCCCGACCCGGACACCCGCAATGCGCTGGCAACCGAGGGGGAAGCGCTGATTTGCGAGCTGGTGCGCCGCATGGATATGTCCCACATTGTGGAGCAAATGCGCAAGCTGGAGGCCTATAACGACGCTGTCGCCGCCCAAAAGCCGTGGATGCCCAGCGCCAAGGCCAAGCAATGAGCCTTCACCCACCATCCTGGATGTGCGCAAGCCCCTGCTCCATCCGCAAAAATGCCCGCCCCGCACCGCTTTGTGACGGTGCAGGGCTGGCATTTTACATAATCACCCAAATCCCTCCTTGGATATAGCGCCCACTGGGCAGTCTAAAGCAAAAAACCAGCTGACTGCCCAGGGCAGTCAGCTGGTTTTTCACATTGCTGGTGCCGGTGGCCGGACTCGAACCGGCACGCCATCGCTGGCGGTGGATTTTGAGTCCACTACGTCTACCAATTTCATCACACCGGCAGGTGTGGTTGTATTATACACCACTTCCCTCCCAAATGCAAGGGGGAATTTTCACCCTTCCCCAGTCCGAGGTGCGGGGTGTCCCCCGTGGCACCACTGCCCAAGCCACGTTTACTCCGCCGCTTCCGGCAGCTCTGTAAGGCCCAAATCCTCCTGGGTGAGTGCCATCAAATCCTCCCGGCTGGGGCTGTCCAGCTGGGCCACCCGATTTGCCTGGCGGGCCACGGCCTGTTCAAACACATTGCGCACATCTCTGGCGTTGCCGAAGTGCTCGTCCCGCCGCCGGTACATCTCCAAAAAAGCCTGGGCCGCCGCCTCACTGGCGTCCTCTGAGAGCTGATACCCGTTGCGCTCACACAGGGCACGGAAAATCTCCGTCAGCTGCACTCCGGTATAATCCTCAAACTGAATATACTTGTTGAACCGGCTCTCCAAGCCGGGGTTGGAGTGGATAAACTCGGTCATCAGCTCTGTATAACCGGCCACGATAACCACCAAATCCTCCCGCAAGTCCTCCATGGCCTTGAGGATGACCTCCACCGCCTCCTGTCCAAAGTCATTGGGGCTGTCCTGGTTGGTGAGGGCATAGGCCTCGTCAATGAACAGCACCCCGCCTCTGGCCTTTTGCACCACCTCCTGGGTCTTGAGCGCAGTTTGTCCCACAAACCCAGCCACCAGGCCGGAGCGATCCACCTCCACCAGCTGCCCCTTGCTGAGCACCCCAATGGCGTGGTAGATTTTCGACACCAGGCGGGCCACAGTGGTCTTGCCCGTACCCGGATTGCCCATAAACACCAGGTGCAGCGACATGGGCGGAACAGGCAGCCCCGCCTCCTGGCGCAGCTTGCGCACCTTGACCAGGTTGATGAGGCCCTTCACATCCTCCTTCACCCGCTCCAGCCCGCACAGAGCGTCCAGCTGGGCCATCAGCTCCTCCAGACTCTCCTCCGCAGGGGGCGCCGCATCCCCCTCACCCTGGGGCTGCCCGCCAGGCGTCTGCGCCCCCTGCTCCATCCCCCCCTGTCCCGGCTGGGTCGGGGAGCCCGCCTCCCCCACCGGGCGGGTGACAAAGTCCTGGGCGTTCACCGGGGGCTTGCCGTCCATCACCCCAGCCCGGTCGCAGTAGTCTGTGAGCGCCTGGGCGCAGCGGTTGACAAATCCCGCCTCCTCCTCGCTTACCTGACCGTCCACAGCGGCAAAGAGGAGGAGCATCAGGGTGAAGGTGTCCACAAACCGGCGGCTGTCCCCGCTCCCCCGCTCCAAATCCCCCTTCACCATCCTGCGGAAAAAGGAGGGCACCGCAAAGCCCTGGTATCCCTCTACTGCGGCGGTCAGCTCCCAAAAGAGCACCGTGGGCACGGGATTTCCCTTGGCATACAGCCCATTATAGTGCTCTACATGGATGGGCTGTATGCCCCCATTCTGCCGCCACACCCCGCAGGCGCACTCTCTCATAAAGCCGTCCGCCTCCCGCCCGAAGGACACCCGAGCGGCTGGATCGTGCAGCTGCCGCCGGAAGGCGGTCATCCCCTCGTCGTACTGTCTGTGGACCACCGCCGGTGTCATCGGCTGTGCCATGTGCGCCACGCCCCTTTTCTCTGGTATCGGATATTCTTCCTTATTATAAGCACGCTCACCCCCCTAGGTCAATGCAAACCTGCACAAACCAAACATTCTCCCTTGACGGAACCTCCCGAACCGTGTACTATATTGTATGATTTGAACTATATGAATGGAGGAAGCTGCCCCATGTCTCGAAGAAGCGATTCGGAAGAGCTTGTGCACTGCGAGTCCTGTGGTGAAAATTACAGCGCCACCTACCGGCGTTGCCCGTTCTGCGGACATGCGCCCAAGCATAGACAGACCTTTAGCACTGCGCCCATCCCCATCCTCCCTGACGACGAGGATACCTTTGTGTTTGAAGGGCAGGGCGTGTTTGATGCCGCCGATACCCCTCAGCAGCCCAGCAAGGGGGGAAAGCGCCTGCCCAATCACAGCAGCCAGGAGGATGCAGAGGAGGAGCACGACCCCACCCCGCCAGTGAACTGGCCCAGGCTGATTACCTTCCTGTGCTCGCTGGTCATCATCGCCTCGGCGCTGGTGATTGTATTCACCGTCATCTACCCCAAGCTAAAAACCGACCCCTCCCACCAGACCTCTCAGCCCCCCGTGGCCTCTTCTCAGGAGCCAAGCGCCCTGCCCTCTGCGGCTGGCAGCCAGACCCCTGAGGCCACCGTGTCCCCCTCCCAGGAGCCTCAGCCCTCTCAGGAGCCCCAGCCCTCCCAGGCCCCCCTCACCGGTCTGACTCTGGATGTGAGCGACATCACCCTCAAGGCCAACGAGAGCTATCAAATGACCGCCACCCTCACCCCCGCCGACTGGTCGGGTGAGGTGACCTGGAGCTCCAACAACGACTGCGCCACCGTGGACGAGAACGGACTGGTCACCAATGTGAACACCTCCTCCTCCCTCAAGCGCACCATCATCACCGTGACCGCAGGCGACTTCACCGCCCAGTGTACTGTGTACTGCCGGGGCAGCGGCGCCGCCGCCACCCAGCCCCCCCAGACCACCCAGACCCCGGCGGCCCCTCCGGCCCCCAGCCAGAGCGGAACCGGGAGCAGC
>CALXDR010000019.1 GCA_944387115.1 uncultured Oscillospiraceae bacterium
GGAGTTGGTAATCAGGTTTTGAATGAGGATGGGAAGGGCCAGGGCCACCAGGCGGGGGTAAAAGCCTGGCTCACGCTTGAACAGGGAAAACATAGCAACCTCTCTCTCGTTTCGTTGTGGAAGGGGGGTTAGGACAGGGTGGTGAACAGCGTCTGGGCGGCGTTTTGCAGGGCGCTGACCAGCTTCTCCACCTCCTCCCGGGTGGTGTTGGGGGAGAAGGAGATGCGCAGCATACCGTCCAGCCAGGGCTTGGGCAGGCGCATGGCGGCGAACACATGGCTGGGCTTGCCCCGATGGCAGGCCGAGCTGGAGGACAGGTACAAGCCCTGGTCCCCCAGTACCCGCCGCACCACCTCGCTCTTGTATCCGGGCAGGGTGACGGCGCAGATGTGGGGGGCATCTCCGGGACACACCACCTGGAGCCCGGGCACCTGGCGCAGCCGGTCCAGGGCGTAGCGGTGGATTGCCTCCAGCCGCTCCAATCGGGTGGGGTCGGACAGAGCGGCCTGGCAGGCGGCTGCAAACCCCGCCATCTGAGCGGTGGCCTCGGTGCCCGAGCGCAGGCCGTTCTCCTGCCCGCCTCCGGTGATGAAGGGGCGCAGGCGCACGCCCGGCTTCACATACAGTGCCCCTGCGCCTTTGGGGCCGCCGATTTTGTGGGCGCTGACCGCAATCAGGTCTGCACCCAGGCAGGCCACCGGCTGGGGCAGCTTGAGGAAGGCCTGCACGGCGTCGCAGTGTACCAGAATGGCGGGGTCATAGGCCTTGATGCGGCGGACACACTCGGCCACAGGGAGGATGACCCCGGTTTCATTGTTCACCGCCATGATAGATACCAGTGCGGTGTCTGGGCGTAGGGCCTGGGCCACCTGGTCAGGAGTAATGCGCCCCTCCCGGTCGGGCTGGAGATAGGTGACGGAATAGCCCTGGCGCTCCAAGTCCCGGCAGGTCTCCAGAACGGCGGCGTGCTCGATGGCGGTGGTCACGACGTGCTTGCCCCGGCGGCGGTTGAGCTCCACCCCCTTGCGGATGGCCCAGTTATCACTCTCTGTGCCGCAGGAGGTGAAAAACAGCTGCTGGGGGGCGCAGCCCACCGCCTGGGCCACCACAGTACGCCACTGCCGCACCCGGGCGGCGGCCTCCAGGCCGTACTGGTATCGGGCGGAGGGGTTCCCGTAATGATCCAGTGCCTCCACCATGGCCGCCACTGCCTGGGGGCAGAGGGGGGTGGTGGCGGCGTAGTCAAAATAGGTTATGGGATTCATCTGTGCTGCGCACTCCCTTTCTCTCAGGGTTGCACCTCACACCTTAATATGGAATATCGGCGGAGGCTACAGTATGTTATTCTACCTTGCCCTCTGGCGAAAGTCAACAGCGCCAGGAGAGAAACAGGGGAGAATGGTGCATCCCCCGTCCCGCCGCCCCGGCGCAGCGCAATCCCCCGGCGCAGAGGGGGCGTCCCCGATGACCTTTGGAGGGGGGAGGGGCTCAGGCCAGCTCCTGCTCGGACAGCCAGACCAGCAGGCTGCGGGCCAGCTTGAGCTGGGCGGGGGAGAGGGTGGAGAGCAGCTGGGCCACCTGTTTCCAATCTTCGTTCTCGGTGTGGGCGGTGCCCACCAGAAATTCGTCCGGCGTGGTATCCAGAGCGGCAGACAGGCGCAGGATGACCTCGATGGAGGGGATGGAAATCCCACGCTCGATGTTGGACAGATACTTGTATCCGATGTCTGCCAGCTCCTCCACCTCAGATTGCTTCAGCCCCAGCTGTTTGCGGCGACGGGCGATGCGCCGGCCAATTTCCCGGTAGTTCGCGTCCATGGGACACCTCCTTGGTGTGGTGTCTTTTATCATAGGTAATATGGCCCACATATAAACCGCCTGATAGCAAGAAATCCATCTTGACATATGATTTTGTTTGTTTTATTATAATGTGGACTGTATCAACGCACGAAAAAAAGGGGGTAGTTGGCGATGACTCGGGGGAAAATCGGTCTGTTAGATTTGCTATGGAAAGAGTTGGGCACCGACTACTTGTCTGATTTGCGCCTGGAGGAGTTTCGGCCGACACTCTACCGGTTGACCGCTTCCCTGGATGCAGAGGGGTTTCCGCTGGAGGAGTGGACGGACGCACTCCGGTATCTAAGCGGCAGATGCTGTGAGGTGCGCACTGCCCACGAGGCCAAGGAGGCGATGCTCCGCTATTTCACGCCTTGACAGCGGGGGTGTTTGGTGGTACACTGCCCATATAAACTGGCAGTGACGGAGAAGAGTTCGCCGGGCGGCACCCAGAGAGGGGCGCACTTTGGTGCAAGCGCCCTGTGCAAAGCGGCGGACGGTACCACTCCAGAGCCGCCCGTGACGAGCGGGACGGGCCCCTCCCGTTACAGAGGGACACAAGCGGCGGGCGCAGCCCGCAAGCAGGGTGGAACCGTGGAGTGTCATTGTGCGCTTCACCCCTGAAGGCAGGGGTGAAGCGCTGTTTTTGTTTCTCCCCATATCATCAAGGAGGAAATGGATATGTCCGACGAGAAGAACCTGTATACCTTTGAAAATCCTGAGTACCGAAAGACCTATTGGCACACCTGCTCCCATGTGCTGGCCCAGGCCATGAAGCGCCTCCACCCTGAGGTGAAGCTGGCCATTGGCCCTGCCATTGAAAACGGCTTTTACTATGACTTTGACACGCCCCGCCCCTTTACCCCGGAGGATTTGACTGCGCTGGAGGGGGAGATGCGCAAAATCTGCAAGGAGAAGCTGAAGCTGGAGCGGTTTGAGCTGCCCCGTGGGGAGGCCATCCGGCTGATGGAGGAGCAGGACGAGCCCTATAAGCTGGAGCTGATTGCCGACCTGCCTGAGGATGCGGTCATCTCCTTCTACCGCCAGGGGGAGTTTACCGACCTGTGCGCCGGGCCGCACCTGGACTCCACCGGGCGCATCAAGGGCAACGCCATCAAGCTCACCTCGGCCACCGGCGCCTATTGGCGCGGGGACTCCAGCCGGAAAATGCTCCAGCGCATTTACGGTGTGGCCTTCCCCAAGAAGGAGGAGCTGGACGCCTATTTGGAGCAGCAGGCAGAGGCCCTCAAGCGGGACCACAACAAGCTGGGGCGTGAGCTGGAGTACTTCACCACGGTGGAGTCCATCGGCCAGGGTCTGCCTGTATTGTTGCCCAAGGGCGCCCGTACCATCCAGGTGCTCCAGCGCTGGGTGGAGGATGAAGAGCAGAAGCGGGGCTATCTGCTCACCAAGACGCCCCTGATGGCAAAGCGGGACCTGTATCGGATTTCCGGCCACTGGGATCACTATCTGGACGGGATGTTCATTCTGGGAGACCCCCAGGACGAGGAGAAGGAGTGCTTTGCGCTGCGCCCCATGACCTGCCCCTTCCAGTACCAGGTCTACCTGAACCGTCAGCGCAGCTACCGTGACCTGCCCATGCGCCTGGGGGAGACCTCCACCCTCTTCCGCAACGAGGATTCCGGTGAGATGCACGGCCTGATTCGTGTCCGCCAGTTCACCATTTCCGAGGGCCACCTCATTCTCCGTCCTGACCAGCTGGAGGAGGAGTTCAAGGGCTGTCTGGAGCTGGCCAAGTACTGCCTGGAGACGGTGGGAATGCTGGAGCAGTGCACCTTCCGCTTCTCCCAGTGGGATCCGGCCAACCCCAACAACAAGTATGAGGGCACCGCCCAGCAGTGGGAGCAGGCGCAGGCCGCCATGGGTCAGATTCTGGACGACCTGGGTGTCAACTACGAGGTGGGCGTGGATGAGGCCGCCTTCTACGGGCCCAAGCTGGACATTCAGTATCACAACGTGTTTGGCAAGGAGGACACCATTGTCACCATCCAGATTGATATGCTCCTGGCGGAGAAGTTCGGGATGTACTATATCGACGAGAATGGTGAGAAGGCGCTGCCCTATATCATCCACCGCACCTCTCTGGGCTGCTACGAGCGCACGCTGGCCTACCTCATCGAGCGGTATGCCGGGGCACTGCCCACCTGGATGGCCCCCGAGCAGGTGCGCTTCCTCCCCGTGACCGACCGTGCCGCCGACTACTGCGCCGGTCTGGCCAGGGAGCTGGAGGGGCAGGGCTTCCGTGTTGAGGTGGATTACCGCAACGAGAAAATCGGCAAGAAGATTCGGGAAGCGCAGCTGGAGAAGGTGCCCTATATGCTGGTGGTGGGCGACCGGGACATGGAGAACGGCACCGTATCCCCCCGGCACCGTGCAGACGGCGACCTGGGCGCCATGTCCTTTGCCGACTTCACGCAGCTGCTGCGTGGTGTGGTGGAGCGCAAAGAGCAGAAGTGAGCCCATCACTTCCACAAAAAATCCGCCCGCTGTGGACAAGTGCGTCCACAGCGGGCGGATTTTCCCATCTGGTGCGGAAGATTTCAGTAGTAGACCTCCACCAGACTCAGCCCCTGGGCGGGGGCGGTGTGCCCGGCGGCGGTGCGGTCCAGGGCGGCGAGTATCTGGGGCATGGAGCGGGCCTCCCGCTGGCCCTGTCCCACCTCGATGAGGGTGCCGGTGAGGATGCGCACCATATTGTAGAGGAACCCGTCCCCCTGATAGGTGAGGGTGAGGGCTGGCCCCTGGGCTTCCACGGTGATGGAGCGGATGGTGCGCACGGTGGATTTCTTATACCGCTTGTTGGAGCAGAAGGAGCGGAAGTCGTGGGTGCCGGTGAGCAGGGCGGCGGCCTGGCGCATGGCCTGGAGGTCCAGGGGGCCGGGGAGACGGTAGTGGTATCTGCGGGAAAACACATCGGGGACAGGCCCCAGGTGCAGCTGGTAGCGGTAGCACTTGCCCCTGGCGGACAGGCGGGCGTGGAACCGGGGGTGCGCCGCTTCCGCCGCCACCACGGCGATGTCCTCGGGGAGGTAGCGGTTGGCATAGCTCAGCACCTCTTGGGGGGTGAGGGGCTGGGGCAGGCGGACGCTGGCCACCTGACCCAGGGCGTGTACACCGGCATCGGTGCGCCCGGCGCCCTGTACCTCCACGCGCTGACCGGCCATGCGGGAGAGGACGGACTCCAGCTTGCCCTGGATGGTGTTGTCCGTGTTGCCCTGGCGCTGCCAGCCGTCGTAGCGGGTGCCATCGTACTGAATGGTGAGTTTGTAGTTGGTGGGGGTCATGGGGGGCGCTCCTTCATCTTATGGAATGCAGCGGGGATGGGGCTGTGCACAGCAATACCTCCCAGGGCGGCCTGTGCCCTGGGAGGTGAAAGAGAGAAACGGCGGTCAGTTCCCGGCCTTGGGGTCCTCGGTGTCAAACACGCTCTTGGCGCTGGCGCACAGACCGGCCAGCCCCTGCAGCTCGCTGGGGACGATGATTTTGGTGGCCTTGCCGTCAGCGGCGGCCTGGAAGGCCTCCAGAGCCTTGATTTTGATGACGCCGTCGCTGGGGTTGGCCTCGTTGATGAGGCGGATGGCGTCGGCAGTGGCCTGCTGCACCTTGGCAATGGCCTCTGCTTCGGCCTCGGCGGCCATGATGCGGGCGGCCTTCTCCGCCTCGGCCTCCATGATTTTGGCCTGCTTGGCGGCGTCGGCACGGAGAATGGCGGACTGCTTTTCGCCCTCGGCCACCAGAATCTGAGATTGCTTCTGGCCTTCGGCCTGGAGAATGGCCTCCCGGCGCTCACGCTCGGCACGCATCTGCTTCTCCATGGACTCCTGGATGTCCCGAGGGGGCATGATGTTCTTCAGCTCCACACGGTTGACCTTAATACCCCAGGGGTCGGTGGCCTCATCCAGGATGGCGCGCATCTGGGTGTTGATGTGGTCGCGGCTGGTGAGGGATTGATCCAGCTCCAAATCGCCGATGATGTTGCGCAGGGTGGTGGCGGTGAGGTTCTCAATGGCGCTCATGGGGCGCTCTACCCCGTAGGTGTACAGCTTGGGATCGGTGACCTGAAGGTAAATGACCGTGTCAATCTGCATGGTCACGTTGTCCTTGGTGATAACGGGCTGGGGCTCGAAGTCCACCACCTGCTCCTTGAGGGACACAACCTTGGCCACCCGCTCGATGAAGGGGATTTTGAAGTGCAGGCCAACACCCCACACAGCGTGGAATGCGCCCAGACGCTCGATGACCACCGCCTTGGACTGCTGCACCACCTTCACATTGGCGGCCAGGACGAGCAGTGCCACGATAATCAGCGCCACCACAATGACCAGGCTGAGCATAGCGCCGGAATTGGCGCTCAGGAACAAGGGCTTTAACATACTGATTCCTCCTTTTGATAGGGTTCCACATATACCTTTACACCCTCAATGCGCAGCACCCGCACCAGGGTGCCAGCGGGGATGACGGTGTTGTGCTCGCTGCGGGCGCTCCAGGTGGTGCCGCCGATGCGCACCGTGCCGGTGGCCTGCAGATTGTCTATGTCCTGGGTGACTGGCGCCACGGTGCCCAAGATGCGGTCTGCATTGGTGGGCTCCACCCGGCTGTTGAGGTAGCGCTGCGCCAGCGGACGCATGGCAAGCAGGCACAGGGCGCTGACCACCACGAAGAGGGTGAGCTGTAAGCACACAGACCCGCCCAGCAGGGCGCACACCAGGGCTACCAGAGCGCCGGTGGCAAACCAGATGGAGGTCAGCCCCACCGAGATGGCCTCGCCCACGGCAAAGGTGAGCAGGAGAATGGTCCAAATTACTTTTTCCAGCATAGGGTTACTCGCTCCTTTCGGCAGATGGGCGAAGGAGAGGATAATGAGCAGCAGGGCGACCACCGCCACCCCAGCCCACACCACCAGCTGGTTGCGGGGGGAGAGGTTGGCGAAGAAATTGGCCAGAGATGCCTTGAGCGGGGGCGGCTTGAGCCCCTGGGGAGACAGCTCCGTCTGGGCGGGGGATTGGGGAACCTCGTCCTGAAACAGTTCGTCCATGGACACCCCGTAGTGGTTGCAGATATAGATGATTTTCTCCAGCTCCGGGTAGCCCCGGCAGGACTCCCACTTGGATACGGACTGGCGGGATACCTTAAGTTGTTGGGCAAAGGCCTCCTGGGTCAGTCCTGCGCCCCGGCGCAGTGCCTGGAGCCGTTCTCCAAATGCCATGTATGAAACTCCTTTCCAGAGGGTTGTGCATCACCCCGCAGGGGGCAAGCGCCCTCCTCCGCTCCGTGCTGGCGGGGAGGGGGCTCCATATCTGTGCTGCGCACGGTGGGTATGTTGTATCTGTGCCGATTGCGCCCATCTGGGCCAATCATACCCCAAAAGGGCCCTTGTGTCCATCAACTTCCCCTTTGCATTGGGGATTTTGGGGCGCAACCTCAGGTTGTCAATTGATGTTTCCATTATAACACAGAGATTGACCCCTTGCAACAGGGTGGGACGGAGGGCGGGAAAAAGATTGCTTCTTGTCCTGCCTTCCGTTATACTAGGGGGGATGAAACTTTACGCTGATACAGGAGCGATACATTATGGATTCGACCTTTCAATTTGTCATCCCCACCTTGATGGGAGTGGAGAGCGTGGTGTCCCACGAGCTGAAGAAGCTGGGTCTGCCCCAGGTGCGTGCAGAGAACGGACGGGTGCTATGCACCGGTGGTCTGGCGGACATCCCCCGCATCAACCTCAATTTGCGCACCGGCGCGCGCCTCCTCCTGGCCCTGGGCACCTTCCCCGCCCGCTCCTTCGAGGAGTTGTTCCAGGGGGCGCTGGCGCTGCCCTGGGAGGAGTTTATCCCCAGGGAGGGGAAGTTCCCTGTAAAGGGATACTCCATAAACTCCCAGCTCTACGCAGTGTCTGCCTGCCAGTCCATTCTGAAAAAGGCGGTGGCGCAGCGGCTGGGACGGGCCTACGGCATGGAAAACCTGCCTGAGACGGGGGCTGTGTATCAGATTCAGTTCTCCATTATGAAGGATCAGGTCACCCTCATGCTGGATACCTCGGGGGAGAGCTTGTACAAGCGGGGGTACCGTGCCCAGGGGGTGGCGGCCCCCCTGCGGGAGACGCTGGCGGCGGCGCTGGTGGCGCTGTCCCACTATCGGGGGCGGGACCCGTTCTGCGACCCCTTCTGCGGCTCGGGGACCATTCCCATTGAGGCGGCGCTCATTGCACGCAACCGTGCGCCGGGCTTAAACCGCTCCTTTGCCGCCCAGCGGTGGGGGTGGCTTCCCTCTGGGCTGTGGGCGAATGCAGTGGACGAGGCGCTGGATAAGGAGTTTCACGGCAAATATGAAATCTGGGGGGGAGACATTGACCCCGCCGCCGTGGAGCTGGCCCGCCACAACGCACAGCTGGCAGAGGTGGATGATGTGGTGCGCTTTGAAGTGGCCGACGCCACCCGCTTCCACTGGGGCGGACTGCACGGACGGGTGGTCACCAACCCCCCTTACGGCGAGCGGCTGATGGAGAAGGCGGAGGCGGAGGCGCTCTACCGTGCCTTTGGCAAGGCCATGGACAAGCTGCCGGACACCTGGCAGGTGTGCGTGCTCTCCTCCCACACGGAATTCGAGCGGGCCTTTGGCCGGCAGGCCACCAAAAAGCGCAAGCTGTACAATGGTATGCTCAAGTGCGACCTGTTCATGTACTATCGGTGAGGGCGGGGTTGTGGAGCATCTATTTATCATCAACCCCCAGGCGGGCAAGCCGGGGGGCTTGCGGGCGCTGGAGGGGGCCATTCGCGCCCTGCCTGTGACCTGGCAGATTGCCTACACAGCCAAGGCGGGGGACGGGGAGCGGTATGCCCGCCAGGCCGCCCGGCAGGGCAGGGCGGTGCGCATCTATGCCTGCGGCGGGGACGGCACCCTCAACGAGGTGGTCAACGGGGCGGCGGGATACCCCAATGCGGCGGTGACCAACGTGCCCATGGGGACGGGCAATGACTTTCTGCGCATATTTGGAAAGGGCAGCCGGGAGCGCTTTCGGGACTTGACCGCCCTGAGCCAGGGGGTACAGGCAGAGATGGACTTGATGGAGTGCAACGGGCGGCTGGGGCTGGATGTGGTGTGTGCCGGTGTGGATGCCCGCATTGCCGAGCAGGCCCATCGCTTCAAGCGCCTGCCCCTGGTGCGGGGGATGGGGGCCTATGTGCTCTCCCTGCTGGTCAACGTATTGGGCCGCCCCCTGTCCCGCCCCATGGAGGTGGAGATGGGTGCGGTGTCCTACACCGGCCCGGTGACGCTGGTGTGCGTGTGCAACGGACGCTACTACGGAGGCGGGTTTATGCCCGTGGGGGACAACCGCCCCGACGATGGGCTTCTGGAGGCGCTTATGGTGGGCAAGGTGAGTCACGCCACCTTTTTTCGTCTGGTGGGAAAGTATGCAACAGGGCGCTACCGGGACTATCCCCAGCTGATCAAGTCCTACCAGGGCAGGCAGGTGCGCCTGGCCTCGGCAGACCATCGGCCGCTGGTGGTGTGCGTGGATGGGGAGGTGCTGCGCACTCAGGCCTGCACCATCCGGCTCTCAGAGCGCACGGTGAACTTTTTCTATCCCGCAGACCTGGATTACCGCCCTGCAATGGAGGGGGAAGCTGCGGGGAAAATGGCGCAGGGACAGGCTTTGCGCCGGTGAATGTGAACGGAACATGAATTTTTTGCATCAACCTCTGTTTTTTGAAAATGGGGGTTGATTTTTTTGGGCAAAGCGGGTATTATCATACCTAGGGTTAGCACTCAGTCGAAATGAGTGCTAAAACGCCGCCTTTCCCGGGCGGCCTAATCACTGTAAAAAATTGTTGCGATACAAGGAGGAACCTACTATGACTCTCAAACCTCTGGCTGACCGTGTGATTCTCAAGAAGATGGAGGCCCCCGAGACCACCAAGGGCGGCATCATCCTCACCTCCAGCGCCAAGGAGAAGCCTGAGATGGCCGAAGTTGTGGCCGTTGGCCCCGGCGGCATGGTGGACGGCAAGGAAGTGGTCATGACCGTGAAGGTGGGTGACAAGGTGCTGACCAGCAAGTATTCCGGCACCGAGGTGAAGGTGGACGGCGAGGAGTACACCATCGTGCGCCAGAACGACATCCTGGCCATTGTGGAGTAAGCTGGAGAGGTCTTCTCCGAACACAAACACCCGCCTGGCCTGCACGCCGGCGGGGCCAATGTCCCCTGAGGCAGGGGAAACCGGCGTCATATACTGCAATCTGATTATTATTGGAGGTTGTTTATCATGTCTAAGCTCATTTGCTACGGTGAGGAAGCCCGTCACGCTCTGGAGCGTGGTGTGAACCATCTGGCGGACACTGTGAAGATTACCATGGGCCCCAAGGGGCGCAACGTGGTGCTGGATAAGAAGTTCGGCACCCCCCTCATCACCAACGACGGCGTGACCATCGCCAAGGAGATTGAGCTGGAGGATCCCTTTGAGAATATGGGTGCCCAGATTGTCAAGGAAGTGTCCACCAAGACCAACGATGTGGCTGGCGATGGCACCACCACCGCCACCCTGCTGGCTCAGGCCATCATCCGTGAGGGTCTGAAGAACCTGGCTGCCGGGGCCAACCCCATGGTCATGAAGAAGGGCATTGCCAAGGCCACTGCCGCCGCCATCGAGGAGATTAAGAAGAACTCCAAGCCTGTGTCCGGCACCTCTGACATCGCCCGTGTCGGCGCCATCTCCTCCGGTGACGATGCCATCGGCGCTCTGATTGCCGAGGCCATGGAGAAGGTGAGCCATGACGGGGTCATCACCGTGGAGGAGTCCAAGACTGCCGAGACCTACTCCGAGGTGGTGGAGGGTATGCAGCTGGACCGTGGCTACATCACCCCCTATATGGTCACTGATACCGAGAAGATGGAGGCAGTGCTGGACGACGCCCTGATCCTCCTCACCGACAAGAAGATTTCCTCCATCCAGGATCTGCTGCCCATTCTGGAGCCTGTGGCGCAGAGCGGCCGCAAGCTGCTCATCGTGGCTGAGGATGTGGAGGGCGACGCCCTGTCCACCCTGCTGGTCAACAAGCTGCGCGGCACCCTGAATGTCTGCTGCATCAAGGCGCCCGGCTTCGGCGACCGCCGCAAGGAGATGCTGGAGGACATCGCCATCCTCACCGGCGCTACCGTGGTGTCCTCCGATATGGGCATGGACATCAAGGAGACCACCATGGATATGCTGGGCTCCGCCCGTCAGGTGAAGGTGTCCAAGGAGAACACCATCATTGTGGACGGCGCTGGCGCTGCCGAGTCCATTGCCGCCCGTGTGGCTCAGATTCGCCACATGATTGAGAACACCACCTCCGAGTACGACAAGGAGAAGCTCCAGGAGCGCCTGGCCAAGCTGGCTGGCGGTGTGGCCATCATCCGTGTGGGCGCTGCCACCGAGGCTGAGATGAAGGAGAAGAAGCTGCGCATTGAGGACGCCCTCAACGCCACCCGTGCTGCTGTGGAAGAGGGCATCGTGGCTGGCGGCGGCACTGCCTATGTCAACGCTGTGTCCGCTGTGGAAGCGCTGCTGTCCACTGTGGAGGGCGACGAGAAGACCGGCGTGGCCATCATTGCCAAGGCCCTCACCGAGCCCATGAAGCAGATTTCCGCCAATGCCGGTATCGACGGCTCTGTGGTGCTGGAGAAGGTCAAGACCTCCGGCAAGGTGGGCTATGGCTTCGACGCCTACAAGGAGGAGTACTGCGACATGATCGCCAGCGGCATCGTGGATCCCACCAAGGTGACCCGCTCCGCCCTGGAGAACGCCGCCTCTGTGTCCGCTGTTCTGCTCACCACCGAGGCGCTGGTGGCCGATAAGCCCGAGCCCGCTCCCGCTGTCCCCGCTGCCCCCGACATGGGCGGGATGTATTAATATAGAAGCGTCCGAACCCCGCCGCCCCTTCTCGCAAACATCCAAGGACTTTCCCGAAAAAACAAGGCCGGACTCCGTAAAGGAGTCCGGCCTTGTTTTTTTCGGGTATCATACCAATCTCCAAGTCCTGCGCCATCACCACATCACGGCCCAGACGCCGAAGAAAATCAGGGTGAGCACCACGAAGAACAGGATGCAGTAGCCCATAATATCCTTCATCTTCAGTCCTGCGATGCCCAGCAGAGGAATGGCCCAGAAGGGCTGAATGATGTTGCCGATGGTCTCGCCGGCGGTAAAGGAAATGAGGAACTGATTGGCCTCCAACCCCACATTAAGGGCCGCTTCACCCAGGGCGGGGCCGGCCACCATGAAAATGCCGCCGGAGGATGGGATGAAGAAGTTGATGATAGCCATGCACAGATAGCACATATAGGGATAGCTGGCGGCGCTGGAGTGGGAGGCGAAGGCGTTGGCGATGATTGCCACCAGGCCGGAGGAGGCCATCATGCCCTGGATACCGGCGTAGAAGGGGAATTGCACCAGCACGCCATAGGCGCTGCGCACGCCTTCCTCTGCGGCGGTGAGGAGATTGCGGGGGGAGCCGTGGCACAGAATGCCCACAAACAGCAGGATGAAGTTCATCACATCCAGGGTGAGGTCAAACCCATGGGTGAGAAACCAATGGATGATGTACACAATGCCGCCTGCGCCAATGATGGTGGTGGTGATGGGGCTGCTGTCCACCCGCTGGGCAAAGGTCATGGCGCTTTTTGGCGTGTGGTTGGCGTGGAGCGCCCGAGTGGCCTCCTCCTGGGCAAGAAAGCGCTCCAGGATGTGAGAAGATAGCTCCGGCGTTTCTTCGGGAGGGGTGTGGATGAGCGCCGCCAGCAGGGGTACTGCCAGCACCAGGCCGAGGAGCTGGCTCAACAGCAGGGAGGGATCAAATACCGTCTGGCTCAGGGGAATCAGCCCCAGGGTTTCCTCCATGAAATAGCCGGGGGTATTGACCAGCAGAAACTCCGAGCCGGAGATACCGAACAGTCCGGTGGTGATGGCGGCGGTATAGGCCACGGCCACATACAGCTGAAAGTCCACTTTGCGCAGGTTGAGCGCCACAGAACGGGCCAGGATTGCGCCTGCCACCAGACCCAGACCCCAGCTAATCCACCCCAAAAAGGCGCTGAGCACCCCCACGAAAACGACGCCCTGCACACCGTTTTTGGGGATTTTACAGATTCTCACCAGTGCCCGCTTGATGGGGGGCGCCTCCGCCACAATGTAGCCGGTGGCGATGATCATAGCCATTTGCATACTGAAGGACAAAAAGCCCCAGAATCCATCTCCCCAGTATATCACCATGTCCAGAGGGGTGGAGTCTGTGAGGGCCAGGCCCATGACGAAGGTGAGTATCGTGAGGAAGAAGGCCAGCACAATGGCGTCTGGGAGGATGCGGTCCATGCCGAAGTTCAGGGCACGGCAGAGCTTTCTCAGTGCGTTTCTCATAAAAAACCTCCTCAATCATAACTGGGCGGGAAAGGGGGCGGCATCACTGGGAGTATGATACCACTTATCCTATGTGGAAATATAGGGAACTGGTGAATCGGCTGGGGACGGAGAGGATAAAGTGGCCCAACATGGGGCGCACAGTATGGGAACCGCAGCAAGTGTACCAACATAGGGAGTTTGTGTACCACGGAGTGGACAAGCGGGGGTAGATTGAGGCGGGAGATTCTAGGAACTTCTGGTGTGTAAAGGAAAACTAGTTGCGGGGGAAGCGCAGGTGTAAAGGGGATAGGCTTGCTGGGAAATAGAGAGGAGGGGGGGCGAATGGGAGATAAATCTACAAAAAATGGGCAAGCACCCAGAGGGGGCTTGCCCAAAAGAAAACGGACACCCTGTTCGGATGTCCGTGGTTTGGTGGACGGTACAGGACTCGAACCTGTGACCCTCTGCACGTCAAGCAGATGCTCATACCAGCTGAGCTAACCGTCCGAATTTTAGCTGCCCTGTCTTGCAGGACGAGGGTTATTATACCGCCTTTTTCTCCGTTTGTCAATGCTTTTTTTTCAGAAAAAATGTGTTATACTCAAATAAGAATAAAATGCACATAAAAGCGTGGAAATCAAATAAAAACCGATGTATTTTGCGAACAGGAGGACTGGAATGAAGTATGCGCTGATTGCTGGAGGCTCCCGGGGGATTGGGGCGGCCACTGCGGTGGAATTTGCCCGCCGGGGCTGGGGGGTTGCGGTGAACTATCACCGCAGCCAGCGGGAAGCCCACAGCCTGGTGGAGCAGTTGCGCGGGATGGGCGTGCCCGCCCTGGCGGTGCAGGCGGATGTGTCTGACCGGGGAGCGGTGATGGATATGGTTGAGTATGTGCTGGGACAATTTCCGCAGCTGGATATTTTGGTGTGCAATGCCGGCGTGGCAGATGTGGACTTGGTCACGCACATGGACGAGACACGGTGGCGGCGGCTGTTTGGGGTGAATGTGGACGGTATGCATTACTGCGTGCAGGGCGTCTTGCCCTATATGATTGGGCGCAAACAGGGGTGTATCGTCACCATGTCCTCCATGTGGGGGCAGGTGGGCGGCTCCTGTGAAGTGGCCTATTCCGCCACCAAGGGGGCGGTGATTGGGTATACCAAGGCGCTGGCCAAGGAGGTTGGGCCGTCTGGCATTCGGGTCAATTGCGTGGCTCCGGGGGTGATTGACACCGAGATGAACGGGGCGCTCACCGGGGAGGATTTGGCGGCCCTGGCAGAGGAGACGCCCTTGGGCCGCATTGGCCAGCCGGAAGAGGTGGCCCGCACCATCGCCTTTTTGGCCTCGGAGGCATCCTCCTTCCTCACCGGGCAGGTGCTGGCCCCCAATGGAGGATTGGTCATTTAGGGAAACGGACAATGAAACAGCCGGCAGCCCCGGGATTTTGGGGGCTGCCGGCTGTGTGTTTCTCTGCCCGGGGGAAAAAGCACGCTGCTTGCTCCAAGCTGCGCCTGAGGTGGTGCGGGGGCTTGGTTTCAGGGGGTGCTGTTTAGCGTGGCGGCAATGACCTCGGGCGCACATCTGTTCAGTTCATGGCCTGCGCCGGGGACGATGTGCAAGGTTGCCCTTGCAAGGCGCTTGCTGAGCCGCTTGGCGGCTCCCACATTGGCAAGGTCGTTGGCTCCGCACAAAATGGTGACGGGACAGGTGATGGTGTGCAATTGTGGGGTGAAATCCAATGACCGCATGGAATGGGCCAGGGCAATCACATCCTCTTTTGGTAGTCCGATGCCGTCAAAGCACCTGGCGGGCATGGAGCGAAACAGAAGATTTTGAAGGTCTATCAGCGGTGTGGGCGACTTATATTGCGGGCTGATTAAGACCAGCTCAGCCACGGTCTCCCTGTGGCGCATGGTAAAGTCCAGGGCGAGCATAGCCCCCAGGGATAGGCCGCAAATGCAAAGGAGCTGGTGGGCATGGGCGTACTGCGCCTCCAGCTTTTCTAAAATCTGAGGGTAGCACACCCCGCTTTCCACTGGAGAAAAGAGAGGCGGACACGCCACGTGGGAAGTGGAAAGCTGGCGCACCACCCCCTCCCAGTCCTGTGGGGTCTGTCCCAATCCGTGCAAAAGGATGGTTTTCATCTTGTCTGCGTCACGTCCTTTCCTGTGCAAGCAAGTCCGCCACCCCAATGAGGGGGTTCTCAAAGGGGCGGCGGGTGGTTTCAGCGCTTGAGCAGCGCCAGGTTATTGTCTGTGGTGAAGTTGGACACAGAGTAGAGCACCAGCACCTGGTCAATCTGGTGTTCCTCGATGTACTGCTTGAGGGACAGGCGGTTATAGCGCAGGTCGTACAGGTGCACCTCCTGGTAGTCCAGAGAGAGGAAGGGGGCCAGGGAGTCGGAATAGGAATCGCGCACCACCAGCAGGCGTCCGCCCTGGGCATCCGGGTTGCGGAGGATGGCCAGGGGCTGGTTGCCCCCCAGGAACATGGAGTACTTGTCCTTCTTCTCCAGATAGCTGGTGTCGTACAGCTTGCCCGCTTCGGGCTGGCTGGTATGATACCAGGTGACGGTGGTGCTGCCCGTCAGGCCGGATTCAGGCACCCAGGTGTACATCTCATCCGGCCGCACCCAGCCCGCCCCGGAGGAGGACCATGTGGTGCCGTAAAAGCCGTCGCTGACCAGGGTGGGGGAGATGTCCAGGGTGGTGCAGGCCCCGTTCATGGCCTGTGCCAGGGTCTGATAGGCCTGGTAGGCACCCATGGTGCTCCAGTGGTGATCGGTGCGGTAGAATACGTCGATGCCCTGCAGAGTCTGGTACAGGTCAATCCAGTGTACCTTGTCCGAGCAAAGGGCCTGGGCCTGGAGGGCGGTGGAGCCGTCATCCACATTTGGGGCGTTTCCAGGCAGGCGGTTGGCCCACACATAGGTTTTATCTGGGATGATGGAAAAGTACACGGGGACAGACACATTGTCCGCCAGGGTATTCACCCCCTCCACACGGGCTTGCAGGTCGCTGGCGTCGATGGATTGAAACTGGGTGAACAGGGTCTGGCCGTCAACGCCCAGGTACACCTTGTTGTTCTCCTGCTTGCCAATCAGACGCTCCGACTGGGCCTTCATCTGAATCCACTTGTCCCGCAGGGGGAACTGGTCGATGATGTAGTTTTCAAAGGAGGTCATAAAGGAGCCGTCCTTGAGTGTGGACAGGGTGGGGGCCTGAAACTGGGTGAGATACCGGTTTTCCTGCTCGGAAAAGGTGCGGTCGGGCAGGAGGAACTGAGCAATGCCGAAACCGAAGATGTAGATGCAAAACAGCGCCGTAATCAGGCGGGATTGAAACTTACTCATGCCGGGGCCTCCTTAGAACCGGAAGTACAAAAAGGGATTGTAGGTGCCATCCACCAGATAGGCGGTAGCCAGCAGCAGGCCGGCCATCACCAGCACCGGGAGCGCCACGGCCTTGGCACGCTGCGGGGCCTTGTGCCACAGATTGGAGGCAAGGGGGGTGGCGGCCACCATGGCAATGACGAGGATGGGCAGGTAGTTGCGCAGGTAGTAGAAGAAGGTGCTGTCCACCAGTCCGGCCCCGCCCAGACCGAACATGGCCTGGAGGTAGAGGACCAGTGCGGAGGGATCCTCCACAGCAAACAGCGCCCAGCCCACCAGCACAATGAACAGTCCGTACACGTGCCCCACCCAATTGGGGGCCTTCTCCAGCACCTTGGAGAACCAGAACCGCTCAAAGATGATGAGTGCGGCATAGTAGAGCCCCCAGAACAGGAAGTTCCAGCTGGCTCCGTGCCAGATGCCGGTGGCAGCCCAAACCACCAGAAGGTTGAACACCAGGCGGCCCTTGCTCACCCGGTTGCCGCCCAGGGGGATGTAGAGGTATTCCCGGAACCAGCTGCCCAGGGAGATGTGCCACCGACGCCAGAACTCCGTGGCGGATTTGGCCAGGTAGGGGTAGTTGAAGTTCTCCAAAAACTCAAAGCCAAGCATACGGCCCAGGCCAATGGCCATATCCGAGTAGCCGGAGAAGTCAAAGTAGAGCTGAAGGGCAAAGGCCAGGATGCCCAGCCAGGCTCCGGCGGTGGTGAGCTGTGCGCCGGGGGTGGCCAGGTATACATCCCACAGCTGCCCGATGGAGTTGGCCAGCAGCACCTTTTTCGCCAGACCCACAGTGAACCGCTGCACACCGGAGGCGAATTTGTCCACGGTGTGCTCCCGGTACTCCAGCTGACTGTCCAGATCCTTGTACTGGAGGATGGGGCCGGCGATGAGCTGGGGGAAGAGGGTGACGAAGGTGCCGAAGTTGATGATATTGCGCTGACACCGGGCGTCTTCCCGGTACACGTCGATGGTATAGCTCATGGTCTGGAAGGTGTAGAAGGAGATGCCGATGGGAAGCTCCAGGTTGAGAATGGGCATGAAGTTAAGTCCCACAGCCTGCAAAGACCGGGCGACAAAGTCCCAGTACTTGAAGAAAAACAGCAAGGCCAGGTTGAAGAACATAGACGAGGCCACAGCCAGCTTTGCACCCTTGAGGTTGCCCTTGGCTTTGCACCGGGTGACCAGCATACCGTGGGTGTAGTCGATGGCGATGGAGAGAAACATGATGATGATGTACACCGGTTCTCCCCAGCCGTAGAAAATCAGGCTGACAATGAGCAGAACCAGATTGCGCAGGTGGAGCGGCGCAATATAGTACAGTACCAGCACCACACATAGATATAGAAACAGGAAGTACGGGGCGGAGAAAATCACGAACATCACCTCTGGTTGTGAATGGGAAGGGATATCCCGGGATGAAGGGGGAGCGTGCTAGAAATGACCCCCACGGCGGGAGCGGGGCGCCCGTCGTGGGGGTAAAGGGTTCAAGCAGAGCGCAGCACCGCCAACCAGGCGGCAGAGCGGCGCCGGGGATTACCGGCGCAGCCCTCCCACTGGGAGGGGAAGCCTGCGCCCGGGTTTTGCAGCAGATGACCTGCTTTCGTCTGGACGCCCCAGGGAGCTGGAGACTTACAGGGCGTTGAAGGCCTCCACCAGGGCATCGGTGTTCTCGGCAACAAACAGGCACACGAAGTTGTCCCGCACCACAATCTTAGCCTGGTTCTGCCAGGCCTCCACCTGAGCGGGATAGAAAGCGCCGCCGTTCACCTGGCTGTCAATGCGGGCCTGGAGAATGGTCTTTACAGCGTCCACGTCGCTGGCGTTCTCCACCTCGATGAGGGCAACCTCAGCAGCCACGGCGCTGATGGCGGCCATGGCCACCACACGCTGCTTGCAGGCGATGTCCTTCAGGCCGGGATAGTAGCCCTCCAGCATCTCGTCGTCCTCAACGGTCATCATCATGGGGGCCTCCTCGCCGGAGAACTGCTCCTCATAGAAGGCCTTCAGGTCGCTGGAGGAGCTGGCGCCCTCGTTGCCGGCGGCAGGGGTGCTGGAGCTCTCGGGGGCGTCAGAGGCGGCAGCGCTGGAGGAGGCTTCGGGCTCCTGGCTGGATGCAGGGGCAGAGGGGCTGCAGGCGGCCAGGGACAGGCACATCGCGCCGGCCAGAGCAAGAGAAAGCATCTTTTTCATCATGTTAGAAAACTCCTTTTTACCTATGTAGTTTGCACGCACCCACCCAGGGGTGCTGTATGGTTAGACGCAGGGGTGCGAAAAAAGTTCCTCCGCACCAAAAATTTTTTGCCCGCCCGGCCTGCTTCCCCGGGGGAGGGCAGAGAGGGAAACCAAAAACTGGTGAATAAGAGGAGGAAAAGGGGCCTGCTGGGCAAAAAAATACCCACCTCCTCTACAGCCGGGGGAGGCGAATGTGGTCAAAACCGAACAAAAAAGTCAAAAATTTATCTAATCAGGAACAGAGGATGATAAATTTTTAACAGTACATAGTATGAAACTCTATCACAAAAAACCGGGGATTGCAAGAGGATTTAGGCACTTTTAGACGAAATGTGCAGAACGCACTAAAAAGTAAGTGTTTTTTAGACACATGGGGGAAAAGTTTAAAAACCGCATTTTTTCAGGATTTGTACTTGTAATTTTAAGAGGAAGCGAATATAATGTGCATGGTTAAGGGAGGGTATTATGGTCAATATTGTTTTGGTAGAGCCGGAAATCCCACAGAATTGCGGAAATATCGCACGTACTTGTGCGGCAACCCGATGCAAGCTGCATCTGGTGGAGCCCTTGGGGTTTGACATCAGTGAAAAGGCAGTGCGCCGGGCGGGGCTGGATTACTGGCCCATGGTGGATCTCACCGTCTACCGAAACCTGGAGGAGCTGTTTGAGCGCAATCCAGACCCTGATCTTTGGCTGGCAACCACCAAGGCGCCGCGGGACTATACACAGGCGGAGTTTCGAGCGGGCTGTTGGCTGTTTTTCGGCAGGGAGAGCGCAGGCCTGCCGGAGGACTTCCGCATCCGTTATCAGGAGCGCTGCGTGCGCATTCCCATGCGCCCCGATGCCAGAAGTCTGAACCTCTCCAATTCGGTTGCAATCCTCACCTATGAGGCGCTGCGCCAGCAGGGTTTTCCCGGGCTGAGCGGTCAGGGCGAGATGGCGTGACACAACTGCATTTGGAGAACATCATGAAAGGAGCATCCTCACATGAACTACAACAAAAAGACGGTCCGCGACATCGACGTAAAGGGTAAGAAAGTGCTCTGCCGCTGCGACTTCAATGTGCCCCAGGACAAGGCCACCGGCGCCATCACCGATGACAAGCGCATCGTGGCTGCCCTGCCCACCCTGAAGTATCTGCTGGAGCAGGGCGCTGCTGTCATCGCCTGCTCCCACCTGGGCAAGCCCAAGGGCGAGTGGAAGGAGTCCCTCACCCTGGCTCCCGTTGCGCAGCGCCTGAGCCAGCTGCTGGGTCAGGAGGTCATCTTCGCAAAGGACATCATTGGTGAGGATGCCCAGGCCAAGGCCGCCGCTCTGCAGCCCGGTCAGATTATGCTGCTGGAGAACCTGCGCTTCGACATCGGCGAGGAGAAGAACAAGCCCGAGTTTGCCAAAGCTCTGGCGGACCTGGCTGAGGTGTATGTGTCCGACGCCTTCGGTACGGTCCACCGTGCCCACGCCTCCACCGCTGGCGTGGCCGCCTACCTGCCCGCCGTGTCCGGCTTCCTCATTGAGAAGGAGCTGGAGATCATGGGCGGCGCTCTGGCCAACCCCAAGCGTCCCCTGGTTGCCATTCTGGGTGGCGCCAAGGTCTCCTCTAAGATTGGCGTGATCAACAACCTGCTGGACATCGCTGACACCATTATCATTGGCGGCGGTATGGCCTATACCTTTGCCAAGGCCATGGGCGGCAGCGTGGGCACCTCCCTGCTGGAGGAGGACCGCCTGGACTACTGCCTGGAGATGATGGCCAAGGCCAAGGAGAAGGGCGTGAAGTTCCTGCTGCCCGTGGACACCCTGTGCGCCGCTGAGTTCTCTGCCGACGCCACCCCCGAGCTGGTGGACACCATGGCCATTCCTGAGGGCCGCATGGGCCTGGACATCGGCCCCAAGACCATTGCGCTGTTCTCCGACGCTGTGAAGGATGCCGGCACCGTGATTTGGAATGGCCCCATGGGCGTGTTCGAGTTCCCCGCCTTCGCCGAGGGCACCCGTGCCCTGGCCAAGGCCCTGGCAGACACCGATGCCATCACCATTGTGGGCGGCGGTGACTCTGCTGCCGCTGTGGCTCAGCTGGGCTATGCTGACAAGATGACCCACATCTCCACCGGCGGCGGCGCCAGCCTGGAGTTCCTGGAAGGCCTGGAGCTGCCCGGCGTGGCCTGCCTGATGGACAAGGAGTAAGCATCTGCGGAACATTGCCCCGGCCGCTTTGGGCGGCTGGGGCAGGCCCGCACCACCGGTCACGGCAGCGTGGCCCATTCCATAGAGAAGAAAGGGGTTCGTGGTCATGAACCTGAAGTATCGTAAAACTATTATTGCCGGTAACTGGAAGATGAACAAGACCCTGACGGAGACCCGTGCCTATGCTGAGGCCATCAAGCCCATGCTGGGCAAGCACAAGTGGTGCGATGTGGTGCTGTGCGTGCCCGCCGTCAACGTGCCCGGCGCTGTACGCCTGTTCAAGGATACCCGTGTATCCATCGGCGGCGAGACCTGCCACTACGAGGCCTCCGGCGCTTATACCGGCGAGGTGACGGTGGAGATGCTCAAGGATGTGGGCGCCAAGTATGTTATCATCGGCCACTCCGAGCGCCGTCAGTACTACAATGAGAATGACTTCACCGTCAACAAGAAGGTGAAGGCTGCGCTGGAGGCAGGCCTGCGCCCTATCGTGTGTGTGGGCGAGAGCCTGGAGCAGCGTGAGCTGGGCGTCACCGAGGAGCTGATTTCCTACCAGGTGAAGGTGGCTCTGGCTGGCCTGACCGAGAGCCAGGTGCGCCGTGTTGTGGTGGCCTATGAGCCCATCTGGGCCATTGGCACCGGCAAGACTGCCACTGCCGAGCAGGCCGGTGCGGTGTGCTCCCACATCCGCACGGTTATCCGCAAGCAGTATGGTGCCCGTGTGGCCCGTGCGGTGACCATTCAGTACGGCGGCTCCATGAATGCAAAGAACGCCGCTGAGCTGCTGGCTCAGCCCGACATTGACGGCGGCTTGATCGGCGGTGCTTCTCTGAAGCCCGAGGACTTTGTGGCAATCATCAACGCCGCCAACCAGGAGTAATACGCAGGCCGCACCTGCGGAAATTTATGCGTGTATAGAAAGGGTCGTTTATGAAAACTCCGACTACGCTTATCATTATGGACGGCTTTGGCATCTCTGCCTCCCAGGCTGCTGGGGACAATGCCATTGCCGCTGCCAATACCCCCAATCTGGATAAACTCTTTGGGGAGAACCCCTGCTGCCGTCTGTCCGCCTCCGGGCTGGACGTGGGTCTGCCCGACGGTCAGATGGGCAACAGCGAGGTGGGTCACACCAACATCGGCGCAGGCCGTGTGGTGTTCCAGGACCTGCCCCGCATTACGCTGGACATTGCGGAGGGCGGCTTCTTCCGCAACCCTGCCTATGTGTCCGCCATGGACGCCTGCAAGGAAAAGGGCACTGCGCTGCACCTGTACGGCCTGCTCAGCGACGGCGGCGTGCACTCCCACATCGAGCACCTGTTTGCCATGCTGCGCATGGCCAAGGAGCGTGGCCTGACCAAGGTGTTTGTCCACTGCTTCCTGGACGGCCGTGACGTGCCCCCCAGATCCGGCAAGAGCTTCGTGGAGCGCCTCCAGGCAAAGATGGCCGAGCTGGGCGTGGGCCAGATTGCCACTGTGATGGGCCGCTTCTACGCCATGGACCGTGACAACCGCTGGGAGCGGGTGGAGCGGGCCTATGCCGCCATGGTCTACGGCGAGGGCCCCTTTGAGGCTGACCCCGCCGCCGCCGTGCAGAAGTCCTATGACGCCGGCGTCACCGACGAGTTTGTGGAGCCCATGGTATGCGCAGAGGGTGCGGCCATCAGCGAGGGCGACTCCATCATCTTCTTCAACTACCGCCCCGACCGTGCCCGTGAGATTACCCGCACGCTGGTGGACCCCGACTTTACCGGCTTTGAGCGCAAGAAGGGCTTCTTCCCTGTGCAGTATGTGTGCACCACGGAGTACGATGCCACCATGCCCAACGTGTCTGTGGCCTATCCCCGTGAGAAGCTGTCCAACATTTTCGGTGAGTACATCTCCCAGAAGGGCCTGACCCAGCTGCGCATTGCCGAGACGGAGAAGTATGCCCATGTCACCTTCTTCTTCAACGGCGGCGTGGAGCAGACCTTCCCCGGCGAGGACCGGTGCCTGATTCCCTCGCCCAAGGTGGCCACTTACGACCTCCAGCCTGAGATGAGCGCCGCTGAGGTGACCGCTGAGGCGGTCAGCCGCATTGAGAGCGGGAAGTATGATGTGGTCATCCTCAACTTTGCCAACTGCGACATGGTGGGCCACACCGGTGTGTACCAGGCCGCCATTAAGGCCGCAGAGGCTGTGGATGCCGGTGTGGGCAAGGTGGTGGAGGCCACCCTCAAGATGGGCGGCGTGGCCATTATCACCGCTGACCACGGCAACGCCGAGCACATGGTGGAGCAGGATGGTTCCCCCTTCACTGCCCACACCACCAACCTGGTGCCCTGCTGCCTGGTGGGCCGCCCGGTGACCCTGCGGGATGGGCGTCTGGCAGACCTGGCCCCCACCATGCTGGATTTGATGGGGCTGGAGCAGCCCGCTGAGATGACGGGTGAAACCCTCATCGTTCACTAATTTTGTGTCCCAGGCGGGGCAACCCGCTTAAGGATATAGCTGTACCGCACATTTGAAAGGAGATCGATTCCTATGAAAAGCATGATCGAGATCGTCGATGTCATCGGCCGCGAGATTCTGGACTCCCGTGGCAACCCCACTGTGGAGGTCGAGGTGACCCTGGACGACGGGGTTGTGGGCCGCGCTGCTGTCCCCTCCGGCGCTTCCACCGGTATTTACGAGGCCTGCGAGCTGCGTGACGGCGACAAGAGCCGTTACCTGGGCAAGGGCGTGGAGAAGGCTGTTGCCAACGTGAACACCGAGATTGCCGAGGCTCTGATTGGCATGAACGTGCTGGATCAGGTTGCCATTGACAAGGCCCTCATCGAGCTGGACGGCACCCCCAACAAGAGCCGTCTGGGCGCCAACGCCATTCTGGGCGCTTCCATGGCCTGCGCCAAGGCCGCTGCCGCCAGCCTGGGCCTGAGCCTGTACAACTACATTGGCGGCGTGAACGCCAAGACCCTGCCCGTGCCCATGATGAACATCCTCAACGGCGGCGCCCACGCCACCAACAACGTGGACATCCAGGAGTTCATGATCATGCCCGTTTCCGCTCCCTCCTGGAAGGAAGCTCTGCGCCGCTGCACCGAGGTGTTCCACACCCTGAAGAGCGTGCTGAAGGAGAACGGCACTCCCGCCGCCGGCGTGGGTGACGAGGGCGGCTATGCCCCCAACCTGAAGAAGGACGAGGACGCCCTGAAGGTCATCGTGCAGGCCATTGAGGCCGCTGGCTACAAGCCCGGCGAGGACTTCATGATTGCCATTGACGCCGCTACCTCCGAGTGGTACAACGAGGAGACTGGCAACTACGACCTGCCCAAGGCCAAGAAGACCATGACCAAGCAGCAGATGGTCAACATGTGGAAGAAGTTCGTGGACAACTACCCCATCATCTCCCTGGAGGACGGCATGGGCGAGAACGACTGGGAAGGCTGGTCCATGCTCACCAAGGCCATTGGCAACAAGGTGCAGCTGGTGGGCGACGACCTGTTCGTGACCAACGTGGAGCGTCTGTCCACTGGCATTGAGAAGGGTGTGGCCAACTCCATCCTCATCAAGGTCAACCAGATCGGCACCCTCACCGAGACCTTCGACGCCATTCAGATGGCCAACCGCGCCGGCTACACTGCGGTTGTCTCTCACCGCTCCGGCGAGACGGAGGACACCACCATTGCCGACATCTCTGTGGCCCTCAACGCCGGCCAGATTAAGACCGGCGCTCCCAGCCGCACCGACCGTGTGGCCAAGTACAACCAGCTGCTGCGCATCGAGGAGGAGCTGGGTGATTGCGCTCAGTTCCTGGGCCGCAAAGCCTTCTTCAACCTGCGCTGATTGTGTCTCCCAATTGCTTCGCACAACGGGCCGCCCCAACTGGGGCGGCCCGTTTTTTGCACCCGGCGGCAGTTGGAGAAACTACACATGGGGCGGGGCATATGCCCAGAGGGTTTTTTACAATATCACAGAGGAATTTTGCTTAATAAGAAAAATTACTCTTTACAAAAGGGTGGGGATATGGTATCCTTTATGCAGGAGAAAATTTCGCCGGAACAGTGAGGTGACAGCCATGGCAATCGTCCGACGCAGTGAGAAACGAGATGCAATTTTGCGCCTGATTCAGCAGACTGATTGCCACCCATCCGCAGATTGGGTGTACCAGCAAATGAAGGATACCTATCCTGGCTTGAGCCTGGGTACCGTATACCGCAACCTCAAGCAGCTGTCCGAGCTGAATATCATCCGCCGTGTGGGGGTCATCCAGGGTCAGGAGCGTTTTGACCGGGAGACCCGTCCCCATGCCCACTTTATTTGCAACCGCTGCGGGCTGGTGCTGGACCTGCCTGACCAAGAGCCGGGGCAGGGCTTTGTACAGGCGTGCAGCGAGCAATATGGATTCGTGGTAGAAGGACACGAATTCAATCTCTGCGGTCTGTGTGCAGACTGCAAAAAAATTATGAAATTGGAGGAACTGCAATCATGAAGAAGTGGATTTGCCCTGTTTGCGGCTATGTGTACGAAGGCGAGAACGCCCCCGCTGAGTGCCCCGTGTGCCACGCTGCCGGCGAGAAGTTCAAGGAGCAGGTTGGCGAGATGAAGCTGGCTGCCGAGCACGAGTACGGCATCTACGCCAAGACCGTGAAGAACAACGCTGACATCAGCGACGAGGACAAGGCTTACATCCTGGAGCAGCTCAAGGCCAACTTCATGGGCGAGTGCGGCGAGGTGGGTATGTACCTGTGCATGGCCCGCATTGCCCACCGTGAGGGCTATCCCGAGATCGGCCTGTACTGGGAGAAGGCCGCCTACGAGGAGGCCGAGCACGCTGCCAAGTTCGCTGAGCTGCTGGGCGAGGAGATCGAGCCCAACATGAAGGCGGACACCAAGTCCAACCTGGCTTGGCGTGTGGAGTGCGAGTTCGGCGCCACTGCCGGCAAGTTCGACCTGGCCGCTTGCGCCAAGAAGAACGGCCTGGACGCCATCCACGACACTGTCCACGAGATGGCTCGTGACGAGGCCCGCCATGGCAAGGCTCTGAAGGGTCTGCTGGAGCGTTACTTCGGTTAATCTGAAATAGCAACATTTTAAGCCCCTTGACAGTAGGAAACTCCCTATTGTCAAGGGGTTTTCTGTACTCAGAACACGAAATAGATTTTTGAAAACGCAGATGCTATAAGGGTTTTCTAAATTTCATTTTTTCAAAACTCAAGGGAAATCCATGGGAAAAACCAGACCAAATCACCCTCAGAACACCCTTTCCCTTGAGCCTTTTTCCCTTGAGTAACCCCGTATCCCTTGTGTCCCAAGGGATACGGGGTTTTATGATTTTCCCAAGAGTGTGGTATTTTGAAGATACATCTTCAAAAACTGGCCCTTGGCTCCTCCCTTTGGAAGAGTTATCATGTCCCCACCAAAAGAACATAAGGTGGTGAGGATATGGGTATCTTAGAGGATTTCTATATGGGTGAGGTCAAGCCCTGGGAGGACTTTGGCTTTTCAGATGATCCAGTCTATCGTATGTACGCCAAAAAGATTGAGCAGTTGGAACATTCCCTGATGGCGGGTAGGTCTAAGAAAGAACAAAAGGTGTGTCAGGAGTTAAAGCATTTGAGGACAGTCCAAAATAATATGGAACTTGAGCGTATGTTCCTTTACGCCTTTCGTATGGGTGCTGCTTTTGCTCTTGACCTTTTTGTGGAATAATTGGAAACACGGGTTGCCGATGTCGGCAACCCGTGTTATATTTAGTTCAGGAAGTTTTCAGGTTCAGTCAAACTCCAGCAGCTTGGATGCTGGTACTTGGGTCAGGTAGAATAAGTTTCGTAAAAACAAAAAGAGACATGGTTTGCAGATCTCTGGTAGAATGAAGTCGCGACACACCATTCGAAAGGAGACAGCAAACCATGTCGGAAAAGATTGTACAGCTAAATGAGGATGTTATCAAGGGCCAACTCAAGGAACTTGTGCGTGGAAGTGTAGAAGAAACGCTCAACGAGTTGCTGGAGGCCGAGGCAGAGAAATTGACCCAAGCGGCCCGGTACGAGCGCAACGAGCAGCGCCAGGGCTACCGCAGCGGCCACTATAACCGCAACCTCACCACCACTTCCGGGGATGTCACTCTCAAGGTGCCTAAGCTCAAGGGAATCTCCTTTGAGACTGCCATCATTGAACGGTATCGCCGCCGGGAGAGCAGTGTGGAAGAGGCTCTCATTGAGATGTACCTAGCCGGCATATCCGTCCGGCGTGTGGAGGACATCACCGAGGCCCTCTGGGGCAGCAAGGTCTCTCCCTCCACCATCAGTGAGCTGAACAAAAAAGCGTATGTCCATATTGAGGATTGGCGGAACCGTCCTCTGCAGGGCGGACGCTATCCGTATGTCTATGTGGATGGGATCTACCTGCGCCGCAACTGGGGTGGGGAGTTTGAAAATGTGGCTATTCTGGTGGCAATCGCGGTCAATGAGGATGGATACCGTGAGGTTTTGGGCGCCGCTGAGGGTATGAAGGAGGACAAGGCCAGCTGGATCAGCTTCTTTCAATGGCTCCGTGGGCGTGGCCTGGATGGCGTGAAACTCATTGTTGGCGACAAGTGCCTTGGTATGCTGGAGGCCGTGGCGAAGTGTTTCCTGAGGCTAAATACCAGCGGTGTACCGTCCATTTTTACCGTAATGTGTTCTCAGTCACACCTCGCTCCAAGGTAAAGCTGGTAGCTAAAATGCTCAAGGCGATCCACGCTCAGGAGAGCAAGAAAGCTGCCCGTGAAAAGGCTAAGGCTGTGGTGGAGGAGCTGCGCTCCATGAA
>CALXDR010000020.1 GCA_944387115.1 uncultured Oscillospiraceae bacterium
ACCCGCTCGTCAGGCGCTCGAGTATCATACCAAATCCTACGCCCACTGTCAACCCCTTTTTTCGAGTTTTTTTGAGGGTCTGGGTGCTGGGGCGCACCCCCCTTTTCCCGGAGGAGTGTCCTCCTCCGGGAAAAGAGTGCTCTATCGGGTTTGCAGCCGCTCCCCTTACAAATGGGAGGCTATCTGATTCCCCTCCCAATCTGTTTATCCAATCTCCACTGAGGGGGACTTCCATTGTCTGCCCAATACTCGTCCATAGATACAATTTTGCCGTTCCTGATTTTGATAAAGGAGGTCACATGAAAGGAAACATTCCTTTCTCCTTTGGGGTAGACAAGCGTAACCGTAATGATTAGATCATCGATGGTTTCTACCCTTTCAACGATTCCATCCCAGTCTCCCGGATACTCGCAGTTGGCAACCACAAATTCATCTACGCTAAAACATTCGTTTGTGCAGTGCCAGTTTACATATGCTTCTGGATGAAAAAATCCCCTGATTTCCCCCTCATCCTGGGCAAGCACGGCCTTCCAAAACCTTTTTATATCCACCTCATACCCCACTTTGATTCTGCGCTCGCCCGTCAATGCATGGTGCGGGATGAAGCCATCAGCCCTGCTCGCCCAGCTTGACGCAGTGGAATACCTTCTTGCCCTTCTTGATGATGACGCCTTCTCCGGCGAACATCCCCATCTCTAAAGCCGCATTCACATCTGCGAGCTTCTTCTCGTCCACAGACACGCCGCCCTGCTGAATCAGCCGGCGGGCCTCGCCCTTAGAGCCGACCAGAGCGCACTTGACCATCAAATCCAAAGCGCCGATCACGCCGTCCTGGAAGTCCTCCTGAGACAGCTGGGTGGTGGGCATGCTGGACTTGTCGCCGCCGCCGGCAAAGAGGGCGCGGGCGGCGTCCCGAGCCTTGTCCGCCTCCTCCTGACCGTGTACCATGTTGGTCAGCTCCCAGGCCAGTATCTCCTTGGCCTGGTTCAGCTGCGCCCCTTCCCAGCCATCCATCTCCTCAATCTGCTCCAGGGGCAGGAAGGTGAGCAGGCGGATACACTTCATCACATCCGCATCGTCCACATTGCGCCAGTACTGATAGAAGTCATAGGGGCTGGTCTTGTTGGGATCCAGCCACACGGCATTGCCCGCAGTCTTGCCCATCTTGTTGCCGTTGGAATCGGTGAGCAGGGTGATGGTCATAGCGTGGGCGTCCTTCCCCAGCTTTTTGCGAATCAGCTCCGTGCCGCCCAGCATATTGCTCCACTGATCGTTGCCGCCAAACTGCATATTGCACCCATAGTGCTGGAACAGATGGTAGAAGTCGTAGGACTGCATAATCATATAGTTGAACTCAAGGAAGGACAGCCCCTTCTCCATGCGCTGCTTGTAGCAGTCCGCCCGGAGCATATTGTTGACGGAGAAGCAGGCCCCCACCTCCCGCAGCAGGTCCACATAATTGAGGTTCAAGAGCCAGTCGGCGTTGTTCACCATCTGGGCCTTCCCCTCGCCAAACTCGATAAAGCGCTCCATCTGGCGCTTAAAGCACTCGGCATTGTAGTCGATGTCCTCTTTGGTGAGCATCTTGCGCATATCCGTGCGCCCGGAGGGGTCGCCAATCATGGTGGTGCCGCCGCCGATGAGGGCGATGGGCTTGTTGCCCGCCATCTGCAGGCGCTTCATCAGGGTCAGCGCCATAAAGTGACCGGCAGTCAGGCTGTCCGCCGTGCAGTCAAAGCCGATATAGAATGTGGCCTTGCCGTTGTCAATCATCTCACGGATATGGGCCTCATCGGTAACCTGGGCAATGAGCCCGCGGGCTACCAGTTCATCATACAAATTCATTCTGTTACTTCCTTCCTGTTGCATGGTTCACGGGACAAAAAAACGCCCTCTGCCCCGCTATGGGACAGAGGACGCACAATGCGTGGTACCACCTCTGTTCGCCGCCTCCTCGCAGAGACGGCCTCTGGAAGTCCGCAGACTTCTGCGCGCTACCGGGCGCTCCCGTCCGACCCTACTAGACAGACCTTGTGCCATGGTTCAGGCGGCTGCTCCAGGGTGTATTCCGCCATCCGCTCTCTCCTCCTCGCACCAGCCGGAGGCTCTCTGTTCAGAGCTGCAATGGGTACTGCTCCCCTTCTCTGCATTAGCGCAATTTTACTACACAGCCTCCACCCTGTCAACCCCTTCCCTCACAGAAGGTGCATATGGCGCAGCGCTGCGGAAATGCCGTCCTCCTCCACAGTTCCGGTGATGTAGTCGGCCACGGCCTTGACCTCATGGCTGCCGTTGCCCATAGCCACGCTGTACCCCGCCAGATTGAGCATGGTCAAGTCGTTGTGCCCATCTCCGAAGGCGGCAATCTCGCTGCGCTCCAGGCCATAGTAGTCCAAAGTCGCCTGAATGCCGTCCGCCTTCCCCCTGCCCTGGGGCAGGATGTCAATGCCCATGGGGTGCCAGCGGGTGTAGGTGCAGTGGGTCATCCGGGAGATGAACAGCGCCTCCTCCTCTCCGGTCACCAGAGGGATGAACTGATAAATCTTCTCGTCCAAAAGCTCCTCAGGGCTGCGCACCGGGTACAACTCCGTGTGCAGATGGTCAAACACCGCCCGCACCCGGTCATTTACCCCTGTGAGATAGCTAAACCCATCCCCCGCCAGCATGGCCTGGAATTGCGGATGTTCCCGCAGCACAGCGCACCCCGCCTCCAAATCCTCCCGGCAGATGGGCACGTCCCGGTAAATCTCCCGGCCATTGAAGCAACACTGCCCATTTAGGGTTATATAGCCGTCAAACACCAGATCCCGCAGCATCTGGGTGCGGGCCAAATCCTGTCTGGAGCGGCCTGTGGCCAGAAACAGCTTCATCCCCCGGGCCTTCAGCGTGAGCAAGTCCTCACGCACCTGCTCGGATACCACCCTGTTTTGAAAGGAGACCAGGGTGCCGTCCACATCAAAAAAGAGTCCACGAATCATGCCTTAAATACGCCTCCCCGTCTGTGTGCCATGGCTTTGCGCCTTGAATTGCTCGGCGCTGCACAGCAGCTCCTCCGCCCCCTCCAGCATGGTCTGGGTGGGCACACCGCCGCTGAGCCGGGCCAGCTCCTCCCGCCGCCGCTCCCGGCTGAGCTGCTCCACATGGGTAAAGGTGCGGCCATCCCGCTCGCCCTTCTCCACAGAATAGTGCAGCTCGCCCATGGCGGCAATCTGGGGGAGATGGGTGACGCAGAGCACCTGCTTGCCCTTTGCCACCTGAAACAGCTTCTGCGCCACCTTGCACGCGGCGCGCCCGGACACCCCGGTATCCACCTCGTCAAACACCAGGGTGGTCACCTGGTCATTTTCCGCCAGCACATTTTTCAGCGCCAGCATGATGCGGGACAGCTCACCGCCAGAGGCAATCTTCTGAATGGGCTTCAAGTCCTCGCCCACATTGGCAGACATGAGAAAGCGCACCTGATCCAGCCCCGTGGCATCCATGCCGTGCTCTCCCTCCTTGGGGGAGAACTCCACCTGAAAGCGCACCTTGGGCATATCCAGCTGAGTCAGCTCACTTTGAATGCGCTCAGCCAGCTGACCGGCCGCCGCTCTGCGCTCCTGGGAGAGCACCTCGCCCCTGGCCCGCGCCTCCGCAATGGCCTGCTTCAGTTCCCCCTCCAGCCGCTCGGCCCGCTCGGCGGAAAACTGAATGTCGTCCAATTCCCTGCGGCATCGGTCCAAGTACTCCAGCATCTCCCCCACCGACGCGCCATACTTCTTTTTCAGTCGGTGAATCTGGTCCAGACGGGACTCCAGCTCATCCAGTTCATTGGGATAGAACTCCAGAGATTCTCTCAAATCCCGCACCAGCTCCACCAAATCGTCCGCATCATAGCGCAGCTGCGCCGCCTTTTGCCCCAGCTGTGACAGCTGCTCATTGTGCCGTCCCCCCTGGCTCAGGTGCCCCTCCGCCTCGCCCAGCAGGGCCACAGCGCCTGCGCCGTCCTCCCCTCCGGTGAGGGCCTGCCAGGCCCCGTCAATGGCAAGGGTAATGCGCTCGGCGTTGCGCAGAAGGTTGCGCCGGGCGGTGAGCTGCTCTTCCTCCCCCTCGTGAAGCTCCGCCCGCTCCAGCTCCCCGATTTGATAGGTGAGGGTGTCCACCCGCCGGGCCTTCTCCGCCTCATCCATCTGAAGGCGCCGCCACTCCTTTTGAATTTCGCACACCCGGTCATAGGCCTTAGAAAAGGCCGAGCGGCTGTCCTCAGTGGCGCCAAAGCTGTCCAGGTAGTCCAGATGGCACTCCTCATCCAGAAGCTGCTGCCCGTCGTGCTGACCGTGGATGTTGAGCAGCTGACACCCCAGCTCCCGCATCTGGGTGACCAGAAGGGGCCGCCCATTCACCCGGCAGATGTTCTTTCCATCGGCCTGAATGGTGCGCTCCAGCAGCAGCTCGCCGTTCTCATCGGGATGGATGTGGTTGCGGTGGAACCACTCCAGGTCGGGCAGATTGCGAAACACCGCCGACACCTGGGCCGTCTTTGCGCCCGTGCGAATGAGATCCCGGCTTGTACGCCCCCCGGTGATGGCCCCGATTGCGTCAATCACAATGGATTTTCCCGCCCCCGTCTCACCGGTCAGCACGTTAAAGCCGTCTCCAAAGGTGATGTCCGCCTCGGAAATCACCGCAATATTTTCGATATGCAGCAAGGCAATCATCTCTTTTACCCCCGGTCCAGCATAAACTCCATTTCCTTGCACAGCTCCGCCGCCAATTGGTTGTTGCGCATGATGAGAATCACGGTGTCATCCCCTGCCAGAGAACCCACCATCCCCTCGATGTCCATGCCGTCCAAAGCGGCTCCGGCGGCAGAGGCCAGGCCGGGCATGGTTTTCACCACCACAATATTCTGCGCCATGTCAAAGGATGTGACGCCCTGCTGAAAGATGGTGCGCAGGCGGCCGGAGTGGTTGTGATACGGGGAGTGGCGGTCGGCGGCCACCATGTAGCGGTAGGAGCCGCCGCTGCCCGGCTGCTTCACCAGGTTGAGCTCCTTAATATCCCGTGAGATGGTGGCCTGGGTGGCGTGGATGCCCCGCTCCCGCAGCCCTTTTAGAATATCCTCCTGGGTTTCAATCCCCGCCTGTTCAATCAGGCGCATAATTTCCGCCTGGCGTTTGGACTTCATGGCTGTTCACGCCCTTCCCAATTTCTGATTGATTCGCTCGTAAAAGCTTCGTCCTGTCAGCTTGACCAGCTTGGTCACCTGCTCCGAGCGCCGGCATTCCACCCAGTCGCCCGGCTGAATCTTAAAGGCCCGCCCGCCGTCTACGGACAGATAGGCGGATTTCCGGCTTCCGGGGGGCACCCGCACCCCCACCACCCGTCCGCTGTCCAGCACAAAGGGCTTTGCGTGGATGGAGTGGGCGCAGATGGGTGTGATGATCATATTGGCCGCCGTAGGCTCCACAATCGGCCCCCCTGCGGCCAGGGAATAGGCTGTGGAGCCGGTGGGGGTGGCCACGATGACGCCGTCGCCGGAAAAGCTGGAAATGGTCACCCGGTCTCCGGTCACCTCCAAATCCAGTACACGGGCCACCGCCCCCTTGGTAATCACCGCATCGTTGAGCGCAGACTCGGTAAACACCCGTCTGCCCTCTCTGCGCACTGTGATGTCCAGCATCATGCGCCGCTCCACATCAAATTTCCCGCTGGGAAGGCGCGCCAGCAGGGACAGCTCGCTGGACTCCAGCTCTGCCATAAACCCCACACTGCCCAGGTTGACCCCCAGTACAGGCACCCCCTTGGGATTGGCATCCCGGGCGGCGTGGAGGATGGTCCCATCCCCGCCGAAGCACACCAGAACATCCGCCCGCTCCAGTTCTCTATGGAGCTTTTTCAGGGGTACATGGCTGCCCAAATCCCCCCGCAGGGACTCATCCACATCAAAGGGGAGACACACCGCCGTGTCAACACCGCACTCATCCAGAATCTTCTTGGCAGAGCGTGCAGCCTTCAGCCCCCGGTCCCGATAGGGATTGGGCGAGAGCACAACCTTCATTGTCCGCCCCCCTCCAACGCCCCGTGGGACTGGCGCACCAGCTCCTCCAGGGAGCCGTACTCCGCCTCCCCTTCCTCAGCGCACAGAAAGCCCAGGTACTCAATGTTCCCCTCAGGGCCTCGAATGGGGGAAAAGTCAATGCCCTTGACGGTGAATCCCGCCTCTGCGGCGTGGCCGAGGAAGTTTTGGAGCACCTCCAGATGAACCGCCGGGTCACGCACCACACCCTTCTTCCCCACCTTCTCCTTGCCGGCCTCAAACTGCGGCTTGATGAGTGCCGCCACCTGTCCCCCCTGCTTCATCAGCCCACGCAGAGCGGGGAGAATGAGCTTGAGGGAGATGAAGGACACGTCAATGGAGGCAAAATCCAGCGGCTCGGGAATCTGCTCCTGGGAGAGATAGCGGGCATTGGTGCGCTCCAGGCACACTACCCTGGCGTCATTGCGCAGGGACCAGGCCAGCTGACCGTACCCCACATCCACAGCGTACACCTTCACCGCCCCATTTTGGAGCATACAGTCGGTAAAGCCTCCCGTGGAAGCCCCAATATCCGCCGCCACCTTTCCCTCCAGAGAAATGGGGAAGCACTTCATCGCCTTCTCCAGCTTCAGCCCGCCCCGACTCACATAGCGCAGCGTCTGTCCCCGAATTTCCAGGGGGATGTCCGCTTCCACGCACACACCGGCCTTGTCCAGCCGCCGGTCTCCCGAAAAGACCTGTCCGGCCATAATCACCGCCTGCGCCCGCTGCCGGCTGTCTGCCATGCCACGCTCCACCAGCAGAATATCCAGTCGTTTTTTAGCCATGCGCAACCTCCTCCATTGCCCTTTGCACCAGGGCCTTTGCATCCAATCCGCACAGCGTGCGCAGCTGCGCCACCGTGCCGTGGGGAACAAAACGATTTCCCAGGTTCACCAGGGTCAGCTTGGTGCCCCCCAGGCCGCAGCCCATGAGGGCGGCGGCAATGCGGTGGCCCACACAGCCGTTGTCCACGCATTCCTCCACTACCATCATCCGCCCGGTGTCCCGGGCGCAGCGGCACAGAGTGTCCGTATCCAGGGGGAGAATGCTGTTGAGCTTGAGCACCTGGGCAGACACCCCCACGGCCTCCAATTGCTCCGCCGCCTCCAGCAGGGTGTTCACCGTGGTGCCGTAGCCCACCAGGGTAATCTGCCGCCCCGGGCGCAGCACGCAGGCGCCCTCCACCCCGCACAAGGTGGTCAGCGCCCCCTCCGTTCCACGGGGATAGCGCACCGCCACCGGGCCGGACTCCTCCAGCACCGCACGGCGGAGCATCTGACGCAGCTCCTCGTAGTTGGCGGGGGCGTAAATTTTCATGCCCGGCACCGAGCTGAGGTAGGCCACATCGAACACGCCGTGATGGGTCTCCCCATCCTCCCCCACCAGACCGGCCCGGTCCACACCAAACACCGTGTGCAGCCCTTGAATTGCCACATCGTGGATGAGCATATCATATGCCCGCTGGAGGAAGGAGGAATACACCGCAAACACCGGAATGGTGCGCTGTTTTGCCATGCCCGCCGCCATGCATACCGCATGCTCCTCGGCAATGCCCACGTCATAAAACCGTTCCGGGAAGCGCTTGGCAAACCCGTCCAGCCCCGTCCCCGGCTGCATGGCCGCTGTAATGGCGCATACCTCCGGGTTTTGCTGCGCCAGCTCCACCATGGTTTCTCCAAACACACTGGAGAAGGACACCCCGCCGCTTTTGCTGAGGGCCGCACCGCTCTCCCGGTCAAAGGGCCCTACGCCATGGAACTTATCCGGCTCCCGCTCGGCAGGGGGGTACCCCTTCCCCTTCACCGTGCGCACATGGAGGAGCACGGGACAGTGCAGCTCCTTGGCATAGTGGAGCATCTGGGTGAGCCGGGCCACATCATGCCCTTCCACAGGCCCAATATACTCAAAGCCCATGTCCTCAAATACACTGCCCGCCAGCACAGCGTCCTTCACCATCTTCTTCACCCTGTGGGTGATGTGGTAGATGGTGCGGCCAATCTTCCCGTGGTTGGTCAGCCTGCGGTAGAGCTTTTTCATGTGCAGATACTGGGGCTTGAGCCTCTGGCGGGCCAGGTGGCTTGCCACACCGCCCACATTCTTGGTGATGGACATTCCGTTGTCGTTGAGGATGACAATCAGGGGCTCCCCGCTCTGCCCGGCGTTGGACAGCCCCTCAAAGGACAGTCCGCCGGTCATGGCGCCATCCCCGATGATGGCCAGTACGCTGTAATCCTCCCGGTTTACCGTCCTGGCCCGGGCCATTCCCAGGGCCACCGACACCGAGTTGGAGGCGTGCCCCGCCACAAAGGCGTCTGCACGGTGCTCATTGGGCTTGGGAAACCCGGACAGCCCGCCGAACTGACGCAGGGTGTGCATCTGGCCCCCCCGCCCGGTGAGGATTTTGTGGGCGTAGCACTGGTGTCCCACATCAAACACCAGCCGGTCTATATTCAAATCAAAGACCCGATGGATGGCGACGGTGAGCTCCACCACCCCCAGGCTGGAGGCCAAATGTCCGCCGGTTTTGGATACGCTGTCAATGATTTGCTCCCGCAGCTGCTCGCTCAGCTGCCGGGCCTGCTGATCGGTCATCTGCCGGATGGCTTCAGGAGACATTTTGACCCCTCCTTTCTTCTGTTGAGATTTCACGCTTTTCCGGATTACTCCACCAGCAAGCTGCCTGCCAGACCCACCAGAATCCCCAGCACAGCGCCCATGCACACCTGGAGCGGCGTGTGCCCCACCAGCTCCTTCAGGTCGTCTGCAAACAGCTCGGGCTTATGCTGATCCCAGTTTTTCATGATGTAGTTGAGCACCTTGGCCTGTTCCCCAGTGGCTTTGCGCACATTGGCCGCATCATACATCACCACCAGCGCCAGCACCACCGCCATGGCAAACATGGGCGTATTCAGCCCGTACAGCACCCCAACGCCGGTGGCACAGGCGCACACCAGCGCAGAATGGGAGCTGGGCATCCCTCCGCTGGAGGTCAAGCTCTTCCAGTCCACCTTGTGATAGACCACTAGATTGATGACCATCTTGGCGCCCTGGGCAATGGCCCAGGCGCAAACAGCCATCCATAAAATCGGGCTAATCATTCCGTTTCCCCTTTCCTCGCCCCAGGCGATTATGTTTCAATGGCTGCGCCCTGCCAGCCAGTCTGCCATCTGGCACAGGAACTGGCTGTTGGGGAAGGCCTGGATGACCGCCTCTTTTGCCGCCTGGGTGTGGGCGTCCACCAGCTCCCGGCAGCGGGCAAGGCCGTACATCGTCAAAAAGGTCGTCTTCTGGTTGCTGGCATCGGAGCCAACGGGCTTACCCAGCGCCTCGGTGGTGGACTCCTCGTCCAGCATATCGTCCCGGATTTGGAAGGCCATGCCCAGCTGCTCGGCATAGCGCTCGGCAGCGCTCCACTGCGCCTGGGTGGCCGCCTGGGGCGCCGCAGCCACACCCAGCAGGCAGGCCGCCTTGAGCAGCGCCGCAGTCTTCCAGTGGTGAATGCGGCTCACTTCCTCCAGCGTCAGGTGCTTTCCCTCTCCCGACATATCCAGGTACTGCCCTGCGCAAATGCCCGTTCTGGCCCCTGCCGCCTGCCCCAGGATGGCGCAGGCCTGCCCATTGGACTCCGGGCGAACCGTTCTGCGGCTGGTGGCCAGGCAGGTGAACGCCTCGGCCTGGAGGGCGTCCCCCGCCAGCACCGCCGTACACTCCCCATATACCTTGTGGCAGGTGGGCTTGCCCCGGCGCAAATCATCATCGTCCATGCAGGGCAAGTCGTCGTGGATGAGGGAATAGGTGTGGAGCATCTCCACCCCGCAGGCGTAGTCCAGCGCCGGCTCCATCTGGCCGCACAGCGCCTGACAGAACTTGAGGGTGAGCACCGGACGAATCCGCTTGCCACCCGCCAGCAGACTGTACCGCATGGCCTCCAGCAGCTCGCCCTGTGGCCCCTGAACGGGCAGACAATCCACCAGCGCCCCCTCCACCAGCTGGAGGGCCTGCTGATATTCTTGCATAAATTCCATGTTATCCTTCCTCCTGCACAAAGGGAGTCTCCTCCCCCGTGGCGCCGTTGACCAGCAAATCCACCTTCTGCTCGGCCTTATCCAGCATCTCGTTGCAAATGCCCGCCAGCTTTGCGCCCTCCTCAAAGAGCTTCAGGGACTCGTCCAAGCCGCACTCGCCCCGCTCCATCAGGCGCACAATCTCCTCCAAACGGCTCATAGCCTGTTCAAAGGTTTGCTTTTTGGCTGCCATTTCCGCTTCTCCTTCCCGTTTATCTGACAGTGAATCACACCGTCGCACACCATTACATCCAATTGCTCCCCCGGTTCAACGCCCTCCACCGAGGTGAGCACCCGCTCCCCCTGGCGGGGGATTGCGTATCCCCGTCCCAGCACCTTGAGCGGGCTCATGGCGTCCAGACCGGCCGTGAGCCTGGCCAGCTCCAGCTTACCCTCCCGCACCCGCTTGTGCAGGGCCGGAGCCAGCTGATTTTGCGCCAGGGACAGCCGCCCCTGGTGGATGCGGGCCTGCATCGCCGCACCCAGCTGACGCTGAAGACTGTCCAGCGTCAACCGGCCATCCTCCAGCACAGCCTTGGGATTGCGCAGCACCCGGCTGTCCTGAAGGCGGGCCACATCCCGCCGCCCATTGTGTATCCTGGCACGCTGCGCCGCCGCCAGACGTTGGCACAGCGCCTGCAATCTGGCCCGCACCTCCTGCTGGTGGGGCACTGCCAGCTCGGCGGCATTGGAGGGAGTGGAGGCCCGCACATCCGCCACATAGTCGGAGATGCTCACATCCGGCTCATGTCCCACTGCGGAAATCACCGGCAGGGCAGAGGCGGCAATGGCCCGGGCCACCGCCTCCTCGTTAAACGCCCAGAGATCCTCCCTGGAGCCGCCCCCCCGCCCGGTGATAATCAGGTCGATGTCCGTGCGACGGTTCACCAGCCCAATGGCCTGGGCAATTTCCTCCCCAGCCCCCTGACCCTGCACCCGCACAGGCACCACCAGCACCTGGGTCATGGGCCAGCGCACGCCTAAGATGCGCACCATATCCCGCACTGCCGCACCCACCGGCGAGGTGATCAGGGCAATGCGCTTGGGCCAGGCGGGCAGGGGCTGCTTGCGCCACTCGTCCAGCAGTCCCTCCCGCTGGAGCTTGGCGCGCAGGCGCTCAAAGGCCTGCTCCAGCGCACCCTCGCCGTCGGCCATCATGTGGGTGCAATAGAACTGATACCTTCCGTCACGGGGATAGACGGATACACGCCCGCAGGCCAGCACCTGCAAGCCGCTGCGCAGTGGAAAGCGCACCCGCTCGGCGTCGCTGCGGAACATCACGCAGGGCAGGGTGCCCTTCTCGTCCTTGAGGGAAAAGTACCGGTGCCCGGAGCTGTGGTGCTTGTAGTTGTCAATCTCCCCCCGCACAATTACGCTGCGCAGATGGGGGTCCGCCTCCATCATATCCTTCAGGTATTCATTCAGCCCGCTGACTGTGTACACCGGCCTGCGCTGTTCAGCCATGCTGCGCCCCCCGCTCCATGGCCCGGTGGGTGAGAATGGCCACGCCCAAGGCATTGTCGGTGGAATATTTGGGCGGGGCAAATACAGCCCCCTCGCCCCCCAGCTGCGTCCGAATCAGGGTGTTGGAGGCCACACCGCCGGAACAGAGCACCGGCAGATTGCCGTAGGTCTCCTTGGCCCATGCAGTGGTGCGGGAGAGGACCCGGGCCAGCGTTTCAAATGTGTACCGGGCCACGTCCTGGGGCGGGGTTCCCCGTTCCATCATGCCCTTGATTTTGTTCTCCATGCCGGACAGGGAGAACTGCCCCTGCTGGGTTTTGACCGGAAAGCAGTCTGTGGCATCAGACTGCTGACTGAGCTGGTCCAAGGCCCGTCCCGCCGGGAAATCCAGCCCCAGAGCCACCCCCACCCGGTCCACCAGCTGTCCGGCAGAGATGTCCTGCGTCCCCCCGATGACCTCCGCTTGTACCGTGTGCCCCATGGGGCGCACATAGAGCAGCTCCGTGGTGCCTCCGGACAGATGCCAGGCCAGATGGGGCCTGTCCATCAAGTCTGCCCGCCCGGCAGACCAGGCTGCGGCGGCGATGTGCCCCTGCTGGTGGGAGCAGGGGAAAAAGGGCACGCCCAGCGCTGCGGCCAGGGAGCGCCCCTGCCCCTCTCCCACCAGGAAGCAGGGCATATAGGAGCCCTCCACCTCCCGGGGCTGGGTGGAGGCCCCCACCGCCTGAATCTGCCCAATCAGGCCCTCTGTCCGCAGCTGTTCCACCATCAGGTGGAGCCGTTTGGTGTGCTGAAACAGCGCCTCGCTCTGGCGCAGCCCCAGACTGCCCTCCGCCACGGTGAGCAGCTTGCCCCGGTTCTCCCCCTCCTGTCCGTCAAATACAGCTGCGGAGGTGGTGTAATTGCTGGTGTCAAACCCAAGACACATTCCCGCCATTGCCGCTCACTCCTCCGACGACGGTTCCTGGGCAGGCGCTTCCTGCTCGGGGAATTCCGAGCGCACAAAAGCGCCCAGGATGCCGTTGACAAACCGAACCACCTCGTCATCCAGGTACTTCTTTGCAATCTCCACACCCTCGTTGATGGCCACCCGATTGGGCACATCGGGCATATAGAGGATTTCAAACATACTCACCCGCATGATGGCCGCCGCCACCCGGTCAATCCGGGCAAAACGCCAGCCCTTGGCGTAGTTGGCGATGTAACCGTCCAGCTCTGCCCCGTGCTCAGCCACGCCGCGCACCAGGCGCACAATGTACTGCTTCAATCCCTCGTCCGGAAACTGTGCATACAGGGGTTCCTCCAGACTGCGGTCTGCAAAGGACTCCGGGGTGAGCTCCCGCTCCAGCAGCTCCTCCGCCTGGATGTCGGAAAACACCAGCTCGAAGGCAAAGTGCATGGCAATCTCACGGGCAATACTTCTGGTCATAATTGTTCCTTCCTTTCACGGCGTATGTGCCGCCGGGGCGATTCTTCTCTCAAGGTACATAGGGACCCAGTTTGAATATACAGTATTATATACGCATATATGCAAAAAGGGAACCCCCTTTTTCCTCCCAAACAGAGAAAAGCCGGGCCACACCTGACCCGGCTTTTGGATAACTATCTTATTGGGGGAAGCTGACGCCAGTGACCGTCACATTGACCTCGTTGACCTGCAGGCCGCTGGTGTTCTCCACACCGCTGATAATGGCCTCCTGGACCGCCCGTGCCACATCAGGCACCACATAGCCGAACTGCACCATGATAATGATGTTCACCCGCACCTGATCGTCCTCCACAGACAGGCGCACTCCCTTGGACAGGGTCTTGCGGTTGACCATGGCAGCCACATCGTTGCCCAGGCCGGAACCGATGGATTCCACGCCCTCCACCTCCATGGCGGCGGCTCCGGCAATGGCGGTGAGCACCTCCTCAGAGATGTTTACACGTCCCAGCTCCTCCTCACGGGAGATATACTCTCTAGCTTCGGCCACGGGGCCTCACGCTCCTTCCGGTTGCATTCTTGGCTCTATTATACCATCCCGGCAGGCAAAATACAATCCCGTTTTTCCCGACTTAGGGCTGCGCCTCTACAATCTTAATTTGATCTGCCCCCAACCCCGTCTCCTGGCGGACAATCTCCACGATTTTCGCCACATCCGACTCGGTCAGACCATCCTCCACCGTGGATACCACCACTGACACGCTGTTTTCATTGAGGAAGCATACGCAGTCCCCGTAGCCCTTGGCCACCACCATGTTTTCCACCTGGGCCTCGGAGAGGGTGAAGGCCGCCATCGTCTGAATGGCCTGGTTGGCCTCGTCCACCATAGTCTGGTCGGCATCGGCGTCCTCAGCGGCCTTTTGGAGCAGCTCCAGGGCGCTGTCCCTGGCCTGCTGCCGGTTGAGGCGGGCGGTGGCAAAGTAACCGGTCTCCTTTTCCTCCTGCTCCTGCTGAGACTGCCCCTCCGCCTGCTTCTCCCCGGCGGCGCTGCTCACCTGGGCGGCGTCGTTGTCCTGGCTGGTCTTGTCCGTGCCGCTCACCATGCTGGCCTGGCCCATCACCTTGCCCTGGTTTTCCTGCTGGGGATCTGCCTGGCTGTTGTTGTACGACCAGTTGAGGTAGACCGCCGCACCCACAAACAGCACAATGGCCACCACCACCGCATTGCGTTTCCAAATACTCATGCTCATACCCTCCATTGCTCCATAAATTCACTCTTACGAGCCTTGACATACTGTAATCCGGTCTGTGCCCAGCCCGGTCAGGGCCGCCACCGCCTTGGTAATCAGCAGCTGCACCGTGGGATTCTCCCCCCCGGCGCACACCACCAGCGCCCCCTGAAACGTGGGGTATCTTCGTGTGACCAGCACCGGCTCCTCCCCGGACCCGGTGGATATTACCACCACCTCCGACTGGCGCTCTCCCCCCTCCTCACTGCTGGCCTGGTCCACAGCCCACACCCGCTCCATGTCGCTGTTGACCGTAAGTACCACCGACACCTCTCCCGCCCCCTGGATTTTGGACAGCACCTGCTCCAGGCGTTCCTCCAGCTCCCGCACGGAAAACGCCTCCGCCTGCCCCTCCCCGGCGGCTGCCTCCCCCTGATGGGCTCCATCCTCTCCGCTGGGCCAGAGCAGCAGGGCCGCCCCCACTGCAATGACCAGCAGTACCGGTGCATAATGCTTCAGTCCCGCCTGCACCCGCTCCCAGCGGAACCATTCCTGTGGTAACTTCATGGCTGTATCCTCTCAAACTGTTGTGCCCACTCCGGGATGCCCAAATCCTCTGCGATAGCCTGGCAAAGCGCCTCCCGCTGCGCCTGGGTCCAAACCCCCTCTACCTTCGCCCCCACCGGGACTGGTACGCCCTCCTCTCCCCTTTCACAGCTCACCTCCACCCGGCAGGAGATTCCTAAGTCCTCCGCCTTGTCCAAGATATATGCACTGCACTGCTGGGCTATGATGCTTTCGTAGAGCGCCGCTCCATCCTCCGCCGCCACCGCCGCAGCGTCCTCCTCCCAGCAGCCCAGCAGAGAGGAGAAATCCGCCTGCTCCAGCCGGAGCACCGGACCCACTGCCGCCAGCATCAGCGCCAGACCCCCTGCCAGGCGGCACACGCCCTTGGCTCCGCCCTCCGGCACCAGGTAATCTGCCAGCGCCAGCAGCATCGCCACGGCTGTCATGCCCAGCAGCCACTCCTTCAGCAGCGCCGTCATGCCGCCGTCGCCGTCAGGGAGGACACCAGCGCAATGAGCAGCAGCAGACAGCAGCACCCCGTCATCCCCAAAATCATGCCAAAAGCCCCTCCCAGCCGTTCCGCCAGCTTGTGCAGGGGGCCGCTGCCCACCACAGCCCCCAAAGCCGCCGCCCCTTTGTAAGCCAGATAGCTCCCGCCGGTTTGAAGCAGGGGCGCCAGGCAGATGGATAACACCGTCAGTGCGCCGAACACCCCCACTGTCCCCCGCAGCACGCCCGCCGAGGCCAAAATACTCTCTGCGGCGTCAGAGAGTATTTTCCCCACCACCGGCACCGCCCCGGAGATGGCAAACTTGGCGGCCTTCACCGCTGCGGCGTCGGCGGCCCCCGCCACCACGCTGTTCAAAGTCAGATAGCCCACAAATCCAGTCATCACCGCCGTGAGCAGCGCCGTCACCATGCCCTTGAGCATCTCCGCCAGCCGTCCCACCCCCTCGTTGTCCAGCGCCGTCTGCACCACACACAGGGCGATGTACCCGTATACCAGAGGAATCAACACCCGATGGATGAGGTTGACCAGCAAATTGCAGAACAGCACCGCCGCCATCTGCCGGGCCGCCGCCCCCGCCACCGCCCCGGTGGTCACCGTCACCGCCGCCACCGTGGGCAAGAGCACATTGGCAAAGGAGGCCATGTGGGAGATTGCCTGGGTGCCCACACCCATCATACTGCGGGTGTCCGCAGCAGCCAGAGCCGTGATGGCCAGCGTACCCGCCAGCGTCACCGCCCGCAGGCGGCTTGCCCCTGCCTGGGCATACACCGTGTCCCCCACCGAACACAGCAGGAGCACCGCCAGCAGCACCACCCCGGAGCGCACCGCACCCCGCACAATCCCACGGGCGGCCTCTCCCCCCTGCTGGGCCAGCTGTCCCAGCCCGTCATCCAGCCCTGTCCCGTACTCCACCGTACCGCCGCCCCGGCGGGCCTCCCGTTCCAGTGCCTCCAGGCCCAGCCCCTCCTCCTGGCGTGTGTATATCTCCTCGCAGGACGCTGCCCCCGCCCGCCCCACCAGCAGGGCGGACAGCGCCAACGCCCCCAGAAGTACCATCCATCTGTCCATGTTGTGACCTCCTTTTGTGCCCGTCTTGTGCCTCGCCTGTCTGCGACAGCTGGCCTGTCACGCCTCGCTCCCCTCCGTGTACGCTCGGCTTCCCTCCGATTCGGGACAGGCATGGCGGGCTGTGCCCGCCTTATGCCTATCCCTCACTTCGCTCCATCCGGGCTGTTCGCAACGGCTCGGACGCTTCGTTATTGTCACGCCTCGCCTGTTCGCAACGGCTGGCTTCGCTCCGATTCGGAACAAAACCGGGTGGCTTTGCCCCCCTGGGTTTTATTCCTCACTTCGCTCCATCCAGCCTGCTCACGACGGCTCGGACGCTTCGTTATTGTCACGCTTCGCTCCCCTCCGTGTACGCTCGGCTTCCCTCCGACTCAGGGCAAATCCGGCCGGGCTACGCCCGCCCTGGGTTTTGCCCTTCGCTCCAGTCCATCCGAGCTACTCCGGGGGCTCAGCGCTTCGTTATTCCCCCAACAGCTTGTCCAGCAAATCCAGCACCCCGGAGAACAGGGGGAGGGCTGCCGCCAGGGCCAGGGCAGCGCCCGCCAGCTCCACCGTCCCCGCCAAGGCCTGTTCCTGGGCGTCCCGGCAGAAGTCCGCCGCCAATCGGGTGATGAGGGCCACCCCCGTCACCTTGGCAACCGGCTCAATGACACCCGCAGCCACCCCGCTCAGCGCCGCCAGCCGTGCCCAAAAGGCTGCCAGCCCTTCCAATGCGCCGCTGCACCCCAGCAAGAGCAGCGCCCCGGCCCCCAGCGCCAGCACCACCCCTATTTCCGGGCACTGCCTGCGCACCACCATGGCGCAGATGGCAGATACAATCGCCGCCGCAGCCACTCGTTCAATCCCCATTCCGTCCCCCTCTCTCACAGGTGAAAGAGATTTTTCACCAGGTCAAACAGACTGCTGATCTCCTGCACCACCATCGCCAGCACCACCACCAGCGCCACCAGCGTGGTCATGGTGGCCATCTCGTCCCGGCCCGAGCGGGTCAGCACCTGGTTGAGTACAGAGACCAGAATGCCAATGGCCGCAATCTTAAAAATCAAATCCACATCCATGCTCGCCCCTCCCAGCAGCTCTGCTGCCCTACAGCAAGAAAATCACCAGGAACAGCCCTGCGGCCACCCCCAGCATTGCGTATACCTTTCCCAGCCGCTTGCGCTCCTCCCTGGCCTGGTTCCGGCACCCCTCCATCCGCTCCAGAGCGTGGGCCAGCGCCTGCCGCTGGCTCTCCCCGTCATACCGGCCCAGCACCGTCCCAAGCTGTTCCAGGCACCCCCGCTCCTCCTCTTCCAGGCGCAGCTGGGCAATCTCCAAAGCCTGTCCCCAGATGCTGCGCAGGGTGCGCCCCTCCAAATGGGCCGTCCCCTGGGCGCACAGGGAGAAAAACTCTGCCGGCCGCCCCCGTGTGGCCTGGGCGGCTTGTCCAAACAGCTCTGGAAGGGGGGACATCCGCCACCCCAGCTCCCGCTCCATCAGCGCCAGACCCGCCATCACGCCCTCCACATCCTGCACCCGGTCCTCCAGATGGCGCACAGCCGCCCACCCCAGGGCCGAAGAGCCCGCTGTGAGCAGCAGCGCCCCCATCAGACGCATCATGCCAACCCCTCCACCTGATACCTGCGCACGCCCTCCTGACAGCGCAGCGTGACCAGGCGGCGAAATACCCCGCCCTCCAAAAGGCGGCGGTATACCGGCCGGCGCTCCAAATCCTCCCGCCCGCTGCCGTGGGCAGTGGCCAGCAGAGCCACCCCGCACCCGGCCGCCTCCTCCAGGGCGGCGGCGTCTGACGGATGGGTGATTTCGTCCACCGCCAGCACCTGGGGATTCATCCCCCGCAGCAGCATAGACAGCCCCTCCGCCTTGCTGCACCCGTCCATCACATCGGTGTGACAGCCCACAGAGAATTGGGGCGCTCCCTGCCACATGGCCGCCACCTCCCCCCGCTCGTCCGCCAGCCCTACCCGCAGGGGGCGCCGCCCCCCTCCCCCCTCCGACAGGGTGCGCACCAGGTCCCGGAGCAGCGTGGTCTTGCCCGCCCCTGGGGGCGCCAGAAGGAGGGTGCTGTGGATGCACGTTCCCGACCACAGCTGTCCCACCACCCCCTCTGCCACCCCCTCCACAGGGCAGGCCACCCGAATGGCGATGGACCCCAGATGGCGCAGCGTGGTGCCCTCCCCCTGCCGCCGTGCCATCGTCCCGCACAGCCCAATGCGGTGCCCGCCCCGCAGGGTGACAAATCCCTGCCTGAGCTGATCCACCACCGTGTGGGCAGAGGCCTGGCTGGCCTGCTCCACCACCTGGAGCAAATCCTCCTCCACCACCCCACGGCAGTCCGTGTCCCATTCCCGCCCTGCCGCCACCAGAGCAGGGGGCCGCCCCCGCCGGAGACGCAGCTCCTCCCCCTGCTCCAGCTGGGCGCTGCTCAGGGCGCACACCGCCCGGTATAGCTCCTGAGGCAGCACCTGCGCCGCCTCACACACCGCTGTCTTTCGTTCCATGTACAAGCCTCCTTCAGTTCTTGCCCCATCCTATGCCCGCCCTCCCCCGGATATTCCACCTTGACAACTTAAGAAAATCGTTGTTTTGTTGAGTGAAATGGAGGGGCCAATCTATGCTGCACAGCCCCCCCTTCTATCCCAAGGATGGCCGCTCCCCGCCTCCCCTCAGAGCGTGCCCACCGCCTGGGCAATGCGCTCCACCGCCCGGCAGGTGTCCGCCCCGCTCCCAAAGGCAGTGACCCGGATGTACCCCTCCCCGCTGGGCCCGAACCCCGCCCCCGGGGTGGTCACCACACCGGCCCGCTCCAAGAGCAGGTCAAAAAATACCCAAGAGCCCATTCCATCCGGGGTTTTCACCCAGATGTACGGGGCATTTACCCCGCCGTAAACCGTCAACCCCGCCTGCTCCAGTCCCTTCCGAATCACCTGGGCGTTGCGCTGATAGTAGGCAATGGTCTCCCGCACCTGCCTTTGTCCCTCCGGGGTATAAACCGCCTGAGCCCCCCGCTGCACCACATAGGGCACGCCGTTGAACTTCGTGCTCTGCCGGCGGCTCCAAAGGGCGTGGAGCGCCACCCCATCCCGCACCAGAGTTTTGGGAATCACGGTATAGGCGCACCGGGTCCCCGTAAACCCCGCCGTTTTGGAAAAGGAGCGAAACTCAATGGCGCACGTCCGTGCGCCCGCAACCTCGAAAATGCTGTGGGGCACATCCTCCTGGGAGATAAACGCCTCATAGGCAGCGTCGAAGAGGATTACTGCCCCGCTGCTGTTGGCATACTCCACCCACTGCCCCAGCTGCTCCCGGCTCGCCACCGCCCCGGTGGGGTTGTTGGGAAAGCACAGGTAGATGAGGCCGGCCTCCTCCCCCCATGGAATGTCGGGCACAAACCCGTTGTCCGCCACGCAGGGCATATAGCGCAGCGCCCCCCACCGCCCTGTGTGCCCATCAAACTCCCCCGCCCGCCCTGCCATGGCGTTGGTGTCCACATACACAGGGTATACCGGGTCGCACACCGCCACCACATTGTCCACCCCAAACAACTCCCCCATGTTTCCGCTGTCGCTTTTCGCCCCATCGGATAGGAAGATTTCCTCGGGGGTGATGTCTATCCCCCGCCTCTGGTAGTCCCACCGGGCAATGGCCCGGCGCAAAAAGTCATACCCCTGCTCCGGCCCGTATCCGTGAAACCCTTCCGGCGTAGCCATCTCCTCCACCGCCCGGTGCATGGCCTCCGTCACCGCCGAAGGCAGGGGGCGGGTCACGTCCCCAATGCCCAGGCCAATCAGCTGCGCCTGGGGGTGGGCCTGAGCGTACCCCTTCACCCGGCGGTCAATTTCCGAGAAGAGATAGCTGCCGGGCAGCTTGAGAAAATTCCGGTTGATGCGCACCATGTGCCATGCCTCCCAATCCTGTTTGCAAGTCCTCAGCCAAAGGGCCGCTCCAATGCCCTGCAGCCCTCCCCGTCACGCCTGTCCTGCCATCGCTGCGCTCCTCCATGGAAAAACAGCCTGCGCACTCTGCGCTCACTCCGCCCCGCCGCCCAGGGCCCTCCCACTGCCCCGTCGCGGCACGGCTGTGGTGCCGTCAAACACCCACTGGACAGGCCCTGTGAGGTAGATATGCCCATCTCCCCGCCACGCCACCTCCAGACTGCCCCCCGCCAGGCGCACCTGCACCCGCCGCTCCAGCCGCCCCTCCCGCACCATGGCCGCCACCGCCGCACATGCCCCCGTGCCGCAGGCCATCGTCTCCCCGCTGCCCCGCTCCCATACCCGCATTTGCAGGGTGCGTGTGTCAAGTACCCGCACAAACTCCGTGTTGGTCCGCTGGGGAAATGCCGGGTGGTGCTCAAACACCGGCCCCAGCCTGGGCAGATTGAGCCGCTCCACCTCCTCCACCTCCACCACGCAGTGGGGATTTCCCATGGACACCGGAAGCCCCCGGTACACCCGCCCCCATGCCTCCACCGTGCAGGGGCCGCCCACCTCCGGCGCCCCCATATCCACCGTGGCCCCTGCCACCGTCCCCCCCTCCAGATGGAGCGCCAGCGTGCGCAGTCCCGCCTCCGTCTCAATGACAAGCCGCTGCTTGTCGGTCAGCCCCCGGTCAAAGACAAACTTCCCCAGGCCCCGAATCCCGTTGCCGCACATCTCCCCCTCCGAGCCGTCTGCATTGAACATCTGCATCCTGAAATCTCCCCTGCCGGAGGGACACACGCAGATGACCCCGTCGCCGCCCACCCCAAAGTGCCGGTCAGACAGCCTCCGTGCCAGCCCCTCCATATCCCCGGGCATTCCCTCCATACAATTTAAATAAATATAGTCGTTGCCCAGCCCGTGCAGCTTGGAAAATTCCATACCTCCCGCCCCCTTCCCTCCACCCTATGCACCGCCGCCCCGCCCCATGCCCCTCAGCAACGGGAGAAAGGGTCTGGATTTTCCTGCTCTTCCCGTGTATACTGGGTTGGACGCGGCCTGCCCGGCGGGCCCGCCCAAAGATACATAAAGATATTCCAGGATATACAAATACACAAAAGGAGTATGGTTATGAAGTTGATTGCCAGCGATTTGGATGGTACCCTGCTGCGCCACGGCAGCCAGGAGATTTCCCAGGAAATGTTTCATCTCATCCGAGCCTTCCACGCCCAGGGCGTGCGGTTTTGCGCCGCCAGCGGCCGGCAATATCACAGCCTGCGGGATTTGTTTGCCCCTGTGGCAGACCAGGTACTCTTCCTGTGTGAAAACGGCGGCATTGTCTTTGACCGGGGGGAGATTCTGGCCAAGACCCCCATCCCCCGGCAAACCGCCCTGGCCATCAGCCATGCCATTCTGGACCACCCCGCCTGTGAAGTGCTCATCTCCGGCGCCTCAACCTCCTATCTGATGCCCAAAAACCCCGCATACTACAGTCATATCCGATACTTCCTGGGCAACCATGTCACCCTCGTCCACTGCCCCGAGGACATCACCGAGGATATTCTAAAGGTGTCCGCCTACTGCCCCGACGGCGCAGCGGCCTATGACCGCCTGCTGGGAGACCCCTGGCGGGGGCAGCTGCAAGTGGCCGTGGCGGGGGAAGTGTGGCTGGACTTCACCCAGGCCAGCAAGGCCGTGGGCCTGCACGCCATCAGCCAGCGCCTGCACATTCCTGCCGAGGAGATGGTCAGCTTCGGGGACAACTTCAACGACCTGACCATGCTGCGCTACACCGGTCAGTCCTACGCCATGGATACCGCCGCTCTGCCGGTGCAGCAGGCCGCCGGGCAGCTGTGTCACCGGGTGGAGGACACCCTCACCGCCCTTTACCAGGCCAAATTCGGCCCCCTTCCGCCCCTTTGAACCTGCCCTTCCCACCGGTGCGCAGGGTGATGCCCTCCCGCCCCCTTTGTAAAATTTTATATATCTCAAAAAACAGTTGATTTCCACCGGCTTATCGTGTATATTTCTTTTGTATAGTCTGATATTGTCCATTTTTTGACAATCCTTGATAAGGAGGTGAAACGATGAATGAAACACAGCTGAAAAAACGGCTGTCCCGGGCAGCTGTCTGGTGCTCTGTGCTGGGTCTGGTGATTTTGCTTGCAGGCGCATTCATCGCCACTACCTTCCACCGTGCCCTCCAAAGCCTTGCGCTGAGCGAATTTAAGGAAGAGGCCAGCGGATACCGCACCCAGATCATCCTCCAGCTGGAGCAGGACTCCAAAAGCCTGTCCACGCTGGCCGCCCTGTTTGAGCAGTCTCAGGTCCTGGATGACGCGCACTTTTCCACAGATTTGCTCATTGCCAACCACAGCGATACCTTTGAAACCCTGGGATATTTCAACGCCCACGGCATTGGCACGCTGGTCAATACAGAGCTTGGTATGTTGACCGATGTGGACTATCATACCCTGCCCCATGCCGTCCAGGCCTCCTTGACCATGGCCTACCGGGGCATTCCCGATGTGTCCCGGCTGTATGAAAGCGACATTTCAGAAGCCCGGCTGCTGGTGTGCGCCGTTCCTGTCTATCAGGACGGGAATATTGTGGGCGTCCTTGCCGGGAGCACCAGCTTAACCTGCTTCGACGAGATTTTGTCAGAGTCTGCTTCGTCCAACCAGAACAGCACAACCTACCTCATCAATGCCCAGGGTCAGGTGCTGGCAGGCACCACTGACCTGTCCAGCCCGGAGTACCAGAGCAGCATCTTCAGCGCAGACTTTTTCGATCAGGCAGACTTGAATGCCATCGAAGCGGCCATTGCCCGTGAGGAGTCCATCTTCTCCACCGTCCGCTACCAGGGGGTGCGCTGCAACATCTTGGTGGAGCCGGTGGGCCTGAACAACTGGTTTGTCCTGTGTATCAGCGCAGTAACCAACTCCAACCATACCATCTACCAGATGGTCATCACCCTGGGCGTCACCTTTCTCCTGCTGGCCGTGCTCATTCTGGTGCTGCTGGTGTACATCTGGCGCCTCACCCTGCACCACAACCGCACCCTTACCCGCATGGCCTATACCGACGAGCTGACCGGGGCGGACAACCTCAACCGCTTTATGCAGAATCTTGATGCGCTCCAGCACCGTCAGCAGAGCTTCTGTATGGTGTCCCTCAATGTGCGGCAGTTCAAGTTTATCAACGAGCTGTTTGGCTCCTCTATGGCCAACCAGCTGCTCAAAACCATTGCCCAGCGGGTGCGTGGCTCCATGGGCGAGGGCGAGTTTTTCTGCCGTGAGGGCGGCGATTTGTTCTATCTCGTCTTTTTGGAGACAGACGCCTGTGCGGTGAAAAAGCGCACCACCGCCCTGATGGAGGACATCGGCCTTCACACAGTTTCCACCACCCGGGACTACCGTATATCCCTGTACGCCGGCGCCTACCTGGTGGAATACCCCAACCAGGAGGAACTGTCCACCGAACTGATTATCACCCGCAGCCGGTTTGCCATCCAGCACTGCCGGGATTTGCCCTCCACCAGTGTGCATTTCTATGACACCCAGCTGCACAATACCGAGGAACGGGAAAACTTCATTGAAAGCCATATGCACCAGGCGCTGCAGCGTGGGGAGTTTCAGATGTACCTCCAGCCTCAGATAAACCTGAAAGACGGCTCTCTGGGCAGCGCAGAAGCCCTGGTCCGCTGGGTCATCGAGGATGGACACATCATCTTCCCCAACGACTTTATCCCGCTGTTTGAGCGCAACGGCTTTTGTAGCCACTTGGATTTGTATATGGTGGAGCAGGCCATGCGCCAGATTCGGCAGTGGATGGACAGCGGAATTGCCCCGCTGCCCATTTCGGTGAACCAATCCAAGCTGCTGTTTTACCGCCCAGATTACATCAGTACCCTGGAAGAACTGCTCCAGCGCTACCAGGTGCCTGCCCAACTGATTACGCTGGAGATTTTGGAGCAGCTCTCCTTCGAGCAGACGGGAGAGCCCCATGAAAAGCTGCGGAAGCTGCGCAAGCTGGGCTTCCGGGTGTCTATGGATGACTTCGGAAGCGGCTACGCCTCCTTCCACACCCTGGGCTCTCTGGAGATTGACGAGCTGAAGCTGGATCGTTCCTTCTTGCTGGAGATTTCCGCCCGGCAGAGCAACCGCTTCGCACTCATCCTGGAGTGCATTGTCAAGCTCACCAAACGCCTGAACATCACCACCGTGGTGGAAGGTGTGGAGACGGTGGAAAACGAAACCCTCATCCGCAACCTGAACTGCGACATGGGACAGGGCTACCTGTATAGCCGTCCCATCCCCGCCGAGGAATTTACCCAGCGCTATATGACCCGCAAAGACCAATAAGTATGCGTACAGCCCCCCAGGAGCATCATGCTCCTGGGGGGCTGCTCTCTGCCATCTGATTCTTGCTTGTCCCATTGCGTACCGAGCAGGGGTTTCCCCGGCCACCCATGACACCCAATGTTCCCCACATCCGATTCCCCACCTCTTATGCGGCGTATATCTTTTTCCAAAAAAAGAATCACCTCTTGAAAACCATGCAAAGAACTGGTATGATGAAATCAGGTTTTTCCAGCAAACAAATGAATTTCATAGCATGATTTGTATTTTAGAGAGGAGAATCCGGATGATTCATGTGCGTGGGGTAACGAAAAGCTATAAAAAGAAGGGCGAGGTACTAAAAGACATCAACCTGACCATCCCCGATGGTGAGATTGTGGCGCTTCTCGGCCACAATGGCTCTGGAAAGTCAACCTTGCTAAAATGTATCACAGGCGTCATAAAACCCACCCTTGGCACCATTGACTTTGACGGTGTAGACTCCTTCAAGCATCAGAGAACATTAGTACCGCAAATCGGCGTTGTGTTCAACCAAAAGCCGTCGTTTATCGTAGATTTGACCGTGATGGATAACCTTCACTATTTTAAGGCCATCTACGATGTCTCCGATCAGGACTTTGAAGACAGGCTCGCCATGGTGGATAAGCACCTTAGCATCCGCTCTTTGTATCAAAAACAATACCGCAAGCTGAGCTTTGGCGAGCGGGTAAAATGTGAAATCGCATCTGTCTTGCTCCACCAGCCCAAATACCTCTTTTTAGATGAACCTACCATCGGGTTGGACTACAGCGCAAAAAAAGGCTGTACGATTTATTGAACTACCTCAACAAACAATGGCGCACAACCATTGTCATCATCACCCATGAAGTAGATTATATCCAAACCATTTGCAGCCGTGCAATCATTCTCAGCGATGGTGAAATCCAGTACAATAACAAGACAGATGAACTCATCGACATCATTGCGCGTCGTGGACAATATTTGCAAATTGGGTTTGCAGAGGTAAAAAATTCCGAGGCCTTTCACCAGCTGGTGGAACGGTGCAGCCAAGCGGATTTGTCAGCTAAAAAGTTGTCTTTTCCCATTCACAGCGAGGAGGAAAAGGAACTTCTAATCAAAGAATGTTCCGCAATCCTTTCCATTCAGGAGATGAGCGTAGAATCCTTAAAGCTGAGGGAGGTGCTGGAAGATGTTATTAAAGAGAGAATGGCAAATTGCTAAAGCAATGGCGCGTATGCACTTTAGCCGATACCAAAGTTTTCGCATGGATAGTTTTCTGCTTTTCATCAGCAACCTAATCTTTTTGATTGGAACCATCGTTTTTTGGTACGTGGTAAATGATGTAGGATTTATCGTTGACGGATGGACTTACGCACAAATTTTGGTGTTCATCACATTGTCCGAACTGTTCTATACGTTTGAGCAAAACATTTTCTCGGTAGCGGCGCTTTTCTGGCAGGTGATTTATACCGGTTCCATCGACACACAGCTGATTCGTCCCATGGATCCCCGCAAGCGTTTTCTGCTTCTGAACATTGACTACCTTGGGCTTCTAGTGGGCTTTGTAAAGGTATTTTTGATACTTCGGATTGCAAACATTTACCTGTAGCCGTGGAAATTATTCATTTCCATTGTCTTGGTCTTTCTCGCCAACTACACACTGATGCTCATCCAGTTTTCCATCTGCTACGCTGCCTTTTGCAGCTGTAAAATTGATTTTCTCACACAATTTTGTGATTCTTTCATCCAATTCAATAAATATCCGCTGGTAATTCTCCCGCAGATTGTGAAGGTCTTGTTCCAGACACTTCTGCCCTTCTACTTTTTCAGTACCTTCCCAGCAGAGTTTGTGTTGGACAAGGTATCCGGTCCCAATCTGATGTTCATGCTGCTCGGGCTTGCAGGCAGCATCATCCTGTGGACGTGCATCAATAAAACGATATGGAACTGGGGGCGAACCCACTATGAAAGCATCAATGGATAAATATATAACACTCACCAAAATATACTTGAAGGAGTATCGTGTCCACAAGGTGTCGGTATTCTTTAAGCTGGTAGAACTACCCCTTCAGTTGATACTCTATCTGTTCCTTTGGAAGTTCATAGCACGAACCTCCCCCGTGGACTACTCGTACATGGTGCTGTACTACCTGTTGACGGGTCTGTTGAGCCTTTCGTATCCGTTTTTGAGTATAGCACTTGATATACAAGACGATATTCTGGAAGGCGGCATTGCAAACGCACTGGTGCGCCCATACATATATGTGATGCCCTATTTTTGTAAATATATCGCTTGGATGTGCATCTACTCAGTCGTGTATATCCCGGTGGTCCTATATCTTCTGGTGTTTCATAATATCACGTTGATTCAGGTGCTCCTTTTTGTGGTTTCCAGCGCATTGGGTATGCTCATTGAGTTTTTGACCTGGTTTGCAATTGGCCTATTGTCCTTCTACTTCGGAAGAATCAGAGGTGCAGTCAGAATCATCGCCGCAGTAAAAGCCATTGTGTCCGGCAGTCTCATCCCGTTGTCCCTCATGCCGGTATCCCTCCAAACCCTCACAAAGCTCTTCCCCTTCCGCTTTTTCACATATATCCCCGTGAGCAACCTCCTTGAAGCGGCAAAAGTGTCCGCAAGCCTGTTGTCCATTGCTTCTGCACTGCTCTGGATTGGCGCTCTGAGTGCGCTCTCATGCCTTTTGTGGTACTACGAAAAAAGGAATTTGCAGGCTAGTATTTCTTGATTCGTCGGGCCTCCGTGCGGTTTTCGTCGATATAATAGACGACACAAATCCAGTTCAGAGGTTTCCCAAAAGTGAGCTTGCAGACGCGGTAGTGTCAAGAGTTTTGCGCAAATTGGTTTGCAGGCTCTGATGTGAGTGAAGAGCCCCGATTGAGGCCCTTATGG